>JANMWT010000044.1:0-2589 GCA_031394145.1 Alphaproteobacteria bacterium | reverse complement strand
CTGCTTTCCGTTCCACGGTCGCAAGATCGCATTCGCGCTCGGCCTCAAGGGCGACCAGGTCAACGCCTGCGCGAAAATGGTCGGTGACATCTACAGGATGTTCGTCGAGAAGGACATGAGCCTGCTCGAGATCAATCCGCTGGTCGTCACCAAGGACGGCAAGCTGGTGGCCCTCGACGGCAAGATGGATTTCGACGGCAACGCGCTGTTCCGCCACCCCGAGATCCTGACTTATCGCGATCTGGAGGAGGAGGACCCCAAGGAAATCGAAGCTTCGAAGTTCGACCTCAACTACATCACGCTCGACGGCACCATCGGTTGCATGGTCAACGGCGCCGGCCTCGCCATGGCGACCATGGACATCATCAAGCTCTATGGCGAGAGCCCGGCCAACTTCCTCGACGTCGGCGGCGGCGCCACCAAGGAGAAGGTGACGGCCGCGTTCAAGATCATCACCGACGATCCCAACGTGAAGGGCATCCTGGTCAACATCTTCGGCGGCATCATGCGCTGCGATATCATCGCCGAGGGCGTGATCGCAGCCGTAAAGGAAGTTGGCCTCAAGGTTCCCCTCGTCGTCCGCCTCGAAGGCACCAACGTCGACCTCGGCAAGAAGATCATCAACGAGAGTGGTTTGAAGGTCGTCGCCGCCGACAATCTCGCCGACGCCGCCGCCAAGATCACCGCCGCAGTGAAGAAGGCGGCTTGAGCCGAGCTGGGCGGACTGATCCCAATCTCCCAGGCGTAGGCTGGGTCAAGCGTTGTCGTGGCGAAGCGCGCCTCTGGCGCGACGCGATCCAGCATGGCTTGCTTGGTGCGTAAATTCTGGGTCGCGCAAGTGCTTGACCCACCCTACGCCGATGGAATCGTTCTATTTGAAAGACCCCCGTTCACCAGCGGCGAGGTGTCGTCTGGCGCTTTTCCGTGGTTGTGATACATCCCAGCTTGAAGGCGCACCTGATGGCGCGTCTCTGAGCGGTCATCGAATTGTTCGATTCCCGTCAGAATGAGGGTTCGGCCCTCCCACGGGAATCAAACAACTATGCCCTTTCCGACCATGAATCCCGCTCTCGAGCGGGCGCTCGTCGCGCGCGCCTATGACGAGCCGACTGCCGTTCAGCTTGCCGTGCTCGAACCGGAATCGATCGGCCGTGACATGCTCGTGTCGGCCCAGACCGGCTCCGGCAAGACTGTAGCGTTCGGCCTGACCATCGCCGCCAATCTGCTGGGCGACGCCGAGCAATTCGACCGCGCCGGCAAACCGCTCGCGCTCATCATCGCCCCAACCCGCGAACTGGCCGTGCAAGTCCAGCGCGAGCTGGAATGGCTATTTGCCGAGACCGGCGCACGCTTCGCATCCTGCGTCGGCGGAATGGACCCGCGCGCCGAACGCGACGCGCTCGCCGCCGGCGCCCACATTGTCGTCGGCACACCCGGTCGCCTGCGCGATCATCTCGAGCGCCGCCGCCTCGACATGTCGCAATTGCGCACCGTCGTGCTCGACGAAGCCGACGAGATGCTCGATCTCGGCTTTCGCGAAGACCTTCAATTCATCCTCGACGCCACCCCGGCTGAACGCCAGACGCTGATGTTCTCGGCGACAGTGCCACGTGAGATCGAGGCTCTGGCGCGCAGCTACCAGCGCGATGCCGTGCGCATCGAGACCGCTGTGCGCAACCAGCAGCATGCCGATATCGAATACCGTGCGTTGCGCATTCCGCCCGCGACGATCGAAGCGACTGTCGTCAACTTGTTGCGCTTTTACGACTCCCCTGCCACGCTGGTGTTCTGCGCCACCCGCGAAGGCGTCCGCCGCATGCACCAGGGCCTGTTCGATCGCGGCTTCGACTGCGTCGCGCTCTCCGGCGAGCTGAGCCAGGCCGAACGCACCCAGGCGCTCGACTCGCTGCGTGAAGGCCGCGCCAAGGTGCTCGTCGCAACCGACGTCGCCGCCCGCGGCCTCGATCTGCCGGAGCTGGCGCTGGTCATCCACGCCGACCTGCCGAACGATCGCGAGACCTTGCTGCACCGCTCCGGCCGAACCGGTCGCGCCGGCCGCAAGGGCATCAGCGTGCTGATCGTCCCACCGAACCGCCGCCGCAAGGCCGAAACGCTGCTCGGCGCCGCCCGCCTCGATCCGGTCTGGGCCGCAGCTCCCACCGCCCGCGAGATCGCCGCCAAGGACCAGGAGCGCCTGCTCGCACTGCCGATTCTGGACGAGCTCGCCACTGCCGAGGACCTCGCGCTCGGCCGTATCCTGCTCGAAGGCCGCACGCCCGAGCAACTCGCAGCCGCCTTGATCCGCATGCACCGCTCCGGCTTGCCGGTCCCCGAGGACGTCAAGGATCTCGGCCGCGCGGCGCCCGTCGCCCGTCCCGATCACCCCAAGCCCTACGGCAAGCCCGACCGCGCCCCACGCGAGCAGGCCGCGCGCCCGCGAGCCGAGCCCGGCGCGGGCGTCAATTCCTATGCCCGCCCCGATCGCCCGAACATGGTGTGGTTCGGCCTCAACATCGGTCGCGAGAAAAATGCCGATCCGCGTTGGCTGCTGCCGCTGATCTGCCGCGTCGGCGATGTCACCAAAGCCGA
>JANMWT010000581.1:0-8586 GCA_031394145.1 Alphaproteobacteria bacterium | reverse complement strand
GGCGGGGCTCGGCGCTGTCAGCGCCAGCCAGTTCTACGAGACCTGGTGGAAACAGGCGGCGACCGAACCCGGCCAGCTGCGCCAGCGCGTGGCCTTCGCCCTGTCGCAGATCTTCGTCATTTCCTACAACGATCCCAACGTCGATATTCGGGGCGGGGCGTCCTATTATGATATGCTGGAAGCGGACGCCTTCGGTAATTTCCGCAAGCTGCTCGAGGATGTGACGCTGCACCCGATGATGGGGCGCTATCTCACCTACCTATCCAATCAGAAGGAAGACGCTGCAGGCACGCGCACGCCAGACGAGAACTATGCGCGCGAGGTGATGCAGCTGATGACCCTTGGCCTTGTCCAGCTCAATACCGACGGATCCGCCAAGCTGGATGGAACTGGCGCGACGCTGGCAAGCTACACATCCGACGACATCAAGGGTCTCGCCAAGGTCTTTACCGGCCTCAGCTGGTACAGCCCGACACCGACCAACACGACTTTTTTGGGCGGCAGCGCGGACCCTAATAGCACCGTCACGCCGATGATCTTCTACCCGACCTTTCACTCGACCTCGGCGAAGACATTCTTGGGCGTCACCATCGCGGCGAACCCCACCGTTGATGTCGCGGGCGATCTTAAGACCGCACTGGATACGCTTTACAATCATCCCAATGTCGGACCGTTCATCAGTTTCCGTCTGATCCAGCAGCTGGTGACGTCAAACCCCACCCCGGCCTATGTCGGTCGGGTTGCGGCTGTGTTCAATAACAATGGCGCGGGCGTTCGCGGCGACATGATGGCGGTGGTCAAGGCGATCCTGACCGACGCTGAGGCGCGCGATGCTTCGGTCAGCACAAGCGCGAGTTTCGGTAAGTTGCGCGAACCCTTGATCCGCACGACGAACTGGATAAGGGCGTTTGGCGCCGCCTCGCAGACGGGCAATTGGCTAATCACCTCGACCAGCGCCAACACGGCGCTTAGCCAGTCGCCGCTGACATCAGGATCGGTCTTCAATTTCTGGCGGCCTGGCTACACGCCGCCGGGCACCACTGCGCTTGGTTCGCGCGCCCTGCTAGCGCCCGAATTCCAGGTCGTCGATGAGATTACGGTCGCAGCCTGGATCAACAACATCCAGTCCTGGGTCGATTTGGGCATCGGCTCGACGCCGCCAGCCGGCTCGGGGCGCGACGTACGCTCGGCTTACACCGCCGAGATCGCGGTCGCCGACACGCCCGCCTCATTGATCGATCGCATGAACACGCTGCTCTTCGGCGGCGCCATGTCGGCGACGCTGCAGGGGCGGCTGAACGTTTTAATCAGCGCGATCGCCATACCCGCCGCCACCGGCTCGAACCAGGCTGCGATCGACGCTGCAAGACTGAACCGAGCGAAGATGGCGGTGTTCTTGTCGCTGGTGTCGCCCGAATACCTGATCCAGCGCTGAGGAGGTTGAGATGAGCACGTCGAAACAGACCCGCCGCGAACTTCTCCGCCGGATGTCGGCGCTCTCCTGCGTTGGGGCGGCCTCGTCCACCTTCGGCCTGCAGCTGGCGACCATGGGCGCGGCAGCAGCGCAGACTGCCCCGGCCGGCTATCGCGCTCTGGTCTGCATCTTCATGTTCGGCGGCAATGACGCGCACAACATGGTTCTAGCCACCGACAACGACAGCTGGGGCCGCTATTTCGCCTCGCGCAATACGGGCGCGTTGCCGATCGCGCTGATGCCGGTGGGCACAGCAGCAACGCCGGTCGGATCGGTCAACCTGGTTACCGGCCGGACGGTCGCCAACTTCCAGGTTCCCGAAGCATGGGGCGGCGTGCTGCCGATTACCTCAGCGATCCCTAATCCAGTGCCTCCGGGCACCAATGCGCCAGCGCGCACCTTTGCGCTCAACCCGCACATGTCGGCGATGCTGCCGCTCTGGCAGGCCGGGCGGCTTGCGGTTGCGGCGAATGTCGGCCCGCTGGTCGTCCCCACCACCAAGGCCCAATACAAGGCCCGCAGCGTGAAGCTGCCCTCGAACCTGCAATCGCACAACGATCAGCAGTCGACTTGGCAGGCGGGGGCCGCCGAGGGCGCGACCCGCGGCTGGGGCGGGTTGATGGCTGACCAGATCCTGGCTAGCAATGGCGCAAACGGCGTCTTCACCGCCATCTCGACAGCCGGCAATGCGGTGTTTCTCTCGGGCCAGAGCGTGGTCCAGTACCAGATCAGCACCAGCCAGACGAGCCCGGGCCTGCGCATCAACTCGGCCGCCAGCGCGGCGAGCACGGTGTTCGGCGCCAGCGGCGCCGGCGCGCTGGTGCAGACGATTGTCCGCGACACCGGGCCCGCCAGTTATTTTGGTCAGGACTACGACGCCAAAGTAGTTCGCTCCATGGACACCTCCGACCTCCTCAACACCACCTTTGCTTCGGCGGCGCTAACCGGCGTCGCTGCGCCGAGCCAGCTGCTCAATCCGATCACCCGCGTCAACGAGACCAATCAGTTGGCGGTCCAGCTCCAGTCGATCGCCAAGATCATCGCTGCAAATGCGACGTTCGGCATCAAGCGCCAGGTGTTCTTTGTCTCAATCGGCGGCTTCGATACCCACGATGTCCAGAACACCAGCCAGTCGCCGCTGATGGCGCGGCTCGCGCACGCGCTTGCATATTTCGACACGACCCTGTCTAATCTTGGCGGCGTCGACGTGCGCCCGCAGGTGACGACCTTCACCGCCTCCGACTTCAGCCGCACCTTCACCACCAATGGCGATGGCACTGATCATGCCTGGGGCTCGCACCATTTCGTCATGGGCGGCTCGGTGCGCGGCGGCAGCATCTACGGCCAGTACCCGACGATCGGCGTCGACCAGGGCGCGTTCGTCAATCCCGACATGTTGGGCAATGTCTCGGTGCCGACCATGTCCGTCGACCAATATGCCGGCACGATGGGCAAGTGGTTTGGCCTGTCGGATGCACAGCTCGACGTGATCTTCCCGAACCTCAAGAATTTCGCGACCCGCGATCTGAATTTCCTTGCATAGATTTGGTTGCCCCAAGGCTCCGACCGCCGCGCAATGACAGCGCCGCTTTTCCGTGCGATGTCGGGGCCCTTCGGGATCGGGGGCCGCCCATGTTCGCCGTTTTCGCCTGGATCGAGCAGACGCCGCTCAGCATCTGGGTGCGTGAGGATCTCTACGCCTTTTTCGTCATCCTGATCTTTCACGCGCTGGGCATGGGCTTCCTGGTCGGCGCGGGGATGGCGGTGTGTCTGCGCGTGCTTGGCTTCGCCGGGCGTGCGCCGCTGGACAAATTCCGCGGCTTCTTCCCGGTGATGTGGATCGCTTGTTCGGTTTCGATCCTCTCGGGCCTCTTGTTGCTCATCGGCTATCCCGCCAAGGCGCTGACCAATCCGGTGTTCGCCGTGAAGTTCGCCTGTCTCATCGGCGCAGCGTTGCTTCTGCGGATGATGGTCAAGCGCCTTTTTCCGGTTGCGGCGAGGGGAGAGGCGCTGCCCGACTGGAGCCGACCGATCGCTGCGCTAGCGCTGCTGCTGTGGGCGGCCGGCGTGACGGCGGGCAAATTCCTGCCCTACACGCACCACATCCTGATGGTGTCCTAAGATGGCGGTCGATCCGATTTTTGACATTCCCGCACTCGAGCGATGGGGCATCGCCACCGGAATATTTGGCTTCATGAATTCGAAGTGGGGCTGGCCGACGGCTGAATCGATCCACTTCATCGGTCTCAATCTCTTGATTGCTACGGTCGGCATGTTCGACCTGCGCATGCTTGGCGTTGCCCGCGGCGTCACGTTGTCGGGGCTGCACAAGCTGGTTCCATTTGGGGTCGCCGGTTGGTTGATGTGTGTGGCGACCGGATTTTTGTTCGTGATGAGTGCGCCCTCGCAGTATCTCTATAATCCCGCCTTCCAGACCAAGCTCGGGCTGATGTTGTTCGCCGGCGCCAACATGGTCGTGTTCTACCTCACCACGGCACAAGCCGTGCGCGACACCGCGCCCGACGATCTGCCGCCGGTGCGCGCGCGGATCATCGCTGCTGTGTCGCTTGCTTGCTGGGTTGGCGTCATCACCGGCGGGCGCCTGATCACCTTCTTCCGGCCACCGTACCACTGGTGTTTGTGGTGCGGAGCATGAAGCGACGTCTGACGCCCCTCCTGACGCCCCTCCTGACGTCATGGCTGACGTCATGGCTGACGTCATGAATGTCCACGACGAGGCCGAACTCGGCGCGGCCATCCGTGTGCTGGCGAAAGCCTGTCCGGTGATGAAGCGGGCGCACAACTCGATCGGCGTACCCGCCTGGCGCACACGCGAGCCGAACTATGCCGGCCTCGCCAGCATCATCGCCTACCAGCAAGTGTCGACCAAGGCGGCGGCGACAATCTGGGGGCGCGTCGTCAAACGACTGGGCAAGGTGACGCCGAAAGCGGTGCTGGCGACGCCAATCGACGATTTGCGCACGGATGGTCTCTCGCGTCCGAAGATAAGCCACATCCGTTCGATCGCAACGGCGGTGGAAGAGGGCGCCCTGAATTTCCGGCGGCTGGCGAAAGCCTCGGACGATGTTGCGCGGGCTGAACTGGTGGCGGTGAAGGGCATCGGACCGTGGACGGCGGATGTCTATCTGATGTTCGCCCTCGGTCGTCACGATGTCTTTCCGCACGCCGATATCGGCCTGAGTGAGGCCTACCGGATGTTGACCGAGGAGACCAAGCGCCGCTCACCCAAAGATTTTCTACAGGTTGGAGAGCGTTGGCGGCCCTACCGGGGAGTGGCGGCGGTGATGTTGTGGGCCTATATTGGCCAGGCTCGCCAGCAGCAGACCGGCGCGGCGTGACATTCCGGCCATATTTCGGCGTGCGATCAAAATCGTACCGCTGGGACGGCTGGACAGGGCGCCTCGTAGTCACGATGCTGTTGTTGAGAATCGTTTAGACTCCGGTTGCTGGAGCCATGTGGCGCAGCTGGAGAGACTGGCCGGACCCGCCTGGCACGCGGCTTTCCTGCCCATATGAATGGGAAGACGCATGGCGGAAGTGATTTCGCACGCGCCCTCTGGATGCCCAGCGCTCGTGCTGAACGCCGATTTTCGGCCTCTGTCCTATTATCCGTTGTCGCTGTGGCCGTGGCAGGAGGTGGTGAAAGCCGTCTTCCTCGAGCGTGTCGATGTGATCGCGGAATACGACCAATACGTCCATTCTCCGTCGCTGACGATGCGGATCCCGTCCGTCATCGCGCTGCGCGAGTTCGTGCGCCAGGATCGTCCGCCGGCCTTCACCCGGTTCAATGTGTTCCTGCGCGACGGGTTCGAGTGCGCCTATTGCGGCTCGGCCGAGGACCTGACGTTCGATCACGTCGTCCCGCGCTCGAAAGGCGGGCGGACAAGCTGGGACAACATCGTCGCGGCGTGCAGCCCTTGCAACCTGCGCAAGGGCGGACGGATGCCGCGCGATGTCGGCATGCATCCGCATATCCGCCCGCACCGGCCGACGACGTTTGAACTCCAGGACATCGGCCGCCGCTTTCCGCCGAACCACCTGCACGCCACCTGGCTCGATTATCTCTACTGGGATGTCGAACTGGAAAGCTGAGGCGTGCGGGCAACCGATCGCGCTCGTCGGTGCGTACCGGCTGCTGCCGCAACACTGCTCAGCAGCCCCTGCATGGCATTTGATTGTCTCGACTGGCGCGGGCGATCGCGCGCATCACGTCCGCTCACGGATGGTGCATGCGATAGCCGCGATACCAGTCCACGAAGGTCTTGATGCCGTCTTCGATGGCAATGGTGGGGTGATAGCCGAAATGATCGGCAAGCTTTGAGACATCTGCATACGTGTCGCCAACATCCCCAGGCTGCATGGGCGCCATTTCAACGATGGCCTTTCGGCCGACGGCGACTTCGATCGCCGCCAGGAAACGCGCCAACGTCACCGGTTCGGAATGGCCGATATTGTAGATCTCGTGGCCGGGGCGTTCGCCGTCGGCAATGCTGAGGATGCCGGCGAGAATGTCGCGGATGTCAGTGAAGTCGCGGCGCATGACCCCATTGTTGAAGAGCCGGATCGGCTTGTCCCGCAAAATCGCGTCAGTGAACAGCCAATAGGCCATGTCGGGCCGGCCCCACGGACCATAGATGGTGAAGAAACGCAGGCCGGCGAGACTCATCCCGTAAAGATGAGCGTAGGTCTGAGCGATCACTTCAGCGGACTTCTTGGTGGCGGCATAAACCGAGACGGGGTTGTCGGTGCGGTCGTCTTCGCGAAACGGCGTTTGGGTGCGATTGCCGTAGACCGATGACGAGGAGGCGTAGACGAGGCGCGGAACGCGTTTCATCCGACGCGTCAACTCCAGCAGGTTGAGTTGACCGCGCACGTTTGCATCAACGTACGCGCCGGGATTGACGAGCGAGTAACGTACGCCGGCTTGGGCGGCGAGATGAATAATCACGTCGGGTTGAAAGTCGCCGACGGCGGCCTTGAGCGCGTCGGGGTCGATGATATCGACCTTGGCGAACTGGAATTCCTGCGGCTCGCCCAGCGCGGTCAGACGATCGAGCTTGAGCTGCTTGTCGTAGTAACTGTTGAGGTCGTCGAGGCCGAGCACCTGATCACCGCGCGCCAGCAAGGCGCGCGCGACGTGGAAGCCTACAAAACCCGCGACACCGGTCAATAATACGCGCATCGGACGATTACCCCAAGGCCCTTGCCGTTTGCGATCTGGACACGCCATCCGACTGACGCGCTGAGATCGCGAACGGCTTCGGATCGCATGTCAGTTGCGGGCCTCAAGAAGGCTAGCTGGCGATCTGGTGCGAATTGACTAACGGCCGGCAACTTCTGGGTCAAATACTAAAAGCCTGGCCGAATACAGCGCCTTTTGCGTGAACTCGGGTCATGCCGCCCGGATCCGGCGCCCGGAAGAGCGGGGCGCAGCTGCGGCGCAGAATTTCACGCCGCACCTGTCGAAAGATCGCTGAGCCATCGCTTTGTCCCGCCGCCTGGACCCGTCCCGGCGGTTCGGCTGATCCTGAAGGAGGGCAAGATGTAGAGCCTCGCCTCAGACCCTCTCGCTGATCCGGATCGCCATGCGGCAGCCCGTGCGGATCAGGCCCGACAGCAGCCGATAGCCCGGCGCCTCACCAGCCCCTTCAGCGGTCGCGAGGTCTTTGTGGGCAATCTCTTCGTCGCGGAATTGCGCAAGCCGCCCCGCGAGGCGTGTTTCGCCCTCCGCCGCGAGTTCGGCGACCTGGTCGCCATAGTGCTCCTCGATCACCGTCTCGACCGCCTCGGTGCAGGCATGCGCCGCTTTTTCGCCAAGCAGGGCGGTTGCGGCGCCGAGCACGAAGCCGGCGGCGTTCCAGAGTGGCGACAGTGCGGTCGGGCGCACATGACCCTCGGCGAGCAGCTTGTCGAAAGCGTCGAGGTGGACTTGTTCCTGCCCGGCCATCTCCGCGAGCTGGCCGACGATGCGCTCATGGCCTGACTGCCGTCCGAACACGGCAAGCTGGCCGCGATAGATGGCGACGGCGCCGTATTCTCCGGCATGGTCGACGCGCAGCATTTCATGGCGCCGGCCCAGGCTCCGAGAGGCGCCAGCGCGGCTCATGCCAGCGTCTCGAGGGGATGGGTCTCGTTGTTGGTGTCGGTGCGCATCGGGCGGAGCGCGGCGATCAGGCTGGCAAGCGTCAGGCCGAGCGAGACCAGTGCATTCCACCCTGCCATCGACAGGCCGAACATCCGCCATTTCGCTTCGTCGCAGGACGGTACTTTCTGCGGCTTGCCGAGCTGGTCCCAGAGGTCGCCCTTGAGCTTGAGCGGTTCGAATTCGCAGCCCGGCGATGGCAGGATCTTCCACTCGACCAGGGCGTGGTAGGAGGCGATCCCCGCACCGGCGAGAAAGCTCAGGGCGAGGGCAAGACACATGACCGACATGACGCTGGCGCTGGCGCCCCGCCAATGGGCGAAAATCCCGGTGAGCGCGAAGCCGCCGGCCACCCAGTAAACCTGACGCTGGATGTAGCAGAGGTGGCAGGGCGCAAGGTTGGCGAAATATTCGAAGCCATGGGCTGTCGCCAGCATCGCCGCCGACGCCAGCAAGGCGATCAGCGGCCACTTCACGCGGTCGAGCGGAAGCCTGTCCATCCAGCGTCATGTCTCCCTGAAGGCAGATTATCGGCACAGCAATTGTCTACAATGCGACCAAACGGCAGGCGCCGTTGACGGAAGGTGCAGATGCTTCAGATAGGAAGCCGCCGACGCATCGCCAGTCTGGCGCGATGCGTGCTAGGGCGAAATCGCCTGGCGTGTTGGGCGTGTCGTATAGGGTCCGGACTTTAACCATGACCGACGGAACTTCCCCCCTCGCCGCCCCGGTCCTGGTCGCCGACGAGAAGCCGCCTCGCCGAGGGATACTGCGTGGTCTCTATGATTTTGTCCTGAAACTGGCCGCCGGCCGCCATGCCGAACCGGCCCTGTTCGTGGTCTCCTTCGCCGAAAGCTCTTTTTTCCCGATCCCGCCCGACGTGATGCTGGCGCCGATGTGCTTCGCCAAGCCCGAGCGGGCCTATCGGTACGCTCTGGTCTGCACCCTC
>JANMWT010000575.1:0-5371 GCA_031394145.1 Alphaproteobacteria bacterium | reverse complement strand
AGATCGTTGACGACCTGACCGTCGCTCGTCCAGCTCCACTCGGGCCTATCGGGAAGCCAGAGTTCGAGTGCGGCGAGCATCGCCATATTGATGACGGTGAGTGCGAGCAGTGTCAGGCCGGGATCGAAGCCAAATGAGAGGGCACGGTCGAACGCGGCCAGCGAACCGACGAAGATCACGGGCCAAGTCAACCAAGCGACGATCGATTTGATGCTGTTCACGGGATCGCTCCAGAGCCGGGCTATTCCGGCGTCGAGATATCTGATCCAAGTCCGCGCAGATTGGCTCGCCGCGTTCGGAAAATGGCTAGCCGATTCCGAAATGGGCAGGCCGATTCTGAAAATACGCTTTCAGATCATACGGTTGTCTTCGCGGCGGCGGACGGGTCGCTCGCGGCGGCACCCAGCGAATTTGAGCGAAACTCTGACGGCGTGATGCCGGTCTCCGCCTTGAAAGCGCGGTTGAAGGGGCCAAGCGATTGGAAGCCGGCGTCGAGTCCGATGGTAGATATGGGGACGTCGCGCTGTCCAGGGTCGGCCAAGGATTCTTTGGCGTCTGTGAGGCGCCATTGGTTGAGATACGCGCTGAAATTGCGGTGACCGAGCTGCTGGTTGATCAGGCGACGCAATTTGTATTCGGGAACGCCCAGCTTGAGCGCGAGGGCGGTGATCGTGAGGGCTTCTTCTCGATAGGCGCGCTCCTCACGCATGAGACGGTCGAGTTTCTGCGTGATCCTGACGTCCTCATCCGAAGCAGTCGGGGCAGGTTCCGGCATGGGCGCCATCGGAAGTGGCTCGGCGGCAAGCGCGAAAAGGTCAGTATCCGCTTGCAGCAACGCACCTATGCCGGCAAGGCCCAAGACGAACAGGACCGCCGCCGCCAGGGGCGACAGCGCATGGGCGGGACCCCAGAAGATTTCCGATGTCTGCACAGCAATCACCGCGACGGCGTAGAGCGCCGCCGCGGCCAGGATCGGACCCCGCAGGCGTCGACGAGATTCGACAAGGTCGTTGCGCCATCCGCTCCAGATCACAATCAGCACGTGGATCATAAGAGCGGCGCCGACGAGATTGTGAGCGAGCAAGAATCCGTCGGCGGACGCGCCGTTGGCGAGCCTTGCCGCAGTACCTATCGCGAGCAGAAGCGCCGCGGGAGCGAAGCGGACAGGTTCGAGGCGCGGACGATCGCCGAACAGCTCCGTCGCAAAAGCCCAGAAAAGTCCCGCGCCCATGATGGAGAAAGCCCAGACCGCTGGCCAGGCGAAGCCGAGCGCCGGTTTGATGGCGGGATGTTGGGTCAACGTGTGCGCTGCCGCCGCAAGGCAGAACAGCACCCCGGTGACGCGCGCCGGGGTGAGCGGCGGTCGCGCGATCGCAATGGCCACGCCGATGAAAGCGCCCACAGCGCCGCCGCGCATCAAAATCTCTAGGATCGGGGCGAGGTTTGGGTCGGAGGTCATTGCCGATTCCGAATTGACCACATCCCCCCTCAGATTCCAATTACCGCTTCGTCACGACGCTTCGACTTGTTCTTGGGGCTCGACAGTTCGGAATATTTGGCCGCTGCCTCATCCCATGATCGCCTGGCGCCCCGTCCGGAGATCGAAAAGGTTGCCTCTGCGGTCTCGCGCCAGTGAGCGAAGACCGGCAGCGGCCCTCGGCCGGCGCGATGCAACTCCACGGCTGCCGTAAGGTCTTTCACCGCCGCGCGCTCTCCTGCCACGGTCGGGCGGGGTTCAGCAGGCGGAAACACCCGGAGCAAGCTCGTCGCGTCTACCAGAACATGTGTGTAGGACGGTAGATTGGAACGATACGGGCCTTGCGACGGTTCGAGCACAGCGCCCTGCGTGGGGCTCGGATTGATCGCCCATTCCAATGAAACGAGGTCGGTGGGAGACACTTCTATTGTTGTGCCCTGGCCGTTCAGGCGCCCGAACATAATAATCCGCCTGGCGTTGTCTGGCCGCAGCCGCATTGCCCGGATGAGGACCTTCGACGCATCGGTGTTTGCAACAATGTCCCCTTCTTCGAGAAACGAACCGATGGAGCTCAACCGCATATCGCTTGGCATGTTGCTACCGTATTCATGCCACTCAGCCATACGCCCCCAATCGCCCGCGTACATGATCCAGGTCAGCGCAAGGGCAGGCGGCCATGCTGCCGCGTCTTGCCATTGCTCCGCGAACTTAGCCGTTTCTGCAACGACCCACTGTCGCCACTCGCGTGAGATGCGTTCAAGGGCGCCCGCCGCAGTCTCTCGGCGCTTGCTCAAATCCTTCAGAACCGATTGCGCATGGCCGGTCCAACAGCGCTGCAACGCTACGTCGCGCGGGATTGCAACCGGGGTTCCATCGGGGTTCTTGTTGTCTATCCCGTACCAATTGTAGGTCTGGCTCGCTTCGTCGAACACGTTGGCTGTGAGATCGAGTTTGCGCCGCGCAAAATCCCGGATCGAAGCATTCATTGCGTCGGCGTCTATCGCCGCCAGCCACTCCGCGGGAGCTTTTCCTTTGGGTGCGCAACTTTGCTCCAACATGGCTAAGGTCAGCATTACAAAATTGGGCGGCGCGGAGTTGTTGCCATAGATGTCCCGGGCGTCGTCTTGGCTCAGGCCGACGCCGGGTAGCCACGGAAAAGATGCACCCTCGCTTGCAGTGTATGCTCCGCCCATGGGTTTTGCGTCTCCGCCGACACTCCAAGAGGTCAGGATAGATGCATATGTTCGCCGGTGTCCGGAAGCCTCCGCCCCCGATGCCCAACTGGATTTTTGCAGAGTTACCCGGCTCGCATGTTAATAGCGGGCCGATCCATTAACGCCGAGTGCGCGCGTCGAAGTCTAACCCGCTGATTGCGATGTACTATTGGCCGTTAATTGGAGGGCCGCCCGGCAAGCACCCATTGAGTGATTGCGGGTCCAAATTATTTTCGCCGTAATCGCAGGGCGCGGATTCGCGAGGGCTTAGTTGGTTTCCGCCGACCGCCGCATCGGTACCACCGCGCCCCGTTCCGCGGGTGGCGTCGCGCAATGAATAGCCCAGGCATTCATCAGTCGGCGGCGTTTCTCGAATAGATCACCGCGCCGGTAATCCGCTTCCAACTTGTCACCGACGACATGCGCGACCACCTCGTACGTCACCAACTGCGGGGCGCCTCCTTGGTGCCGGGGTAATATCCAATCCAATTGCCTTCACCGCTCGGCGACAGTCTCAGCCCGCAGGTTACGGAATTACCGATGACCGGATCCGGGCGCATTCCTGCCAGTCAGGTCAAAGATTACAACCGGCGGTTCCTCGCCAATAGCAGACATTGCCAGAATTTTTGGGCTGCTCTTATTGCCTGGCCAAGGTGCCTTCGCTCGAAGAGATGCCGAGCCTTATTGATCTGACCCGATTATTCTGGAGCAGCGGTGCTGTCGCCCGGCGTCCAAGCGGCAGGAACGAATGCCACTTCAACAGCAAGCCTTGATTCCAGAAAATAATTTGAAAATATGCCTGCGTGGTTGGTTTATGCGTCGAATTCTGGTTGTATTCTGCCGGCTCCATTCGGGGACTGCCGCTTTGAGCAACCCACTAGGATATAATCCCATTGGTGAATCGGCGCCTGGATTGCCGCGCCACGATAAGCAGCTGCCCGGCCATGTTCCAGGACAGTATGCTCCGATTGGCGGCGATGGGTTCGGTGGTGGCGGCGACGCGCCCATGGGCGGCGGCTATTCTCCCGGTTCGGGAGGCGTCGGCACCGGCTATGCGGGCCCCAGTTGGTTTGGCACCTGGTCGGCGCGATTCCTCATGGCCTTCGTCACCTATCTGACATTGCCGGTGCAAATGGCGCTTTATCCCCTGGCGGCCGTGCCGGCCCTGGTCGCCGGTTACTACGTCCTCAACTCAAGCATGGCAACCATGTTGGGGTTTGATGCCTCTATGGGCAACGCCTGGACTTGCGCTTGGGCAGCGCTGCTTCCGGCAATACGCTTCGAAACCACCATTGAAGATCAAATACCCGGCTATCGCGCCCTTCGTCACCTTTTTCGTCTCGCGATCGTCGCCGGCTGGTTTTACTACAGCTGTGTTCATGACGAGGGAAATCCGCCACAAACCGGACTGATAGTCGGTCTCATCGCGGCGGTTCCAATCCATTTTTTGCTGCGGTCACGGCTGTTGAAGGGTATCTGGGACGCTCTCCAGAGCATGGCGTGGCTGCGTAAGGGGTAACGCCCCGTCCTACGCCTTTTCGCAAAAGGGACCATCATTCCAAGCCCTTCCATGCGTCGTCACCAATGTGAATCCGCCGGTCTTTCAGACTTTTTGGGGCGAACGCTTGCCAATGGCCGACAGCGCCCGATAACGTACAAGGAGTGGGATTGGGTTTTTTTTTGACGCGAATTGCTGAAAGCACTCAGATCGACATGAGCCGCAGCACTGCGCGTCCATAAGGTTCGTCCCATCTCATTCTATCGCTGCGGCCTTGCGGGCAGCACACATGAGGGGTTGGGCATCATGGCAAGCATCGGGGAATGGTTGGTCATGGCGGCGATCTATGCCGCCGGGGTGGTTCTGGCGGCATTCCTGCGCTGGCGCATGGCAGTCAAGGATGGCGTGCCGCTGCGCCAGGCCAAGACCTTCCCGGAATATCTTCCCAAATATCCCACGGATCAGCTCATTCCGCTGGCGGTCTGCACCCTGCTGTTCTTCTGGGCGACCTATTTCGCGGCGATCCCGCTCATCCTCTGGACGTTCTACAGTTCGCGCCCTTCGACCAAGGCCAACCAGGCGGCATGGGGAGATGTGGCGGCGAAAGGCAACGCTGGGTGGCTGGCGCATCTTGGACCGACCCATGCGCAAAGGAAGGAAGCCATCGAGACGCTGTTTTCCGAACGCCGGGAATCGGTATCGGCGGCGCTGATGACGCGCTGGCATGTCGTGCTCAACATGTACAATTTCGTCTATTTCGAAGTGACGCGCAATCTTGCCACCATGGACAACCGCGAACGCGAATATCTGCGCACGGTCGAACTCCTCAACAGCTCCGCCGACGGCAAGAACGAAGCCTATGCCGCCTGGCGCGCGGCGCTGCTATGGGCCGACGGCAAGGGCGTGCTGGGTCAGGTCGCCTGGCATTTCAACGAACAACAGAATCAAAACGCGGCCGAACCCCTCTCTGCCAAGGTCACCAAGGCGATGGACGTCCAGGGGCTCACGGTGGACAAGGTCACCACCCTCTTGCTGCATCACCTGTCCGAGCTGCGTGCCCATGGCAATCTGCCGCCCGAACTGAGCGAGCTGACCACCAGCGCGACAGAGCGCCTAACCGGCGGAAGCGCGGCTGGCTGGCTGAAATCGAGCGGACTCGCCAAGACGGTCTTTGAAAAGCAG
>JANMWT010000572.1:0-4059 GCA_031394145.1 Alphaproteobacteria bacterium | reverse complement strand
GATAGACGCGCGTCGCCAGGTCTGCTCGCTCGTTGATGGCCATCGTGCGCAAGGCTGCAGGTGCGAGGTGCTGGTCTGTCTCGTTCATCCAGCCCTGCTGGATCAAGAATAGCCTGCGCCGCTGAAGCGCCGCTGCATGTCGCTGGGCAAAGGCGCCTTCACCACGTGGCTCTCCTGCCTCGCCAGCAAGGACATGGTCGAGATGCGTCGGCCCAAGTGCTTCGACCTGCTCTGCGAGGCTCCAATAACTGACAACCCTCGCTCCGAAGGGCGCCTTCACCAGCAGCTGCGCCTCATACGCGGCGGCGCGCGCCAGGTGATCGGCCGGAATGACGAAGACGCCATCGCTCCGGCGCTCTGCGAGACCAGCACGGCGCATGGCTTCGAGGCGTCGCATGTTGGCGGCGATAAGACCGCGATCAATCCCAGGCTCGATGCCGACGTGGTCGTCGGTGGAGTAAAGACCGCCAGTCTGCGAAGCGATCCGCGTGACCGCTTCGTCGGATGGACGGGCGCGCGCAACTTTCGGTTCGAAAGCGACGATCGCGCCTTGTGGCGCGTCTGCTAGAATGGCGAGTTCGTCGGCGGAGGCGAACCGGCCGTAACGAAGTTCGCCAACGCCAGTCTCGACGACGGCGAGAAACCGGTCTCCGAATTCATCGTCCAATCGCGCATGAACCAGTTCGCCGAACACGGGCGCCTTGTCGTCTGCCGCCAGGAGCGCTTGACCGTCTTTTCGTCGGATGTGAGCCACTGCGCTCAACCGCGTCGCGCTCTTTCATGGCCGTCAGCCGGTCTCTCAGCCCTTCAGCCAACCGCCACCCTGTTGGGCTCCGCTCCGCCAGATCCCAGCGCTCGAGCTGCTCAAGTCGTGCGATGAGGTCCGGCCGATGAAACTCGGTTCGAGCGCCCCGTCTCGCCTGCGCCAACAACTCCCGGTCCAGGGACGTCACATCAATCGCCTGGATCTCACGCTGCCGTTCTCGCGCAAGATCGACCTCCAGACGCGGCCCCAGGACGCGGGTTACCACCTCCTGCGCGTGCTCGCGGATGCCTGACGAAATCAATTTCGACGGGATGAACAGGTCCTGGCCGTCGGCACGCCGCCCGCGGATCAGCACGTGGGTGTGGGGGTTATCCGTGTCGCGATGATCGACCGCAACCCACTCCAGCCGGGTTCCAAGCCGCGCCTCGAGGTTGCCGATCACCTCCCGAATGAACGGCTTCAGTTCCCCCAGCGCCTCGCCGTCTTCCGGACTGACGATGAGCCGGAAGTGGCGGGCGTCGTCGGACCAGGCAGCGGTGAGTGCATGGGCGTCAAGGTCGACGCTGCGCTGGTCGTAGAAGCTGAACTCGCCCGCAACAGCCCGCCCTTCCCGTCCGAGATAGTCGACCGATTTTCCCAATTCGCCGGCGTCGGCCTTCCCAATGGCTGGCTTTGGTTGGGCCCGCTCCGCCTTTGCCTCGCGAGCCAGGTAAGAGACATGGGCGTGGAGAGGCGCCGCGCGACCGGCGCCGTGTACGATGTAACGGGCCTTCACGACCACGCGCCCCCTCCGGCAGGGGGGTGACACAGAGAGATGAGCACCGGACCTTGGGATGCCTCTCTGCTTGTCGGGCTGGCCGCGCTCATCGGCTCCCTCGCAAACCTGGTATGGGCGTTTCGGCGCCGACGCTGATCTGAGAACGCAGTCTCGTCCCGAAGCCTTGCTCTCAGATCGCCGCGCTTTCGCGTGCGGCGAGAGAACGGAAACTTCAGCCTGGGCGCCCGCGAAAGGTCTCGTCGCGCGCTAAAGCAGTGCAACGCCCTCCGCAGGGACGTCGATGCGATCGACCTCAATGCTGTCGTCTTCCAGCATCGTCGCTTCGAGACAAATGTTGATGAGCTCGCCGTCGGTCTCCACATTGTCCAGGACAGCGGCGAACAGGTCGAGCTGCATCGCCCTGTCCATATCGTCACCATTGAGACAGACCAGGCCCGCGTGCAAGGGCTTTGGAGCGGAGAATAAGCGTCCGTCGCTTACCCAAAGATTGCCGGCGGATTGGCGATCATCAACGCAGCGGGTTTTCGCTCGTGACTCAGGGTGTACCAACAGCAATGACCGCGAAGGAACCAGACACCAGAGTCGGTCGGCCGCCCCGCGTCGCCGGGTCGGCGAACATGCCGGACCGGCAATAGATACGATCAGTCTTGGGGTCGACGATACCACTCCGAGCTCCTGTCGCCGACGGAACGACGCCCGCGACTGTCTTTGTCGCCGCATCGATCGCAAGCGCCAGAGCCCGGGCCAGGGGCGCCCTGAAATTGAGCAGACGCACGCCATCGACACATCAATTGCCTTTGCCCCATCGGCGCAACCGCCGGTCCCCGGCATGGTCCGGCCCGTGATGAAGCTCCTGATCGTGGATCCAGATCCTGCGCGTGCGGCTCTTGTCGCCGAAGGGCTGGCCGATATGCATCCACTTGAACTTCAGCATCTTGCCCGTTTCGATGAGACCAAGCTCGCCCGCCTCAAGCCTGATGTCATCATCATCGCCTGCGACAGCCCGGACCGCGACACGCTGGAAAGCCTGCGCGAGGCGACGCAGGTCAATCCGCGGCCCATCGTGATGTTCGTTGACCGCACGCAGCCGGGGCTGGGAGAAGCGGCCGTGCGGGCCGGCGTGGCGGCCTATATTGTCGACGGGCTGCAACCGGCGCGCGTGCGCCCGATCCTGGAGGTGGCGATGAGCCGGTTCCAGCTGATGCAGCAGCTGCGGACCGACCTGTCCAAGGCGCAGTCTGATCTTGCCGCCCGCAAGACGATCGAGCGCGCCAAGGGCCTGTTGATGAAAGAGCGGCAGATCAGCGAGGAAGACGCCTACGCCGTCCTCCGCACGCTGGCGATGAATTCAGGGCGATCGGTGGGCGCGGTGGCGTCCGACCTTCTGACATTCTCCAGTGTCCTCAAGGGAAAAAAGTCATGAAGCCGCTCGATCTCGGGTTTATCGCTCTGACCGACGCGGCGCCCTTGATCGTCGCGAAGGAACGCGGCCTGTTTGCCGAAGAGAAATTGGACGTCAGCCTTCACCGCGAAGCGTCCTGGGCGACCATTCGCGACAAGACCGCGACCGGTCTTTATCAGGGCGCCCACATGTTGGCGCCGCTGGCCATCGCAGCAAACGCCGGGATCGGGTCGGATCCAGCACCGCTGGTCGTCCCCATGTCGCTCAATGCACACGGTGCAGCACTGGGCGTATCAGGAGCGCTGGCGGGTGAGATGGCAGGAACGCCAGGACCGGCAGCCGGCGCCCTGGCGGCGGTGGTCCGGTCGAGACGCTCTGACGGGCGACCGGCGATCAGCCTCGCGGTCGTGTTTCCCTATTCGATGCACAACTACATGCTGCGCTTCTGGGCAGCCTCCGCCGGTGTCGACCCGGATCGAGATATTCGCATCGTCGTCGCGCCGCCGACCGCCATCGCGGCGCGGCTGCGGTCGGGAGAGATCGATGGGTTTTGCGTCGGCGCGCCATGGGGGGCGCTTTGCGAAGCCGAAAGCGACGCCCGGATTGTTCTCGAGGCTGGCGAATTTTGGCCGAGCGGGCCCGACAAGGTCCTGGGCTTGTCCCAGCCCTGGGCGGAGCGCGATCCCTCGCTCGCGCTTGCGGTGACCCGGGCCGTCGCACGGGCGGCGCTCTGGGCGGATGCGCCCGAGAATGCCGATGAACTCTGTGCGCTGCTGCAGAAGCCGGGCTATCTCGGTGCGCCGGCCAGTCTGATCGCACGCTCCCTGAGAAGCGGAGAGGCGGCCCTCAGCTTCGGGCGACACGCTGCGCTGTTCCCATGGCGCAGTCACGCCGCCTGGATCGTGAGCCAGATGGCGCGCTGGGGGCAGATCGACCCCGGCGCCGATGTCGCAACCCTGGTCGCCTGCTATCGGCCAGACATGTTTCGCGCCGCTTGCGCGGATATCGGATTATCCGCGCCTCTGGCCGATTCAAAGACCGAAGGGTCGCACGATCAATCCTGGGCGATCGAGATGGGGGAATTCCTGCGCGACATCCGGGAACGCCGCGCGC
>JANMWT010000518.1:0-1763 GCA_031394145.1 Alphaproteobacteria bacterium | reverse complement strand
TCTCGAAAGCGACATTTTTCCCGCCATCGGCGCCCGCCCGATCGCCGAGATCGGACCACGCGAAGTGACGGCCGCGATCAAGGCCATCGAAAAGCGCGGTGCCGGTGAAACCGCCTCGCGCGTCTTGCAGCGGGTCCGCTCCGTTTTCCGGTATGCCGTCAACCATGAGCGCATCGCCAGCAACCCGATGGGCGACCTCAAACCCGGCGAACTGCTCAAGCCCCGGCAGGTGAAGCACCGCGCCGCCCTGTCGCAAAAGGAACTGCCAACATACCTTGAACGGTTCGACGCCTACCAGGGCGACCCAAACACCCGCAATGCCCTCCGCCTGCTCATGCTCACTGCTGTCCGGCCTGGCGAGCTTCGCGGCGCACGGTGGCACGAGCTTGATCTACCGGGCAAGCAGTGGCGCATCCCTGCCGCGCGCATGAAGATGAAGGCCGAGCACATCGTGCCGCTGTCAACCCAGGCCCTCGCAATGATCGAGGCCATGCGGCCTCTGAGCGGCGACGTGGAGCTTGTTTTCCCGAGCCCCTTCTATCCCGGCAAGCCACTGAGCGAAAACACGTTCAACAGCGCGCTCGCCCGCATGGGATATAAGGGCGAGGCGACAGCTCACGGATTCCGCGCGCTGTTCTCGACCGTAGCAAATGAATGCGGGTGGGATGCCGACGTCATCGAGCGCCAGCTTGCACACATCGAAGGCAACGAAGTGCGCGCTGCCTATCACCGCGCGCAGTACCTTGACGAGCGCGCCAAACTCATGCAATGGTGGGCGGACTTCATCGACGCGAAGGCCGGTAGCGCGAACGTTATTGCAGTGAAGCCGCGGACCGCCTGACGAGCATCACCTTTCGGCTTTGCGAATTTTCCTGCGGAACGAGGCGCTGAAATTGCTCAAAATGAACGCCCCGCCTTACGCAAACACTTCCCTCTTGCAGCAAGTGGGAATTGCTTGGCATACCCACGGGAAAACGCACCAAACCCCGGAATACGCGTCGTGCGGGACGTCAATCGTGGCAAGCAGGAAGGAATTTGACAAAGACTCCATTACATCAATCATTTAGCCTGCGTCTCTGTAAGCCGGTCGCTGGTCAGCACACCGATATGAAGTACAAAATGCCCAAACTCATGCGCGATACCAAAACGCTCGCGACATGCTGAACGACCAGAACCGTTCAACGCAATCAATGGCCGCTTAGTCGCGAACGACATGGCATCGATTTAAGAAACCAGCCCCTGCACCTTCATCACCAATGCGTCGGCGTTCTCCGCGATGCGCGTGACATTGCTCATCGGCCCCATTCCGAGGCCGAAAAGTGACATAAACTTTTCCTCCGCACGTTCAATCGATTCCGGCGACTCCGGCGACTCCGGATCAGCCTCCCCCACCTGGTAGCTTGGCAACTCCACGTGCTCATCGAGCACACCAACCGGGCGCTTGAGCTTTTCGCCTATGGCCCTGGCAACTTGGCGTAGCACTACCTTGGTGGTTACGGGCTGCGCGATGAGGAATATCTGCGTTTGAAGGTGCTCACGTGCATGCTTCCCGCGCGCGAAAACCCCAAAATCACCCACTCGATTTCCTGAAGACCCACAGAAATATGAGCGCGACTTCGTCGGCATGACGATGGAGCCCGTGATGCTGCCCGATCTACAAGCCTCGTTGAAATAGATCAGACCGGCCCCCGTCTGCCGCTCCAATGGCAGTCGGTTTGCCATCGTGACGGTCAGTCGGATCGACGGATTCTTCGGGTCCTCAA
>JANMWT010000046.1:0-7181 GCA_031394145.1 Alphaproteobacteria bacterium | reverse complement strand
TTTTTCCAGCGCCTGCAGCGAGAGGAGGTCGAGGCATTCCCGGCCAATCTGGCCTGGCGAACAGACCATCGGGCGCAGCGTGATCCGGCCAGCCTCCAGACGCGAGAAGTCCAGTATGCCGTTGACCAGCGCGAGCAGCGTCCGGCTGGCGCCGCGAATGAGTTCGATATGGCGACGGGTCACGGAAGACAGGCCCAGGGTCTCGTCGAGCAGGCCGGCGTAGCCAATGATCGAGGTGAGCGGGGTTCGAAGTTCATGGCTAATGTTGGCTAGGAATTCCGTCTTCACTGCAGTGGCTGATTCCGCCGCCTCCTTTGCGGCGACAGTTTCCGCCACCAGCGCCTTCCGAGCGGAGACATCACGGACCACGTCCTGGATTTCGATAAGAGCGCCGGTCGTCGGATGGAAGATGCCGCGCGGGTGCGCCTCCAGCCACAGCGCCCGGCCGTCCTTTGGCAGGGCCCGATATTCAATTCTCACTGGCGCGGCGCCTGGACCTTGACCCGGATAGGCAGCGAAAGCCTCCCGGACGCGAACGCGATCGTCAGGGTGGACAACGTCGTAGATCTTGCGCCCGATTAGCTCATCGGGTTCGAAACCGGAAACTGCCGCGTGGCTTGTGACAGGAAGGTAGATGTTCCGTCGGGTTCAAAGCACGCGATGATGTCGGTGGAGTTCTCCGCCAACAGCCTGAACCGATGTTCGCTTTCGGCGAGCGCTATCTCCGCGTTCTTGCGCTCTGAGCTATCCAGCACGGTGCCAAATATCGCGACGACCTCTCCGTCCGAGTTGAACTCGCAAGCGCCACGTCCTTCGACGTGGCGGATCTCTCCAGACGGCCGCACAACGCGCGAGATGGAGGTTGCAGAAACGCCGGCGAGAACGAGCTCAAGGTTGGCGTTGGCGGCGGCCCGTCATCTGGCGTTCAGCCTGGCCGGACGTGGTCGTCGGACTGGCGATTGCCGCGATAAACGCGGACGCGGCGCGGGCGGTCTGGAACGCAGCGCGGCGCGAGGTTCAGGCGATGCCGTAGGGAGGCGCGCCATTTCCGCAAGCCATCGGGATCCCCGCATGTGGACCAGGTCCGCCGCGAGGAGATGGTGTTTGACCTCTCAAGCGCCGCCATTGGCGGTTGATGCGCTCGGTGTGATAGGTTCGCCTCAAACATAGCGCGATCGTACAAGCGCCAGATCTAGGAGCAGGACCTGAACGATCGACGCGGTCTCGTACGTGACGCATTGCTGGCAAGCCTCAACACTCGGCGCCTGATCATGGGTGTTCTCAACGTCACGCCGGACTCGTTTTCCGATGGCGGTCGCTATCTCGAGCCCGAACTGGCGCATCTTCGGGCAGCGGCCATGGCCACGGAGGGCGCCGATATCATTGATGTCGGCGGCGAGTCGACACGGCCTGGCGCGAGCGCGGTTTCGGAAACGGAGGAATGCAGGCGCATCGAAACGGTCGTGGCGACGATCTGCGCGGACATGGCAAGACCGGTCTCGATCGACACCTACAAAGCCGGCGTGGCCCGCGCCGCGGCCATGGCCGGCGCCGTTATTGTCAACGATGTCTGGGGCATGACCCGAGATGCCGAGATGGCGCAGGCGGTCGCGGAGACAAAGAGCTTGATCGTGGTCACTTACAACCGGGGCAAGGCGGATGCTGCAATTAATCTTCTCGACGACATGCGCGCTTTTTTCGATGCGGCGTTCGCAACGGCGAGCCGGGCAGGTATACCCTATGAACACATCATCCTCGACCCCGGTATCGGCTTTGCCAAAACCTACGAGCAGAATTTCGAAGCGCTGGCGCGGCTGGACGCGCTGATGGATTATCGTCGGCCGATCCTCGTCGGCGTCTCACGCAAGTCCTTCCTCGGTCGCCTGACGGGTCAGCCGGTGGACCAGCGCCTCACCGCAAGCCTGACGGCCGGCGTCGCCGCGGTCCTCAGCGGCGCATCAATCTTGCGCGTGCACGACGTCGCCGCTCATCGCGAGGCGTTCGCAGTGCTGGATATCTTGGAGCGCTACACATGAGCGACCGCGTTTTGGTCTCCAACCTCTGCATCTTCGGTCGCCACGGCGTCGGCAAGGCTGAGAAGTCGCTCGGCCAGAAATTCTATATCGACATTGAGTGCACGATCGATCGACCCAACCCCGACCACGACCGGATGACGGAGACCGTTTGCTATGGCGCGCTATGCGATTTGGCCGAGCGCGTCTCCGCCGGGACGACCTACAATCTGATCGAGAGCTTCGCCCACCACCTGGCGGAGCAGATCCTTGCCGAGTTCGCACTCGTGCGCTCGGTCAAGATCCAGGTGCGCAAACCCTCGGCGCCCATCCGTCAGGCGGTCGACTGGGTCGGCGTTGAAGTGGAGCGAGACCGCGATGGCTGAGGTCGGCATCGGGCTCGGCGCCAATCTCGGCGATCGTTGCAACGCCATTGCCGGCGCGTTGACGGCGCTTGGTGCAACCGATGGCGTCGAAATCCTCGCGGTCTCAAGCGTTTACGCAACCCCGCCATGGGGCGTCGTTGAGCAGCCGGAATTTCTCAATGCCTGCGCTCTTCTGAGAACCTCGTTCGCGCCGCACCTCCTGCTGGCGCGCTGCAAGGCAATCGAAGGAGCGCTTGGACGAACGCCGACGGTTCGCTGGGGGCCGCGGGCAATCGATATCGATCTGCTGTTTTATGACGATGTGATGATGGCGACGCCGGATCTCACCTTGCCGCATCCGGGCCTGTTCGAGCGCCTCTTCGTCCTCGCCCCGTTAGCCGAGATCATGGCCGGTCGAAGCGTCGCTGGCCGGGCACTGGATGACGTCGTGGCGCAACGAGCGACGGCTGATAGTGAGCGCGTCCGGCTTGACGTTGATGCAACCGCGCAATTGCAGTCCGCGATCTGATCGATCTTTGCGTTCTATCCGCCTGGGGAATCATTCAAAAACCATGACATGCTCACGGCTGCGCAAATCAGGGCCACGCGTGCTTTGTCGAGCTGGAGCCAAAGGCAGCTTGCCGAGACAGCAGAACTATCGGTTCCCACCATCAAGCGGATGGAAGGAGCGATGGGCCCCGAACACAGCACGATGGGCAACGTCGATGCGTTCAGCGGGCATGCGAAATTGCTGGCGTGATCTTTCTGGAACCCACATCGCGTAAAGAAGGCCCAGGCGTTCGATTGAAGACGTGACGATCAGGTTTCAATGCCGACCGTCGCCGCTCCCAATCCGCAGGGCCGTCTATCAGCAAATGGCGCGAGCGCGCAACCGGGTCACCGATGTTTCATGACCGGCGTTCGAATGCTGACGGCCGCTTGAGCGGCTATTGCGCCACTTCCTTTGTCACCACCGCCTTTTTCACCAGGACGGGGACCTTCGGCAGCTTGCCCGGGAAAGGCCCGCCTTCCGGCGCGAGTTCGACCGACGCGATCGCTTCGGCCACATCCATGCCTGCTGTGACATGGCCGAATGCAGCATATCCCGTGGTGTTCGGCGGCGCACCCGGCGTCGCGTTGAGGGCAGCGTTCTCGGCAAGATCGATGTAGAATGTCGATTGACCGCTGTTCGGATCATCCGCGTGCGCGAGGCCCACGGCCCCGCGTGAATGCCTGTTGGTCTCCGTCTCGAGCTTAACAGGCGGCAGTTTCGGGGCGCTATACTGATACTTCGCGTCGAGGTCGCCGAGCTGAATGATAAAGCCTGGTTCGATGCGATAGAAAGAAGCCCCGTTGTAGTGCCCGCCTTTTACCAGGCGAAGAAACTGCGCCGCCGCCTTGGGCGCACCCAGCGTGTCGAGCGTAATCACAATGTCGCCGGCGGTGGTCTGCAGCGTCACCGTGGGTCCTGTCCATTGCGGGGTTTCAGGTTGAGGCGTAGCCGGCGGCGGTTCCTGCGCGGAGGCGAGGCCGCCGACCGCAAAGATCATGCTCGCGAGGATGACGGATCGGTTCACGGGTTCACCGGGTTTTGACGTTCTCAAAGCGAGCCTAGCATTGCTGTCGGCGCGGCCAAGGCGGGTTTGCAGACGACACCCGCTTCCTGGCGCCCGAGGTCGGAGAGGCGGCGCCACTCGTGGGGACCCGGTGCAGGATGGGCGGGGTCGGCTTGCTGAAAATTCTCGTTCCACCCGGGTTGGTCGCGAGTTTAAGCGTCAAAACCGACAAAGACCGTGGCCTCATCGACCGACTTGCGTCGGGATACCACGGCGTTGGCCGGAAATGTGTCGTCAGGAAATCCCATGGCGACACAGATCATGATAACCTGATTATCCGAGATCCCCGCGTGTTCACGAACCACGGGCGACTGCATGATGCCCTGAGAGTTGATCACGCAGCCCAGACCACGGGACCAGGCAGCGTTCACCAGTGCATTGGTGATCGCGCCGCAATCGAAGGGAGCGATGTCGTTGCCGAGGAGTGATCGGTCGTAGGTCACGACGATCGAGACGGGCGCGTCGAACTGGCGAAACCCGCGAAGCACCCAGTCCTGACGCTTCTGTTTGTTGTCTCGTTCAATTCCCATGACTGCGAACAGCTGTTTGGCGATCTCGATCTGCCGTTCCCGGTGCGGGCCCTCATAGGCGCCGACGCTGCGAAACTCCCTTGAGTCCGGAACGCCCGCGAGGTTGCGCTCGGTGTTGCCCTTACGGATCCGGTTCAGGGGTTCGCCGGCCACCACATAGAAATTCCAGGGTTGAGTGTTGAGCGAGGAGGGAGCTCGCATGGCGACCTCGATGATCGACCTGATCAGGTCCTTCGGCACGGGATCGGGCTTGAATCCGCGAATGCTGCGGCGCCTCAGGACGACATCGTCATATTCCATCACTGAACCTCAGAGCCTTCAAAACCTCGCCCTAGCGCCAATGATGCGTCGAGGGAACGCAGATTGAAGGATCGGGCGATCAAATCTTGGCGCAGACCGGGGCTTTCTGTGAAGATGGCGCCTCCCCTTTGCTGATCGGAGCTCTGTTCTTATGCTCCGGTGCATGATCGGCGGAGGACGGCCCATGCGAGGAAGTTGCTTCATTGCCTCGATCATTGCGGGTATGATTGTCGCGGCCGCCGACGCTCAGGCTGCCTATCAGGCGCCTCGCACGCTGCTCGATAGGCCCGACCTTCAGGGGACCTGGACGAATGAAAGCGTCACCCGTCTTGAACGCGCGCCGGAGCTTGGCGAGCGGTTGGTGATGACGGAGGCGGAGACCGCAACGGCAGACAGAGGATCGATCTTCCGCCCGGCGATGCGAGTTGGCGGTCAGCCGCGGACCAGCTTCATCACAATTCCCGCCAATGGCCGCGTACCGCCGGTGAAGTCGGGCGCTGCGCCCGATCCCCGCCGCTACACTCTCAAGCCTGGCGAGAAGGCGACTGACGGGCCCGAGCTACAAGGCATCGATGATCGCTGCATCCTGCCGATCGGCTATCTGGCGGGTCCAGTGATGTTGCCGTTGTCGAACAACTCCGACTACCAGATCGTGCAGACCGCGGACTATGTCGTCATCCTGGTCGCGATGATCCACGACGCCCGCATCGTGCGTCTGGAGTCGCACCACCGCGACGATGGTCTGCGGCCCTATCTTGGCGATTCGATCGGATGGTATCACGGCGACACGTTGGTCGTGGAAACCACCAACTTCCCGCCGGAGCAGATGTTCCGGGGGTCCTGGGTCAACCTCAAAATAACCGAAGAATTCACCCGCGTCGGCGAGGGCCGGGTGCTCTATCGCTTCACCGTCGAGGACCCGACCAAATGGGAAAGGCCTTGGGGTGGTGAATACGAGTTCCGTCCGTCCAACAGTCCGATCGAGGAATACGCCTGCCGCGAGGGCGAAGTGTCGGTGCCGGCAATGTTGCGGGGCGCCCGCCGGGCGGAAGCAGCTGGACCGGACCGGCAGCGATAGGTGGATTGCCCTGAGAGATGCAAGTTCCCGTTCGCAGAGGGGGTCATGTTCGAGCCGGCCCGCGCGATCTTAAACCGATGCCTGCGCCGTTACGTCAGGCATGACGAAAAAATCTGAGGCCCGGCACTCTGAGGCACATCCATCCGGCCAGGCTTCAACCTGCCTTTCAGGCGAACGAGGACGTGCTATATCGCGGACCGGGAGGAGGAGCGTCTCAAGGTAAAAGCCATGCTCCTTCGTGCTTGCAGTCGTAGGGATCTCTGGTCACGGGTGGTGCCCCGGCGGCTTGCCTTTGCCGCAGCCGCGGCATTGGTGCTCGCGCATCCAGCGTACGCTGAAACGCTTGTCTATGAATGCAAGATTAGCCAAAGCACCACGAACGGCGTCAAGAAATCCTACAGCGATGCGGAGCGCGACCAGCCCGACCTGCGCGAGCGCTTTGCGTTCAACGTATCCAAAGGCAGGGGCTGCATCATTCTCGACGGCGCCTGCGAGGAAAAGCTGGGGCGGCTCTATGTCGAAAAGGACGAAAGCGCGATTACCGCGAAGGGCGCCGATCCGCCTTTGATCCTGAGCTATTCTTTCGTCCGAAAGGCTTTTTATCTGTTGATCGGAGACGACAGCCGATATTCGGATCGGGACGATTGTCGGGAGATTCGACTCAACGTGGTCATGCCCTGACGCGTCGATGCGCTCAGGCGATCCCCCAGGCGTACCCTCCGGCGATCTCACAGGCGATCTCACAGGCGATCGTCACAAGCGACCCCGCAGTCGATCTCACCGTCGAGGGGGACTTGAAACAACAACCAAGATATCACAATCGAGATCCCATGCGCCTCAACCCGTTCTTTTTTGCCGCCATCTACGCCGCCATCTTCGCCATTGCGGCCTGCTCACCGAGCCCGCCCAAGGCCCTCACACGCGGCGCGGAGGCCGCTGCTATGCCCGCTTCGCCCGCGCTGATGACCTGGCCGGACCTGCTCAAGCAGCCCCGGCCCAAACCAAGCAAGACGATTTCATTTGGCCCGGCGGCTTACCAGTCGGCCGACCTCTGGCTGCCGGAGGGGGCGGGACCGTTTCCGATCGTGCTGATGATCCACGGCGGCTGTTGGCAGAAGGCGGTCGCCGATCGCACGCTGATGAACTACGCAGCTGAGGCGCTGCGCAGCGAAGGGATTGCGGTTTGGAACATCGAGTACCGTGGCGTCGATGAACCCGGTGGCGGCTATCCCGGAACATTTCTCGATGTCGCCGTTGCAGCCGACAAGCTGGTCGAGGTC
>JANMWT010000473.1:0-1517 GCA_031394145.1 Alphaproteobacteria bacterium | reverse complement strand
ACGGCTGGCGCCAGAACCTGGCCACCAGCGCCCGCAGGAGCAGCTGCTGGGTGAGGGACATGCGCGCATGCGGCGGCATTTCGAAACCGCGCATCTCGAGCAGGCCGAGCCGCCCGGTGGAGGAATCCGGCGAATACAGCTTGTCGATGCAGAATTCGGACCGATGCGTGTTGCCGGAGGAATCGATGAGCAGGTTCCGCAGGATCCGGTCCACGAGCCACGGGAGCAGTGCTCCTTCGCCCTCCAGCCTGGCGATTTCGCGGAACGCGATCTCGATCTCGTAGACCGAATCGTTCCTCGCCTCGTCGATCCGCGGCGCCTGGCTGGTCGGGCCGACGAACAGCCCGGAAAACAGGTACGACAGCGAAGGATGGTTGTGCCAGTAAAGCAGCAGGCTCGCCAGCAGCTCGGGCTTGCGCAGGACGGGCGAGTCGTCGGGTGTCGCGCCGCCCATCACGAAGTGGTTGCCGCCCCCGGTGCCCGTGTGGCGGCCGTCAGTCATGAACTTTTCGGCCGACAGGCGCGTTTCGAACGCCGCGTTGTAAAGAAATTCGGTGTGCTCCACCAGTTCGCGCCAGTTGCCCGCCGGATGGATGTTGACCTCGATCACGCCCGGGTCGGGTGTGACCTGCAGCAACTTCAGGCGCGGGTCGCGCGGCGGCGGATAGCCTTCCAGCGTGATGCGCACACCGAGTTCCTGCGCCGTCGCCTCGACTGCGGCCAGCAGCTCGAGGTAGTGCTCGACCTTTGCCAGCGGGGGCATGAAGACGTACAGCATCCCGAATTTTTCGCCTGCGGCCTCGGCCTTCGGGCCATTCGCGCGGCGCGGATCGCGCACCTCCACGACCAGCGCCGTGCGGCTGTGGCCGGCTGCGGACTTGCCTCGCACCGGAGCCTGCACGAACGTCGCGGGTTCCTTCTGTCCGGTCAACGGGGCCGGACTGTCGTAGCGCCCTTGCATGGCGGTGGCCGGTGGCAGCTGGCCGCGCGGCGCCGACGGGTCCTGCTCCACCAGGTACGGAAAGTCGGCTTGGCTGACCCACGGCAGTGCGTCCAGCGGCAGCCGCAGGCCCATCGGCGAGTCCCCGGGGATGAGATACATCCGCTCGTCCCGCAGGAACCAGGGCCCGGTTGACCAGGCGGACCCGGCCAGCCCCGGCTGGTCTTCGGCGTCCGACTTCAGCGGCAGCACATAGCCGACGACCGCATCGAGCTTCTGCTCGAACACGCGGCGCAGGCGCACGCGTTCCATTTCATCGTCCAGCCGCGAATCGAACGGATCCACATTGACCGGCAGCCGGCGTTCGCGCCACAGGTAGTAGAAGACGTCTTCGTAGCCGGGCTTGATAAACCGGTCGGTGACATTCAGCCGGCGTGCCAGCGTCTCGGTGAAGCGCTTCGCGTCGGCGCTGCTGTAGTGCGACGGCTGGCGTTCATCGGCGAACAACGCGGGGTTTTTCCACGCGGGCTGGCCGTCGGTGCGCCAGTAGATCTACAACGCCCAGCGCGGCAACTGT
>JANMWT010000364.1:0-7080 GCA_031394145.1 Alphaproteobacteria bacterium | reverse complement strand
AGCGCATGGATTTCGGCCAGTGGAACTCACGGATGATCGCAGGGACCATCTCGGCGATCAGGCTCGCTGTCTCGCGGCCCGGCTTGCGGACATGGGCGACATAGATCCGGCCCTTCTTCGGCACGTCGTGGACATGCGCCTGCGCGATCGAGGTCAAACCGGCCTTCTTGATGAAGCCCTGGATGGCGGCGTCGGGCGCTCCCTCCTTGGGGCCCTGGAGATCTTCCGAGACGTCCGCCGACTTGACGGCCAAGCCCTCGACCACGGCGACCAGCCGGCGCGGGCCTGAAAAACCCTTGATGCCTTCGGGGATGAGGCCAGCCGTGGTGAGGCGGTCCATCAGCGCCTTCACCAGGTCGGCTTCGGCCTTCGCCTGCATCCGCGCAGGGATCTCTTCCGACAGGATTTCGAGCAGGAGCTGGGGCATGACGAGGGCTTGTTACCGCTGGTCTTTTTACTGCGCGGGAAGTGCAGCGGAACGGCTGCGATTGCAAGGGCGCCGATTGCCGGAGGGAGGCCCCTCAGCCTAGGCTGGTTGCGCTGGCGCAGGGGAGAAATCGTGAAATTGCTCGTCGCGCTTGGGCTTGGAACGTGTTTCGGCCTTACCGCTGCCGCGCAGGCCCCGGCGCCGACACCTGCGGGCCCCACATTCTGCGCCGATCTGCGCGCCGTGATCGTCGAGACGGGAACAAGCTTCGACCGCTTCAAGGGCGCCCAGTCCGGCGAGCCGGTGCGGGACGCCAGCGGCAACACCACGATCCGCTACGCCGCGCTGCGATCGCTCGGGGGCGCCGCGCGCTGCGCGGTAAAGGACCACATTCCGCAGGGCAGCAAGGCGCTCCGGCCCTTCGAGTGCGAATGGACCCCGATCGCATCCAAAATCGCGACCGTCACAGCGCTCGCCCAGGCTGCAGAAAACTGCGTTGGAAAGAACGATCCGCTGGACAGGCTCAGCACCTTCGCGGACGACGGGGCAGACGCCGATATCTATACCGACGACTTTTCAATCAATATCGGCGCGGGGACCGTGCCGAAGGTTTTCTTCAGAATCCGTGATTTCTGACCGGCGGCGCGCGAAGGCTGAGCGACAGAATGACCTTGACCTTCGACTTCTACTTCTCCTTCCGCAGTCCCTACTCCTATCTTGCGACCTACAAGGTCCAGGCGATGCGCATGGTCTGGGATGTCGAGGTGAACCTGCGCCCGGTGCTACCGATCGCGGTGCGCCTCCCCGGCTTCTTCGAGACGGTCAACCCGCTCTGGCCCCCCTACCTCGCCAAGGACTGCAAACGCCTGGCCGAACTGTCGGGCTACCCCTACCGCTGGCCCCGCCCCGACCCGATCGTGCAAGACCGCCAGACCCGCAAGGTCGCCGCCGACCAGCCCTTTATCCACAGGCTGACCCGCCTCGGCGCGGCCGCCGCTGAAGGCGGCCGCGGCGTCGAATATGCCGCCGCCGTCTCGTACATGATCTGGGGCGGCACGGTCGACGACTGGCATCTTGGCGACCATCTTGCCGGTTGCGCGCGCAAGGTCGGCCTCGACGGCGAAGCGCTGGAGACGACGATCGCGGGCGATCCTGCCCGATTCGACGCGATCATCGCCGCGAACGCCGAAACGCAGACCGCCGCCGGCCACTGGGGCGTGCCGCTTTTCGTGTTCGAGGGCGAACCCTTCTTTGGCCAGGACCGGATCGACGCCCTGATGTGGCGGATGACCCAACACGGGATGGAGCTGAGAGCCGAGCCGCCGACGCCGGCCTGATCGCGCTATATTTTCTAAACTATAGCGTACCGCGTTCAGTCCGCCGCGGCCTGCGAACGTCTCGCAACAATTGACCCCTCGGCGGCCAGGCAAACCAGCAATCGCGCAAGCGTGTTTCGTTTGCTGTGCGATTTCGGGCTCCAACAAATCCGAGACCGTTGGAGATTTCGCCCGCCGGGGTTATGGATTCTCGCTTAAGCGCGCCTAACGCATGGGGCGGCAGAACACAGGGCGGGAAGCGGTCACTTTGGCCCCCTGAACCTGGCTGAGGAGGGAGCTCTAGCAATGGCTTTTACGCTCAATGTCAACGGCAAGACCCATTCGGTCGATGTGCCGGGCGAGATGCCCCTGCTCTGGGTGCTCCGCGACAAGATTGATCTGAAAGGATCGAAATTCGGTTGCGGCGTCGGCTCGTGCGGCGCCTGCACCGTGCATTTGGATGGCAAGGTCACCCGCTCGTGCGTGACGCCGGTCTCCAGCGCGGTCGGCAAGAAGATCGCCACCATTGAAGGCGTCGGCGACAGCAAGCTTGGCCAGGCGATCCAGAAAGCCTGGCTCGACGCTGACGCGCCGCAGTGCGGCTATTGCCAGGCTGGCCAGATCATGGCGGCGACGGCGCTGCTCACCACGACGCCCAAGCCGACCGACAGCGACATCGACACCGCCATGGTCAACGCCTGCCGGTGCGGCACTTATGTTCGCATCCGGCAAGCCATCAAGATGGCGGCCGGCGTCCCCACTGCCGACACGCGGGAGGTCTGATCCATGGCCCACGACATGATCCGCTCAAACGCAAAATCGCACGCAAAATCGCCCCTGGTGGATGAGAGCCGCCGCGGCTTCCTCAAGATCTCGGCCGCCGCCGGCGGCGGCCTGCTGCTCTCAATGACAGTCGCTTGCGCAACCCCGGGCGACACCACCGGCGCCGTGACCAAGCCGGGTGCACCGAAAGCCCCGCTACCGCTCACCAATCTCAACATCTTCGTGGCGGTTGCGAGCGATGGTGCGATCCGCATCATGTCCAAGAACCCGGAGATCGGTCAGGGCATCAAGACGATGCTGCCGATGCTGATCGCCGAGGAAATGGACGCCGACTGGTCAAAGGTCCAGATCGAGCAGGCCGACGCCGATACGAAATTCGGCAGCCAGATTGCCGGCGGCTCGTTTGCGACGCCGCAGCACTGGGTCCCGCTCCGCCAGGTCGGCGCAACCACGCGCTGGTTGATGATCCAGGCGGCGGCCCAGAAGTGGAGCGTGCCGGCGTCTGAACTCTCCACTGGCCCGTCCGTGGTGCTGCATGCCGCATCGAAGAAGAAAGCCACCTATGGCGAGCTCGCCGAGGCGGCCGCGAAGATCCCGGCGCCGGACAAGGCAGCGGTCGATGCGCTGAAGCTGAAAGACGCCAAAGACTACCGGATCATCGGCAAGTCGGTGCCGAACTGGGATTCGCCCAAGATCGTCCGCGGCGTGCCGATCTTCGGCATCGACGTCTCCGTCCCGGGCATGAAATACGCCTACCTCGCCAAGTCGCCGGTGTTCGGCGGCAAGGTGAAGTCGGCTGACCTCGCCGCGGCCAAAGCCGTGCCGGGCGTCACCGACGCCTTCATCGTCCGTCAGGTCGGCAATGACCTGATGGGCCTGCTCGACGGCGTCGCGGTTGTCGGCGACAGCTGGTGGACCGCCAAGGAAGCGGCGAAGAAGCTCAACATCGTGTGGGACGAAGGTCCGGGCGCGACCTACGCGACGGCCGATTTCAACGCGCAAGCCGCCGCCTTCGCCAAGGCCGCACCGCAAGCCAACCTCTCGAAGACGGGCGATCCCGAAGGCGCAATGGCCTCGGCCGCGAAAACCGTCGAGGCGTCCTACTCCTATCCCTTCCTGGTCCATGCGCCGCTCGAGCCGCAGAACACCACGGCTCATGTGAAGGCGGACGGCACGGTCGAGATCTGGTCGCCGACGCAGAACCCGGCCCCCGGCATCGGCATGGTCGCCGCGGCGGTCGGCGTCGATAAGACGAAGATCACCTGTCACATGGTTCGCTGCGGCGGCGGTTTTGGGCGGCGCCTTTCGAACGACTACATGGTCGAAGCCGCCGCGATCTCGAAGCAGGCCGGCAATATCCCGGTGAAGCTGCTCTGGACGCGTGAAGACGATGTCCAGCACGACCCCTATCGCCCGGGCGGCTATCACAATTTCAAGGCGGGCATCGACAAGGACGGCCGGCTCGCGGTGCTGACCAACCACTTCGTGTCGTTCGGCATGAACGGCAAGACGCTGGCCAGCGCCAACCTGCCGGCGGCCGAGTTCCCGGCGCAGTTCATTCAAAACGCGCGCTACGACCAGTCGCTGATCCCTGCCAACCTGCCCACCGGTCCGATGCGGGCGCCGACCTCCAACGCGGTCTGCTTCGCCTACCAGTCCTTCCTCGATGAGGTGGCGATCGCGGCAGGCAAGGACCCTCTGGCCTTCCGACTGGAGCTGCTCGCCAACCCGTCCTCGGCGCCTGCGCCGACGCCGGGGCGCGCCAGTTTCTCGGCCAAGCGGATGACCGATGTGCTCAACCTGGTCGCTCAGCGGTCGGGCTTCGCCAATCGCAAATCGCTGCCCAAAGGCACCGGCATGGGGATCGCCTTCTACTACTCGCACTCGGGCCATTTCGCCCATGTCGCGAAGGTGAAAGTCGCGCAGAACGGCAAGCTCACCGTCCAGAAGGTCTGGGTGGTCGGCGACATCGGCAGCCAGGTGATCAACCCGACCAACGCGCTCAACCAGGCGGAAGGATCGGTGGTCGACGGCGTCAGCCAGCTCTACCAGAAGATCACCTTCGACAAGGGCCGGACCCAGCAATCGAACTTCTTCGACATGCCGATCCTGCGCCTGGCGGACGCGCCCCAGGTCGATGTGCACTTCCACATCACCGACAACTCGCCGACCGGGCTTGGCGAACCGGCTCTGCCGCCGGTCCTGCCCGCCGTCTGCAACGCGATCTATGCGGCCACCGGCAAGCGCGTGCGCAACCTGCCGATCGCTCCGGCTGATCTGCGCTGGGCCTGATCGAACCGGTTCGACCCGAGTGACGTCGGGGAATCCGATACGTTGACACGAACCAGCCGCCCGGACCCCAAGGTCCGGGCGGTTTTGGTTGTTTATGGAACACAACGGATAGCAGAAACGTGACCCGGCGAGCGCGGATAGGGACCCCAGAAAGGCCCTGCCGTCATTGACGATTTCCCCTCCCGGGACATACTGAAATGAGAATTACATTTCCAGAATCTGACCTGTGGGAGAATATGGAATGCGGAAGTCTGTGCTCATGTCGTCGGCCGTCGCCGCCGCGTTTATCGGGGTGATCGGCGTTGCTGGTCTCGAGGCCGGACTGGCCGCTCCCTCGCCGTCCGTGACCGCGCCGGTGAAAGTCGCCGAGAAGGTCGACAACTTCCAGCTGGCCGACCAGACCCGCCTGGCTCACGAGCTCTACTATTTCAAGGCGGCCCCGGCGATCGTGGTGATGAGCCAGGTCAACGGCTCGAATCTGTCGCGCGAAGCGGCAACCGAGTTGCAGAAGGTCGCCGACGCCTACAAAGCCAAGGGCGTCCTCTTCTACATGCTGAACTCCAACCTCTCCGACACCCGCGATGCGGTGGCGGCCGAGGCGACCAAGCTCAACCTCAGCATCCCGATCCTGCTCGACGAGAAACAGCTGGTCGGCGAAAGCATGGGCGTCGCCCGCGAAGGCGAAGTCTTCGTCATCGTTCCCAAGGATGGCTTCAAGGTCGCCTACCACGGCCCGCTCGACGACCGCTTCACCAAGTCCTCGCCGAACGTCAAAGCCAAGGCGAAGGACGCCTTTGCGGCGAACGCGATCGACGCGGTGCTGTCGGGCGTCGCCGTCCAGAAGGCCCGCCTCGATGTGACGGTTGGCAAGACCATCGCCTTCCCTGAGCGTGACCGCTCGGCCGAGTTCGTGAAGATCTCCTATGCGAATGACGTCGCCCCGATCGTCAAGGAGAAGTGCGTGTCGTGCCACGAGAAGGGCGGCATCGCCCCCTTCTCGTTTGACAGCTACGAAAAGGTCAAAGGCTTCGCCCCGATGATCCGCGAGACCGTGCGCTCGCAGCGCATGCCGCCCTACTTCCCCGATCCGCATATCGGCCACTTCAAATCCGACCAGGGCATGACGGCTGACCAGACCAAGACGCTGGTCCACTGGATCGAAGCTGGCGCCCCACGCGGCGAAGGCGCCGACCTCCTGAAAGACACCGCCAGCGAAGCGCCCGAATGGCCTGTCGAGCTCGGCAAGCCTGACGTCGTCGTCAATCTGCCGGCGTTCAACGTGCCCGCCAAAGGCATCGTCGAATACCAGAACCAGCGCGTCGAAAACCCGTTCAAGGAAAACACCTGGCTGCGCGCCATCGCCATCGTTCCGGGCGATCGCACCGTGCTGCACCACGTCGTGTCCAACCATGTTCCGGACATGAGCAAGCCGCGCGATCCTAACGGCATCCCGGGCGGTTCGGTCGGCTCCTACACCCCCGGCGCCCAGCCCCAGATCATGGCAGACAATGCCGGCGCTCCGGTTCCCGGCGGCGGCAAGCTGAACTTCCAGATGCACTATACGACCACTGGCAAGGCGACGACCGACGTGACGCGCGTCGGCTTCTACACACTGAAAGCCCCGCCGGAGTACATCAAGCGCTCGACCGTCATCGGCAACTTCGCCCTGTCGATCCCGGCCGGCGAAGCCCGCCACAAGGAGGTCGCTTATCAGACCTTCCCGGCGGACGCCTACCTCTACACGCTCTATCCCCACTCCCATTATCGCGGCTTCCACGTCGAGCTGATGGAAGTGGATCCGGATGGCAAGAGGACGATGCTGCTGTCGCTGCCGAAGTACGACTTCAACTGGCAGCGCGATTATGACCCGATCGAGCCGATCCACATCAAGGCTGGCACCAAGCTGGTTGCGACCTGGGTCTACGACAACTCGCCAGCCAACAAGAAGCTGAGCGAAGCGACCAGGGATGAAAATGGCGCTCCGATCCCGTCCTACACGCAGAACGTCACCTGGGGCGAACAGACCTATCAGGAGATGATGTACTTCCGCGTGAACTATCGCTGGGCGGATGAGACGACCAAGAACGTCCGCAACGACCTGCAAACCAAGCTGATGCAGTCGATGACGATCGGCGCCCTCGACACCAACCTCGATGGCATGGTCCAGAAGGATGAGCTGCGCGGCCCGATGGCTTCGCTCAAGGCTCACTTCGAAGAGCTGGATACCGACCATAATGGCGGTCTCGATGAGAAAGAGCTCGC
>JANMWT010000337.1:0-9001 GCA_031394145.1 Alphaproteobacteria bacterium | reverse complement strand
CTCTTTTGCTATTTGCCGTGTCCCTCGGGATGCCGCCGGCGCAAGCGCTGGAGGTGGCCCTGCAGGCCGTCGAGCCCCACCCAGGGTTGCGCGCCGCTTTCCGCGCCACGCTGACGAGCGGGCCGGCCGTTCGTCAGATCGAGTATGATCCCTACGCCGACCCAGGTCATCAATTCCGCATCACCAATTCGGTCGGCAAGGATGATGAACTCGATCATGTCGTGAACGACTGGCGGGCCGAGCGCCAGGCTGATGTGCGCTTGTTCGCCGACGACCTGCGGATGAGCCTCGCCGATGCGCGCGTCGTGACCGAGGCGCAAGGGCTGTCGATCGCCTTCCGCCACCAGATCCGGCCCAATGACGGACCGGTCGACAAGGCGATCTCGTCCCAGATGATCGGCGACATGACGCTGGACGCCGCCTCCGGTCACCTCCAGGAAATCAACTACTGCATCGAACGACCGATCAAGCTCACCGACGGCACCGTGCTCACCGACTACCAGCAGACCTACACCTTCGGTTTTTCCGAACGCTGGGGCGTCAGCTACGTCATGTCCTACGAGCTGGACGCCAAGGGCGGCCGGTGGGGTATGTCGGAGGCCCGCAGCGTTAGGGTAACGCTGACCGACATCGCCTTTGGCCTGGCTGGCGACGCCATCCAGCAACTGGTCTCCAAACCTGCGACCTATTCGCCGGGACTCACAGCCAACCTGCGCTGACGCGCTTTTGCTTCGACAGGGATTCGGGGTAAGCCCGTTCCATGGCTCTTCATATGCTCAAGCTTTGCGTCGGCGTCGAGAATGTCGACGACCTCGAGCGCTGGCAGATCAAGCGAATCAAGGAGCGCAGGGCGGCAAAAGCCTCGCCCAACCCGTTCCACGACACCCGCATGACCCCTAAACGCGCCGAAGAGATGCTTGCGGGCGGTTCGCTCTACTGGGTGATCAAGCACCGCATCATCGTGCGCCAGCGGATCATCGGTTTCGAGGCGGTAACTGACAAGGACGGGAAGGGGATGTGCAGGATCCACCTCGATCCCAAGCTGGTGCGCACGCAGGCGCGACGCAAACGCCCATTTCAGGGCTGGCGCTATCTCGAGCCGAGCGATGCGCCGCCAGACGTTGATGGAACCTCGCCTGCGCTATCCGCCGATCTGGAAACCGCGCTCAAGGAGGCGCTGGCCTGGTAGACTGCTGAACGTGTCGACAAGGGGGACGAGGGAACGAACGGGGCTGAGCTACGCCATGGCGGATGAATCGACGATTGACGATCACTGGGCGCCGATCTGGTTGCGCCCGGTAAGTTCGCGGCCGCGGCTGGTTGTCGGTATCGCCATCGGCGTGGCGGCGGGGCTGCTCTCGCCAGTCGCACTGCAGCTTCAACCGGCGACCGCGGCGATTGTCGGTTGGGACGCAGGCGTATTGAGTTTCCTTATCTTGGTCTTCTGGGCATGGAATTCGGCCGAGCCCAACCACATCCGAAGGCGCGCCTCACTCCAAGACGAGGGGCGCAATGTGATGCTGATCCTCGTTCTGGGCGGGGTGATCGCCAGTGTGACGGCGATTGTCTTCGAGCTGACGCAGGCCAAGACGCACAAGGGCGCAACTGAGGTGTTCGAAACCGTGCTCGGGCTTGGCACGGTGGCGCTGTCCTGGGTCTTCCTTCAGACCTTCCTCGCCCAGCACTATGCGCACGAGTACTACGCAACCTCGCGCTCGGAGAATGGCGAGGAGCATGGCGGCCTCGATTTCCCAGGCTGCAAGGACCCCGATTACTGGGACTTCTTCCACTTCTCGATCACCATCGGAGCGACCGCACAGACGGCCGACATCCAGATCACCTCAAAACCGATGCGCCTTCTGGTGACGTGGCATGCGCTGATGTCCTACACGTTCAACACCGTCGTGCTGGCGTTGGCGATCAGCGAGCTTGCGGGCCTGTTCGGCTAGGACCCTGCTACCTTCGCTGGAAGGCCATGTTGTCGATCAGACGTGTCCTGCCGAGGCGGGCGGCAAGGAGAATGCGCCCGGCGCATCCAATCGGAGCGGTTTCACTTCCGAACGGCGCCAGCGTGTCGGCGCGTCGGGCCTCGACATAGTCGATGCTGGCGTAACCGGCAGCGATTAGGCTTGTCTTGGCGGTGTCGGTGGCGACCCCGATCGGCTGTCCCGCTTCGAGGTTGGCCGCCGCCTGCTTGATCGCGCGAAAGACTTCGACCGCCTGAACCCGCTCCGTGCCTGTCAGGTAGGCGTTGCGCGAGGACATCGCCAGGCCATCCGCCTCGCGGATGGTCGGCGCGCCGATGATCTCGATCGGAAAGCCGAGGTCCTGCGTCAGCCGTTTGATGACCAGAAGCTGCTGATAGTCCTTTTCGCCGAACACGGCGACATCTGGCCCGATATGCAAGAACAGGCGGCTCACCACCGAGGCGACGCCCTCAAAGAAGTGTGGCCGCACCTCGCCTTCGAGAATATGGCTGAGATCCTTCACCAGCACGCGGGTCGTATCTCCGGCCGGATAGATCTCGCTCGGGCCCGGGCAGTAGACGAAGCTGCAGCCAGCTTCGGCCAGCGCATCAAGGTCGCGCTGCTCGGCGCGAGGATAGGTCGAGAAATCCTCGTTGGCGGCGAACTGGGCCGGGTTCACGAAGATGCTCGAAGCGGCGACATCGGCATGGCTGAGGCCCAGCTTCACCAGGCTGACATGGCCCGCATGCAGCGCGCCCATGGTCGGGGCGAATGCGATCCGCTTCCCGGCGGCTCGCATGGCCACGCCCCAATCGCGCGCCTCCTTGCGGGTGCGGGCAATCACCATCGCTGGTCGTTTCGTCACGCGGGCAGCTCCCGGCCGGGTTCGACCGGGGGCAATCCCCCGTCGCCGCGGGCTTTTAGGCCTTCGCGGCGGGCTGAAGCAATGGCCGAATCAACCCCGCGTTAACCCACCCCGCCCATCCTCGAATGATGAAAGACCTCGCGGCTTATTATGTGCGCATGGCGGTGTGCGGCCTGGCGGCTTTGCTGGCGAGCGCCTGCGTCCGGCTCGCTCCGGCTGAGGGCTATCTCGCCCGTCAGGAGCCGCATGTCGGCCAGCCGCCCCTGGCGGACAATGCCCCCGCCGCCAGACGGGCCCGCGCCGCGGCCGAGGCGGAGCGTCTCGACAAGCTGGAGCGCGACGTCGCCGCCCTCGACGCCGATCTCACTCATCTGCGCAAGGCCATCGAAACGATGGGTCCGCTGGCCCCGTCGGACGACCTCTTCGTGCCCGTCGAAACCCGTATTCCGGTGCAGGCGGCCGACAAGGCTCGCCCGGAGGCGTCGCGGATCACGATCGACAAGTTTGGCGCCGGCATCCCGGCCGGAGACATTTATGCTCCCGCGCCTCAACTCGCCGCACCGCAATCGATGTTCTACGAGGCCGAGCTGGCAGCCTACCCAACTCAAACGGCCGCCGAAGCCGGGTGGAAGAAATTGGCGCCCAAAATCCGCCTGACCGGCCTTGAGCCGCGATATGACCGCGCTAGTTCCTCGGTGCGTCTATCGGTCGGGCCTTTGACCAGCGAGGCGGCCGTCGATGCGCTCTGCGTCGAGTTGACCACGCTGGCGTCTCCTTGCCATGCCGCCGCTCCAAGCGGAGCGCCGAGGTAACATGGCTGAGGGATTGATGGCCCCTCTGGTGAAGACCGGCGCGTCCGGCCAACCCTCCGCTGAGGGTGAGACCCGGCTCGCCCACGTCATCGTGGTCGGCAATGAAAAAGGCGGGGCGGGAAAATCCACCGTCGCCATGCACCTGTGCGTCGCGCTGCTGCGCATGGGCATGAAGGTCGGCATGGTCGATCTCGATGTCCGTCAGCGCTCGTTCTCGCGTTATCTCGAAAATCGCGCCCGCTGGATCCGCAACACGGGCGCGCCGCTGCCGATGCCGGAGACGATCCGCATTGACGCAAGCCAGGCTCGCGACCTCGACGCGGCGGAATCGGAGGAGGCGAAAACCTTCCAGGACAGCCTGAAGCGCCTGTCGGAGCGTAACCAATTCATCATCGTCGATGCGCCCGGCGGCGACACTTTCCTCTCGCGTCTCGCCCATTCATCGGCCGACACGCTGATCACGCCGCTCAACGATAGTTTTGTCGACTTCGACTTGCTGGGTGATGTCGACCCGCAAACTTTGGAAGTCGCGAGGCCTAGTTTCTATGCCGAACTGGTGTGGGACTGCCGAAAGAAGAAGGCGCAAGCCAGCCGCCGGCCGATCGATTGGATCGTCATGCGCAACCGCATGTCGCCGCTGGACGCCCGCAACAAGCAACGGGTCGGCGAAGCGCTGGAAAACCTGTCCCGCCGCATCGGTTTTCGGATTGCTCCAGGGTTATCCGAGCGCGTGATCTATCGCGAGCTCTTCCCGATGGGCCTGTCACTGCTGGACCTGACCGATGCCGGGCCGGGCGTCACCTTCACGATGAGCCATGTCGCCGCACGCCAGGAAATCCGCGATCTGATGATCGTGCTGAAACTGCCGGGCCTCGAAGGTCGTGAGATGCAGTTCTAGACCGGCGCCTGAGCCTGCCTCGAAAAGGCTTGCTCCGAAAACGCTAGCCGACGGACGTTTATTTCCCGGTCGGCTATTTCCCGGTCGGCGTCGGCGCCAGCAGCGGCGAGTCGACGACGGGCGACGCGGGGGCGGCAGCCGGTTCGACGACTGCAACTGGCTGAGGCGCGGCGAGCGCGGGGACGGCTGGCAGGGTCACGGCTTGCGGTAGAGCGGGCGCCGCTGAAATCGCAACGTGGATGGGAGCAGCGCCAGCCGTCACGATGACAGCGGGCTTGGCTGCGGGCCTGGCTGCGGTCTTGGCGGGCGCATCATCATCGGCGGCCTCCCCAGCGTCTTCGCTGGAATCGCCCTCCTCGGTTGAATCATCAGATTTCTTCGAAAGATTGGCTGGATCACCGCCGGCGGATTGCTCGGCGGCGTCGATCGCAGCGAATTTCTGCAACTGGTCCCAAGCCAGCGCATCGGCGGGGTTTTTGGGCCGGGGGCCGAGCGCGAACTTGCTGGCTGCGCTGGCGACGGTCGCAGGGGGGCCTTCGGCAAAGACCGGGCTGCCGCCGCCGATCGCCAGGAAGGCGGCTTCGAGCAGGTCGGCCACGTGTTCGTCGCGCGACCGTCCGGTCGAACCGCCGAGCATCACGGCGATAACGCGGTGGCCATTGCGCTGGGCCGAGGCCATCAGATTGTAGCCGGAGGCGTTGGTATAGCCGGTCTTGATCCCGTCCACGCCGGGCACCTTGGCCAGCAACGTGTTGTGGTTCTCGTAGTGGCGGCGCTTCCAGGTGAATTCTGCCGTCGAAAAGTAGTTGTACCGGTTGCGGTGGCCTTTGAACATCGCCTCGGCCAGCTTCTCGAGGTCAGCCGCGGTGGTCAGCTGGGCCTTGTTGGGCAGGCCCGAGGCGTTCTTGAAGGTGGTGTGGTCGAGGCCGAGTTCCTTGGCCTTGGCGGTCATCTTGACCGCGAACTTGGCCTCGGTGCCGCCGAGCTTCTCGGCGAGGACCACAGCGACGTCATTGGCTGACTTGGTCACCAAGGCGCGAATGGCATCTTCGACCGTGATGGTCTGGCCTGCCTTGAGGCCAAGCCGCGAGGGCTGCTGGTGCTGGGCGAATTTCGAGACGGTGAGCCTATCGCTGAGCTTCAGCTTGCCGGAATCGAGCCCATCGAACACCAGATAGAGCGTCATGACCTTGGTGAGCGAGGCTGGATAGCGCGGGGCGTCGGCGTCGCGGGCATGGAGCACCTTGGCGGTGTCCATATCGACCACGATCGAGGCATATTTGTCCGCCCAGGCGGGCGAAATCGCAAGAATCGCCAACCCTGCCGCAGCAGTGGCCATCCGAAGCGATGAGACGGGGGAGAGCGTCTTCATGCGGGACGGAATCCTCATCAGTGAGCACGGACAACGGTGGATTGAGGGTCCTCCGCCGAGCTTACTCGATTGTTAACCAGCGTCACCCCTGAAGTGCAGGGAAATCAAGCTTTTTCGCGTTTCGAGCCCCATCAGCACAAACCTGAGTTTGGACCGCGACGGCTTAACCCTGCATGAACCGTGCAAGGGAAATGTCATCCTAAGGCTACGCCGGGCCGGCTGGCATTGCGTTGAAGGCCGCAAACCCCATCTAGGGTCGGCCAAGCCCGGAATAACCGCGGTCCGCATGTTTGCGTGCAACAACGCGCTTTGGCTCTTTCGCACGGCTGCCGGATTAATATCTAATAGGGACAGAGCCGGCGCTTTGCCCAGCCGGCGTCACTACTGACCTAAGAACCCGATTTCGAGATTCATGGCCGACAAACGGACCCCTCCGGACACCCATCGAGAAACCGGCGTTGCAACTCGCACGAAACCGAAGACGAAGAAGCCGTCGATGTATCGCGTGCTGCTTCTGAACGACGACTACACGCCGATGGAATTCGTGGTGCTGGTGCTGGAGCATTTCTTCCACAAGTCGCGCGAAGAGGCGACGCGGATCATGCTGCATGTCCATAACTACGGCGTCGGCGTCTGCGGGGTCTTCACTTACGAAGTCGCCGAAACCAAGGTCGCCCAGGTGCTGGACCTTGCGCAGCGGAACGAACACCCGCTTCAATGCACCATGGAACGTGAGGACTAGGGAAGCACATGCCCTCTCTGACTCCGAGTCTTGAACGCGCTCTCGACCGCGCCCTGCAATTGGCGGCGGAGAGAAAGCACGAATACGCCACGCTCGAACACCTTCTGTTCGCGTTGACCGAGGATGAGGACGCATCCGAGGTGATGACGGCCTGCAAGCTCGACATCGAGAAGCTGCGCCGCGACCTCGCCAACTACCTCGACAATGACTGCGCCTCGTTCGTCGTCGAGGATGGCGGGCAGGTGCATCCCACCGCAGCCTTCCAGCGCGTCGTCCAGCGGGCTGTGCTGCATGTCGAATCATCGTCCAAGGATGAAGTCACCGGGGCCAACGTGCTGGTGTCGATCTTTGCCGAACGCGACAGTCACGCCGCCTACTTCCTGCATGAACAGGACATGTCGCGCTATGACGCGGTCAACTACATCAGCCATGGCGTCGCCAAGAAGCCGGGAATGTCGAAGTCGAAGCCGGTCGAAGGCGCCGGTGAGAAGGAGGACGACGCGACCAAGCCGGTTGGTGAAGCGCTCTCGGCATATTGTGTCGACCTCAACCAGAAGGCTCGCGAAGGCAAGACTGACCCGTTGATCGGTCGGCATGCCGAAGTCGAGCGGGCGATCCAGGTCTTGTGCCGCCGCCGCAAGAACAACCCGCTGCTGGTCGGCGACCCTGGCGTCGGCAAGACCGCGATTGCCGAAGGCCTGGCCAAGAAGATCGTCGATGGCGAAGCGCCGGCGATTCTCGCTGATGCGGTGATCTTCTCCCTCGATATGGGCGCCTTGCTGGCCGGCACGCGTTATCGCGGCGATTTTGAAGAGCGTCTGAAAGCGGTGGTGAAAGAGCTGGAGGAGCAACCCAAGGCGGTGTTGTTCATTGACGAAATCCACACCGTGATTGGCGCCGGCGCAACATCCGGTGGGGCGATGGATGCGTCCAATCTGCTGAAGCCTGCACTGCAGTCGGGCCAGCTGCGCTGCATGGGCTCGACCACCTACAAGGAATATCGCCAGCACTTCGAAAAAGACCGCGCGCTGGCGCGGCGCTTCCAGAAGATCGACGTGGTCGAGCCGACGATCGAGGACTCGATCAAAATCGTCATGGGCCTCAAGCCCTATTTCGAGGAGTTCCACGGCCTCAAATACACCAATGAAGCCATCCGAACGGCGGTGGACCTCTCGGCTCGTTACATCACCGATCGGAAACTGCCTGACAAGGCGATCGACGTGATCGACGAGGCTGGCGCCTCGCAATGGCTGGTGCCGGAAGCTAAACGCCGCAAGCAGATCGGGGCGCGCGAGATCGAAATCGTCATCTCCAAGATGGCGCGCATTCCCTCAAAGCAGGTCAACAAGTCGGACGCCGAGCAATTGCGGACGATGGAAACCGACCTCAAGCGCGTGGTGTTCGGCCAGGACAACGCGATCACCCAGCTTGCAACCGCGATCAAGCTGGCGCGCGCTGGCCTGCGCGAGCCCAACAAACCGATCGGCAGCTACCTGTTCTCCGGTCCGACCGGCGTCGGCAAGACCGAAGTCGCCAAACAGCTCGCCAATCTCCTCGGTGTCGAGCTGCTGCGTTTCGACATGTCAGAATACATGGAGCGCCACACTGTCTCGCGTCTGATCGGCGCGCCTCCAGGCTATGTCGGATATGACCAGGGCGGTCTGCTTACCGACGGCGTCGACCAGCACCCCCACTCCGTGCTGCTGCTCGACGAGATCGAGAAGGCGCACCCCGACCTGTTCAACATCCTGCTTCAGGTGATGGACAACGGCGCGCTCACCGATGCCAACGGCAAGAAAGTCGATTTCCGCAACGTGATCCTGATCATGACCACCAATGCCGGCGCGTCCGACGCCGCCAAGGAGTCGATCGGCTTCGGCCGCGGCAAACGCCAGGGCGAAGACGAAGAGGCGATCAAGCGTCTGTTCACCCCGGAGTTCCGCAACCGGCTCGACGCCACGATCGCATTTGCGGGTCTCTCCCCGGAAATCATCGAGATGGTGGTCGACAAGTTCATCCTGCAGCTGGAAGCCCAGCTTGCGGATCGCAACGTGACGATCGCCCTCACCGCTGCAGCGCGCAAATGGCTCGCCACGCGCGGCTATGATGAAGCGTTTGGCGCGCGGCCGCTCGGCCGCCTGATCCAGGAGCATGTGAAGAAGCCAATGGCTGACGAGCTGCTGTTCGGTTCGCTGCAGAAGGGCGGCGGTGTGAAGATCGACATCGACAAGAAGGACCCGGAGAAACTGTCGTTCAAGTTTGTCGAGGATCCGAAACCGACCAAGAAGGCCGAAGCCGAGCTAGCCGTATAGGCCTGCGCTCCGGGCGAAACATCAAAAGGGCGG
>JANMWT010000313.1:0-20289 GCA_031394145.1 Alphaproteobacteria bacterium | reverse complement strand
CGCCGCCGCGCGCGGGCTGATGGGCCTTGGCATGGCCTGCGGGATCAGCAACTTCACTGATCTCGATGCCTGGGCGATCGAGGCGAAACGCGCGCACGGCATGGGCCTCACAGGCGCGCTGGCCATCCACCCAAACCAAGTCGCGGCGCTCAACGCCGCTTTCGGCGCCAGCGAGGCCGAGCTGTGGGACGCCCGCGCCATTCTCGCTGCGTGGGACAAGCGCGAGGGCGGTGTCGTCTCGCACAATGGCCGAATGCTGGACCAGCCGGTGGTCGAGCGTGCGCGCCGCCTGCTGCAATCTGCGGGTCAGGCGTGAAGCAAGGCCGGTGCGAGGACGTGCTGGACTGGCTGAAGCGCGGCGAGCGGGCGATCGTCCAGGGTGCGACAGGCGAGCCCCTTCCCTTCATCGACGCGCTGATAGCTGCACCGGACGCTGCGGCTGGCGTCGATCTCTGGTCCTGCCTGGTGCCGGGGATCAACCGGTTCGATTATGGCGCGGTTCACGCGGAGAGTCGCTTCACCACCTTCATGGCTTCGCCGGCTTGGGCGACGTCCATCGCGGATGGGCGCACGCAATTGCGGGTGATGCCTTACTCGCGCATCGGCGAGACGCTGGCGCAGGCCGACTTCGATCTCGCCATACTGCAGGTATCGCCGCCGGACGAGAATGGCATGTGTTCGTTCGGCGTTTGCTGCGATGTTGGCGCCATTGTCTGGCGCCGCGCGAAGCGGCGCATCGCCTATATCAACGCCGCCATGCCGCGTCTGCCGCGCGCTGATGCAATTCCTTTCGATGCGATCGATCTCGCCATTCCGATCGATGCGCCGCTGATCGCAACGCCGCCGAGCGCGCCTTCCGTCGACCTCACCGCCATCGGCCGCTTCGTCGCGGAGCTGGTTCCTGACGGGGCGGCGATCCAGTCCGGCATCGGCCAGGCGCCAGGCGCGGCCATCGCGGCGCTGGTGAACCATCGCCGGCTCGGCGTTCATTCCGGACTGATCACGGCGGACTACCGTGCGCTGGCGGAAGCGGGCGCCATCGTGGCGAGCGCGGTCAATCTGACGGGCATCGCGTATGGCGACGCCGGTTTCTACGACTGGCTGGCGCGTAGCGACTTTGCGGAGTTCCGCTCCATCCCTGAAACGCATGGGCCGGCCGGGTTGGCGGCGACGCCGAACTTCCACTCGATCAACTCGGCTATCGAGATCGACCTGTCCGGCGCCGTCAACATCGAATTCATCGACGGCAAGCGCGTCAGCAGCGTCGGCGGCGCCCCGGATTATGTGCGCGGCGCCCTCGTCTCGCGCGGCGGCCGGTCGATCATCGCCCTGCCATCAACCGCGCGATCCGGCGGCTCGCGTATTCTTCCAGCTTTGCGCGCGGGCGAGACGTCGTTGCCGGCCGAGTTGGCCGACACCATCATCACCGAACACGGCGTCGCCGAACTGAAAGGCAAGTCGCGTGAGGCGCGGGCCGAGGCGCTGTTCGCCATCGCTGCGCCGGAACATCGCGACATGCTGGTGAACGCCTGGCGCGGTTAGCGCCGCTGCAACTCGATCGGTTGGCCATGCGGCGTGTGTTCGGCGGCGTGCTTCCAGGCCTCCGCGGTTTCGGCCAGCGCGGCGGCGGTAGCGACGCCCTTCTCCTGCACGAGCCTTTCGAGTGCGCGCAGCCAGAGCGTGTAGTAGTCCGATTTTCCTTCATCGGCCTTTATCTCGCGCGCCAGCGTCGCCGCCCATTCGGTCCACGCGAACACGCCGCGCGCATTAAGCTGGACCGCCATGGCGAAGGCGCGCGCCTCCCACGGTTCGCGAAACACCGGACCTTCGGCGTCGCGCGGGATGGCGGGCAGGACGGAGAGATCGGCAACAACCGTCATGGCGCCTCCAGATAGCTCTGCCAGGCGTCGACCGAGACGCCGTCACTGGGATTGGCCGTCTCGCCCCACAGCTCGCGCGCATCGAAGCGCACGGTGTAGAGCCATTGCGGCGCCTCGCCCTCACCTGCGGCGTGGGCGTCGGCGAAGACATGACATCCATGATTGAGCTGCACCACGCCAACATGCCCGCGCACATAGCGCGGCAGGCGCGTATGAGCTTCGGAATCGATGCGTTTCGCCCGCACGCGTTGGCCGATGGCAAAGGCGGGTTGGCCGATGCTGGGACGCAACGTGGGGCCGCCGCGCGCAAGCGTCGTCGCCACATTGCCTGCTTCCAGTATGCGTTCCACCGGCCGCGCCTCACCCTGCGCATGGCCTGCGTCGATCTCAGCCGGCGCCACCAGTCCCCGCTCGGCTGTCAACGTCTCAAGACCGGCGAGCCAGATCTGGAAATAGGTTTGGGAGAGATAGTCTGGCGTGCGTTCTCGGGCGGAGCGTGACTGGTCGATGTTCCAGCGCCCGACCGGGCCCATGGCAAGCGTCATCGCAAACACGCGCCGCTCCCAGTCGGCATGAAAGGCAGGTTCGTTCGGCTCCGGAACCACCGGGCCGAAGCCGGCGACGCCGCCCATGTCGTGCGGGCCGTTCACGGCTTAACTCCCGGCGCAAGCGCGAGGTCGGTTCCGATCATGCTGTCGCGTGTGACGAGGTCGGCGAGTTTCTCCTCGCTCCAGCCTTCGGTTCCCGCAGGGCGTTCGGGCAGGACGAGATAGCGAACCTCGGCCGTCGAATCCCACACGCGAACCGCCTTGCCCTCCGGCAGCTTCACGCCGAAATCGGCTAGCACGCCCCGCGGATTGCTGACCGCGCGTGAGCGGTAGGGCGCCGACTTGTACCAGACCGGCGGCAGCCCCAGCACCGGCCAAGGATAGCAGGAGCACAAGGTGCACACGACCATGTTGTGCGTGTCGCCGGTGTTCTCCACCGCCACCATATGCTCACCCTGACGGCCGACAAAACCGAGTTCGGCGATGGCGGCCGTGGCGTCGGTCAGCAGGCGCTGGTGGTAGGCCGGATCGCTCCAGGCCTTCGCCACCACCTGCGCGCCGTTGCGCGGGCCGACCTTGGTTTCATATGTGTCGATCAAGAGATCGAGCGCGGCGGGATCGACATAACCCTTCTCGATCAGCACCGTCTCAAGCGCCCGCACGCGGGCCTCGGTGTCCGACATGTCGGACATGTCGTGGTCATGATCATGGTCGTCGTGATGATCGTGGGCCATCTCTACTTCGCAACTCTACTTTGAAGGCGACATGTGCAACACGGTTTCGGCGTCGCGGTCGACCGCCTCGCGGGTGAAGCGCAGGGGCGCATAAGCGCCCGCGGCCCACAGCGGGAAGAGATCGCGATAGTGCGCGCTCATCGGATCGCCGGACTGGCCCGGCGTGTTGATCACCACCGAATTATCCCACGCGCCCACATCCATCACCATCCGCACGGACGCCCCGGCCGTGACCGAGAAATCCGAGGCGCGATAGGTCTGCGCTCGCGGCGTCGAGCCCGAGCCCGGCGTCTCCAGCGGCCCGACGGTGAGCTGCGCCTTGAGCTGCGGATTGGCGAGCACAGCGACGGCCGGCTCCCATGTCGCATGATGCAGCCGACCCCAGGTCCACGTCTCCATGTCCGGGCCGAGCCGCTCTCTCAATTCGCCGAGCGCCGATTTCAGGCTCGCCAGCAAGATCGCGCTGCGCGCCGCCTGCGGATCCGCGCCGAGCGCGCTGTCGGGGTGTTCGAGATAGGAGATCACCGCTTCAAGATGCCCGTCCCCGACCAGCTTGCGCGCGGCGTCCGGCGTCACCCGCGCCACCGTCGCCTTGCCAAGATGCTTCACCGCCCAGACTTCGTAGATTGCGGCAGCGGCGCTCGAAGTCGCCTCATTATGGTCCCATGCCTTGAGCAGTGCGAGCGCCTTGCCAAGATCCTTGTCTTCCGAATCGAGCATCGCCAGCATCGCCGTGACCCGGCGCGACTGGGTGCTCACTGCATCCGTCTGGAGCGCCATGGAATCGGCGAGGCTGACCTTCGCATCGGCGCTGAGCACCTCCTTGATCCGGTCGATGCGAGAACGGTCGTTCCATTCGAAGGCGATCTTCTTGTCCTCGTTGAGATAGCCTTTCGGCAGGTTCATCTCGTTCGCGGTGGCGAAGAAACCCTCGGCCGGATTGTAGCTCGAGGGCAATGTCTCGTCGGGATGGAAGCCCGCCCACTCATAGCGGCCATCGCCCGGCACCGGCAGCAGCCCGTCCCAGTTCCTGCGCACCGGCACGCGGCCGGCCGCATGCCAGCCGATATTTCCCTGGGTGTCGGCAAAAATCAGGTTCAGAGGCGGTGCGCCCCAGGCGTTGCTGGCGGCCTTGAACGCGTCCCATGTCTTCGCCGTCTGCAGGCGCGAAGAGCCAAAATAGCCGGAAAGCCCCGGCTCGGCCCAGACGGTGCGCATGGCGAAGGCGCGGGTGGCTTTGGCGTCGATCTGCATCACCGGCCCATGACGCGTGAAGCGCAAGATGACATCGCGCGCGCTCTGGCCCTTCACCTCGATCGTCTCATGGACGAGCTTCATCTTCTCCCAGCCCGACTTGTATTTGTAGCTGTCGGGATCGCCTTTCTTGAGCGCGTAGACATAAAGGTCTTCCTGGTCGATCGCGAAGATGGTGAGACCCCAGGCGATGTCGTTGTTGTGCCCGAACGAGACGCCCGGCAGAGCGGGCTCGCCTGCGCCGATGAGGTTGAGGCCGGGCGCATTCAGTCCGACGACATAGCGCAGGGATGGCGCGCCGAGCTGGCGGTGCGGATCGTTGGCGAGGATCGGGCGGCCGGTCGCGGTGCGCGCAGGCGCCACCACCCAGTTGTTGGAGCCCTCGTTCGATTGCGCCTCGATGGCGGACGCAAGCTCTGTCTCCGCCGAAATTTCGGCGTGTTGCGAGGCGCCGGTCGCCGGATCGAACTCGACCTGCTTGGTCGCCAGCAGATAATCCTTCAGCACGTCAGCTGGGACATCGCAGGGGTTGAGGCCCTTGGGGACGACCATCTTGTGGCCTTCAGGCTCGATCTTGCGGCGAAGCAGGTCCGCCCCGATACCCGCAGCACAGACAACCCGGGCGCGGGCGACTTCCGAGGTTATGTTGGAGACCAGCGCATGGCTGCGGACGCGCAGCACGTCGTCCGCCTGCCACATCTCAGGCTGGCTGGCGGTCAGCCGGAATTCCGGCGGTAGTGGTTTCTTGCCGGCCTGGACCTCGGCGACATACGCGTTGATCCCGGAGACAAAGGCCCCGACCCAGTCTCGCGACTCAGGCGCATAGGACGCCCACTCCCTGGTCATGTCGCCGCGATAGAGAAACAGACGCGCGGCGCGATCCTCTTCGACATAGGCCGGCCCCAATGATTTCGAGAGCAGACCAAGTCCGCGCTTGCGCCAGAGATCGATCTGCCAGAGCCGATCGCGCGCCGCGTTGTAGCCCTGCAGAAAAAAGGCGTCGCGTTGGCTGGCGGCGAAGATGTGCGGGATGCCCCAGTGATCGACCACGATGTCGGCCGGCGCCATGAGGCCCGCCACGGCCCAGTCTTCTTCGCGGATGGCGGTTGACGCAGCGGCGGGCGCCGATTGCGCGTGCGCCACGAGCGGCATGGCGAGGGCGGCGGCCAGCGCCACAGCAAGCCCCTTCAAGATTGATCGCGTCATGCGCCGCTTCCCCTGTCATCCGATTGTCGTCTGCCGGCGCGAAAGGTGAGCTGCGCGGCTTCGCTTGTCAAAGCGCCGTTGGGGCGCTGGCGGCCGCCTCTTGGCGTTTGCGCGCGAACGTGGCGTCATGCGGCGTCGCATTGCTCACCTGCCCGTCGGAAGGCTTGCCATGACCCAGATCACTCCCCGGATCGATCGCCGCAAATTCCTCGCCGCGACCGCCGCCGCGCTGGCCCTGCCGCCGGCGCTGGCCCACGCTGTGACCATCGACGCGAAAGTCCGCACCGGCACCATCAGGGATGTCGAGCATGTGGTGATCCTGATGCAGGAGAACCGGTCCTTCGATCACTATTTCGGGACGATGAGCGGCGTGCGCGGGTTCGGCGACCGCTTCCCGATTCCCGTGGCGGATGGGCCCGGCCGCGTCAACGGCACCGTCTGGACCCAGGCCGACACGCGCACGGCCAACGCGCGCAAGGGCGGTCCGTCGCTGGTGTCGCCTTTTGCGCTCAACACGGTCCAGACCTTCGCCCACATGCGGATGGAAGGCACGCCGCACAACTGGGTCGATGCACAGAAGGCCTGGAATGATGGCCGCATGGGCGCTTGGCCGGAGTTCAAGGGCGCCCATGCGCTGGGTCATTTCGAGAAGGCGGACATTCCGTTCCAGTACGCTGTCGCGGACGCCTTCACGCTCTGCGACGCCTATCACTGCTCCTTCCAGGGCGGCACCAACACCAATCGGCTTTTCCTATGGACCGGAACCAATGACGGCGCGGGCAAGGCCGGCGGTCCCTCGATCTCCAACACGCACGATCACATGCCGAAGTCGGAAGACGACAAGGCGGTGCACGCCTATCGCTGGACCACCTATGCCGAACGCCTGCAGGCGGCGGGGATAAGCTGGCGCTGCTATCAGGACATGGCCGACAATTTCGGCGACAACCCGCTGATCGGATTCCAGTCATTCCGCGACAGCATGGTCAAGGAACCTGGAAGTGATCCACGCCTGGCCGCGCTGGGCGTCTCCACTTACCACCTCGACGGACTGAGGGCCGATGTTCTGGCCGGCAAGCTGCCGCAAGTATCCTACATCATCTCGCCGGCAAAGGATTCCGAACATCCCGGCCCCTCCAGTCCCGCACAGGGCGCCGACTATACGGCGCGTGTCGTCGAGGCGTTGACTGCCGATCCCAAGGTGTGGGCGAAAACTGTCCTGCTGGTGATGTATGATGAGAATGACGGCTTTTTCGATCACGTTCCGCCGCCCGCTCCGCCCGCGCACGACAGCTCAGGCGCGCTGCTCGGCGAATCGACGGTAGATACGGCAGGCGAATATCACCTTGTTCGCAGTCCCGCCGATCCCCAGGCCGAACGCGACGAGCTGATAGGTCGTGCTTATGGGCTCGGCCCCCGCGTGCCGCTCTATGTCATCTCGCCGTGGAGCCGCGGCGGTTGGGTCAACTCCCAGGTCTTCGACCACACCTCGGTGATCCGGTTTGTCGAGGCGCGCTTCGGCGTGATGGAGCCCAACATCTCGCCTTGGCGCCGCGCCGTCTGCGGCGACCTCACCAGCGCGTTCAATTTCAAGACGCCGAACAACAAGCCGTTCGCAACCGGCCTGCCCGCTACCAAGGCCACGGCGGACCGCGCCGCCGCCCTGCCCGGCCGCACCATTCCGCCGACGCCGGCCCAGCCCGCCGCGCCGGCGCAGGCGGCGGGCGTGCGCCCCTCGCGCGCGCTGCCCTACGCCATCAATGCGATTGATCAAGTGGACGCAAACGGCATCCGCCTCTCCTTCGTCAACGAAGGCAAGGCCGCTGTCGTGATCCACGTCTACGATCGCCTGCACCTCGACCGCGCGCCGCGCCGCTATACGATCGAGGCGGGCAAGTCGCTCAGCGACACATGGGCAGGCGAGTCCTATGATTTGTGGCTGCTCGGGCCGAACGGGTTCCACCGACATTATGCCGGCCGCGCCAATGATCCGCGACTCTCTGCGACGTTCCACGCGCCGCCGGGAAAAGACGCTGCCGCGATCGTGTTCAACGCCAGCGGCGAGCCACAGCGCGTGTCGTTCACACGCAACCCTTATGGCGGAGCGGCGGCGCCGCGCGTGGCGATCGTGAAGCCCAGCCCGTCGCTGACCGCTTCAACTCCCGGCGCCGGGGGCGACAAGACAATGTCGGGCGGCCACGCGGAAACCATCGACATCAAGGCCAGCCGTGGCTGGTATGATGTCACGGTGAGGCGAACCGAGGGTGGCGCCTGGATGCGCCGCTTCGCCGGCCGCGCCGAAACCGGCGCCGACTCGATCACCGATCCGGCCATCACCGGCCACGCCGTGATGCTGCAGCTCGACCGCGCCTAGTTCATCAGCGCGTCGCGATAGCGGCCGCGCAGCACTTTCTTGTCGATCTTGCCGGTGGCGGTGAGCGGCACGGCGTCGAACACCACCGCGTCTGGTCGCCACCATTTGACGATACGGGTTTCGAGGAAGGCGTAGACGTCGGCTTCCGACACCTCGGCCCCGTCGTGGCGTTCGACCACCAGCACGGGCCGTTCCTCCCATTTGGGATGCGGCACGCCAACCACCGCGGCGATCTTCACGCCCGGACAGGCGACGGCGACATTCTCGAGGTCGATCGAGGAAATCCATTCGCCGCCGGACTTGATCACGTCCTTCTTGCGGTCGGTGATGCGCATGAAGCCATAAGGATCGATGGTGGCGATGTCGCCGGTGTCGAACCAGCCGTCGGTGTCGGCGGCGTCATGATCCTGGCGATAATAGCGCTGCACCACCCACGGGCCGCGCACCATCAGCGCGCCAGCCGCTTCCCCATCCCATGGCAGGTCAGCGCCGCTCTCATCAGCAATCTTGAGCTCGATCCCGAATTGCAGCCTGCCCTGTCGCGTCCAGATCGCCTCGTCCATGGCAGCCTCGCCGGCTTCGGCCAACGCCGGCGTCGGCGTCGACACCACGCCGAGCGGGCAGGTCTCGGTCATCCCCCAGATCTGCAGCACCCGGACGCCATATTTCTTCTTGAAGGTCTCGGCCATGGCGCGCGGCACGGCTGAACCGCCAATCACCACACGCTTAAGAACGCCCGGGCTTTCTCCGGTCTTTTCAAGATACGCAAGATACATCGTCCAGATCGTCGGCACCCCGCCGGTGAAGGTAACGCCCTCATTGACGATCAGTTCTTGCAGGCTCGCCCCATCCATCTTGTCTCCAGGCAGCACCAGCTTGCAGCCATTGATCGGCGCGGCGAAAGGCAACCCCCAGGCGGTGGCGTGATAGAGCGAGGAGCACGGCATCACCACGTCGAACGCAGCGAACCCGAAGGCCCCGGCGAGCCCCGCCGCCATTGCGTGCAACACTACGGCGCGATGGCTGTAGAGCACGCCTTTCGGGTCGCCCGTGGTGCCTGAGGTGTAACAGAGGAAGGCGCCGGCGTTCTCGTCGGTCTTGGTCCAGGCGATCTCGCTGCTTTCGCGCGCGAGCAGGGCTTCATAGCTTGCCGCCTCAAGCGCGCCGCGCTCGGTATGCACCGCATCGACCAGCATCACCCAGGCCCGGATGTGCGGCAAATTTCCGGCGATACGCTCGACCAGCGGTAGGAAGCTGCGGTCGAAGAAGAGGATGCCGCTTTCGGCATGGTTGAGGATGTAGACGATCTGTTCGTCAAACAGGCGCGGGTTGACCGTGTGCAACACGGCCCCGACGCCCGGCGCCGCATAAAAGAGTTCGAGATGCCGGTGGGTATTCCAGGCCAGTGTCGCAACCCGGTCACCCGGCTTCACGCCGAGCCGCCGCAGCGCGTTGCCCAACCTGCCGGCGCGGGCCAGGAGACCGGCATAGTCATAGCGCCACAGCGGTTCATCCACCAGGCGGGAGACGATCTCTCGCTTGGCATGGGCCGCGGCGGCGAATTTCAGGATGTCGATGATCTGCAGCGCAGGGGTCTGCATCAGGCTGGCGGTCATGGGATGTCTCACGGGTCTTGAGCCGAGAGGATAGCCCGGATTGGCGCGAACCGCGACCTGCAGCGCGCGACACCTGCAGCGCGCGACAAGGAGGCGGAGGCGCGCCCCCATGTTGGTCGACGCCTTCATTTTTGGCGAAGGCCTGTTGTTCCTGGCCAGAGCCCGGACAATCGGGCCAGCCTGATGACCGCGTCGGCCAGCGCTCGCTCGCAACCGCGCGAGCGGCGCCTAAGGGACGTCGGCGACGCGGCGTCAATCTGGCGCGCACCGATGGCCTCGCTTAAGGATGAGCGACCCACGGGAGACCGCCATGCCGCAGCCGACCCTTGATCGCCGCAACCTGCTGACATCCGGCGCCAGTCTCGCCGCGCTGATCGCCGCGGCCCCCGAGGCGCTGGCCAAGCCCTTGCGCAAGCCCAACATCATCATCGTGCTCGCTGACGATCTTGGCTATGGCGATGTCGGCGCCTTTGGCGGCAAGCTGATCCATACGCCCTCGCTTGATCGCATGGCGAAGGAGGGCGTGTTGCTCTCGACCTTCTACGCCTCGGCCAATATCTGCACCCCCTCGCGCGCTGGACTGCTGACCGGGCGCTACCCGATCCGCACCGGGCTTGCCTACGAAGTCATCCAGCCCAATGACACCAATGGCCTGCCCCTTTCGGAGATCACCATCGCCGAAGCGCTCAAGCCGGATTACGCCACGGCGCTGATCGGCAAATGGCATCTTGGGCATGTGGCGCCATTCTGGCCGCCGACCGTGCAGGGCTTTGATCTGTTTTTTGGTCTGCCCTACAGCCACGACATGAAGCCGCTGGCGCTTTATACCGCCGAGCCAGGCGTCGAGCTGACCAAGGAAGATGTCGACTTCAAGCAGCTGACCGCCCGCTTCTTCGCGCGTGGCTTGCGCTTTATCGAGGACAACAAGGACAGGCCGTTCTTCTTGATGCTGGCCCTCACCGCGCCGCATGAGCCAGAGAACCCCCATCCCGATCACGCCGGAAAATCGAAGGCCGCCGCCTATGGCGATGTCGTCGAGGAGGTCGACGAGAAGGTCGGCAAGCTGCTGGCGCGGCTGAAGTCGCTGGGTCTGGAATCTGACACGCTGGTTATCGTGACCTCTGACAACGGGCCGTGGTTCGAAGGGTCGGTTGGCCCGTTCCGTGACCGCAAGGGCGGCGAAGGCTGGGAGGGCGGCTATCGCGTCCCCTTCATCGCCCGCCAACCCGGGACAATTCCTGCAGGCATCGTCAGCAACGCGCTCGCGATGAACATCGACTTCATGCCGACGATCATGGCCTGGACCGGACGGGCGTCGCCGGCCGTCGAGATCGACGGCAAAGACATCTCGCCCCTGCTCAAGACGCGCGGCGCAAAATCGCCGCATGACGAGTTGATCCTGTTCAACAACGAAAAGGTCGCAGCGATCCGCACGCAGGACTGGAAGCTGGTGGTGCGCAGCTATTATCGCACGCTGGACCTGCCGATCGAGCAGTATGGCTATGCGCATCTGGTCGATGTGAAGAATGATGCCGGTGAATCTTACAATGTCGCCGCGCTGCACCCCGAGGTGATGAAGGACATGGCGGCGCGGGCGGATCGAGCGAAGAAAACCTTCGAGCCGCTGGGATTGAAGCAGGTCCCGGATCGCTTGCCGAACAAGGGCCAAGCGCGCTCGGACTAGCCTTCAGCGGCCTTCACCTGCGCGCGGAAGCGATGCAGCAGCGGCTCGGTATAACCGCTCGGCTGGCTCGCGCCTTCGAACACCAGCGCCCGCGCGGCCTGGAAGGCAAGGCTCGCCTGTGGATCCGGCGACATCGGGTGATACGCCGAATCGCCCTGGTTCTGCGCATCGACCTTCGCCGCCATCTCGATCAGGCCCGCTTCGACCTCGGCCTTGGTGCAGACGCCATGGCGGAGCCAGTTGGCGATGTGCTGCGAGGAAATGCGCAAGGTCGCGCGGTCTTCCATCAGCCCGACGTCATGAATGTCCGGCACTTTCGAGCACCCGACGCCTTGATCCACCCACCGTACGACATAACCGAGAATGCCCTGCGCATTGTTGCGCAGTTCCTCGCGGATTTCCTCGCTTGACCAGTTGGCGCCGTGATGCAGCGGCACGCTCAGCAAGAGATCGAGCGACGGCGGCGTCTCGCGCGCGATCTCACGCTGGCGCGCGATGACGTCGACGATGTGATAATGCATGGCGTGCAGGGTCGCGGCGGTGGGACTGGGCACCCAGGCGGTTGCGGCGCCGGATCTCGGGTGGGCGATCTTCTGCTCCAGCATGTCGGCCATGCGGTCGGGCGCCGCCCACATGCCTTTTCCGATCTGGCCGCGCCCCGCCAACCCGCAGGCAAGGCCGATGCGAACATTGCGATCTTCGTAGGCTTTGATCCAGCTCGACGCCTTCATCTCCGCCTTGCGCACCATCGCGCCCGCTTCCATCGAGGTGTGGATTTCATCCCCGGTGCGGTCGAGGAAGCCGGTATTGATGAAGACAATCCGGTCCTTGACCGCCTCGATGCAGGCCGCGAGGTTGGCGGAGGTGCGCCGCTCCTCGTCCATCAGGCCAAGTTTCAGCGTGTGGCGCGTCAGACCCAGCACATCTTCCACCGCGTCGAAGACGCGGTTGGCGAAGGCGGCTTCCTTCGGCCCGTGCATCTTTGGCTTGACGATATAGACCGAGCCTTTCTGGCTGTTGCGGAAGCGACCCAGACCTTTGAGGTCGTGCATGGCGATCAGGCTGACCATCATGGCGTCGAGCAGCCCTTCCGGCGCTTCGCTTGCGTCGGCCAGGCGAACCGCAGGCGTGGTCATCAGGTGACCGACCGTGCGGATGAACAGAAGCGACCGGCCGGGAACGGTGAACGTCTTGTCGCCGCGAGGCGTCCGCCAGCTGCGATCTTCGGCGAGCCGCCGCGTCACGGTGCGCCCGCCCTTGCCGAATGTCGCCGCAAGATCGCCGCGCATGACGCCAAGCCAGTTGGCGTAGGCTGCGACCTTGTCCTCGGCGTCGACGGCGGCGATGGAATCCTCGAGATCAACGATCGTGGTGATGGCGGATTCCAGGATCACATCGGCCAGTCCAGAGGGGTCCGACTTGCCGACCGGATGGGCAAGGTCGATCGTCAGTTCGATCGCCAGGCGGTGATGCCGCAGAAGAATGCCATCCGGGTCCTCAGGATCGCCGCGATAGCCGACAAAGGCTGTCGGATCGCGAAGCGCCGGTAACAGCGCGCCATCGACGACGCGCCAGCCATCGACCTCGGCGTGGCTGCCATGCGCCAGCGGCGCCGCCGTGTCGAGAAACGCCTTGGCGCGCGCAACCACCTCAGCGCCGCGCGCCGCATCATAGCCGCCGGGCTTCGGCGTTCCGGCAAGCGCATCGGTGCCATAGAGGGCGTCATAAAGACTTCCCCAACGCGCATTCGCAGCGTTGAGCAGGAAGCGGGCGTTCAGCACCGGTACGACCAGCTGCGGCCCGGCGGTTCGCGACACTTCGGCGTCGACATTGTCGCTGGCGACGGCAACCTGCGCCGGTTCAGGCGCAAGATACCCGATCTCGCGCAGGAACGCCTGATACTCTGCCTGTTCGATCGGCTTACCGCTGCGCGCCTCATGCCAGGCGTCGATCTTCGATTGCAGGAGATTGCGCTCAGCGAGCAGTGCGCGGTTCACGGGCGCGAAGCGCGCCATCAGATCGGCTAGGCCGGTCCAGAAGACCGCAGGTTCGATGCCGGTTCCCGGCAGAACCTGGTCTTCGACGAAATCCGCGAGCAAGCCCGCAACGGAAAGATCGGCGCGGGCGACAAAATCGGTCACGATGTCGTATCCTCCAGCTTCAGCCGCGCACGTTTAGACCTGCCGCCGCGACGCCAGCCAGTGCGCAGTGTTCGTCATTATCGGAACTGTCGCCAGTGACGCCCACCGCGCCGAGAAGCGATCCATCGGCGCTGGTCACCAGGACGCCGCCGGCAGCCGGGATGAGCCCGCCTGGCGCGATCGGGCCGAGCGCGGCAAGGAAGCTGGGGCGCTCGCTCGCCATCTCACCGATCTTGCGCGAGGAGACCCCCATCGCCAGCGCGCCCGAGGCCTTGCCGATGGCAATCTGCGGCCGGAGGTTGGACGAGCCATCCTGACGCTGGAAGGCTGTCAGATGCCCGCCGGCATCCAGAACCGCGACGCTGATCGGCTTCAGGCCTTTGGCGTTCCCGGCCGCGAACGCTCCGGCGATCATGGCGTTGGCCTGCTCAAGCGTCAGCGGCATCGGGCTCTTCTCTCCTGGCGGTCGGATCCTGCAGCGCCTGAGGCGTAGGGCCGCCCGTCGCCCAGTCAAGCAATTCGATGACATGCACAACCGGCGTATCCGCGCGGGCGCCGATGTGGACCGCGCAACCGATATTGCCGGTGGCGATCACGTCAGCCTTGAGGGCATCGAGCCTGCCAGCCTTGCGGGCGGCGAGCCGGTCGGCGATGTCAGGCTGCAGGATGGAGTAGGCGCCAGCCGAGCCGCAGCACAGGTGGGCTTCGGTTGGCGTCGTGACCGTGAAGCCAGCCGCCTCGAGCAGGGTTTTCGGCGCCGAGGTGATCTGCTGGCCGTGCTGCAGCGAACAGGCGGCATGATAAGCAACGCGCACGGCCCGGATCGAGACGGTCAGCGGCAGGGAAGCCGGGACGAGCACTTCGCTGATGTCCTTGGCCAGCGCTGAAATCCGCGCTGCCCGTTCTGCATAGGCGGGGTCATTGCGCAAAAGGAAGGCGTAGTCCTTGATCATCGCGCCACACCCGGACGCGGTGACCAGGATCGCGTCAACCGGACCCGCCTCGATCTCGCGGGCCCAGGCATCGACATTGCGACGGACAAAAGCCAGCGCCTCGCCTTCCCGGCCCATGTGATGCACCAGCGCGCCGCAACACCCCTCGCGCGGGGCAAAGCGGACATCATAGCCGGCGCGGTTGAGCAGGCGCACCGCGGCGCTGCGGAATTCCGGCCTCAGAACCGGCTCGGCGCAGCCCTGCTGCAGGATCACCCTGCCCTTGCGCGGCGTTGTCGCCGGGCTGTCCTCTCTAGCGGCGGCGCGCGGCTGGTTGTCGGCGGCCATCTCCAACATCATGCCGAGCGGCCGCAGGAAGCTCGAACGGTTCAGCATGTCCGCCATCGGCGCAGCGATACGGCCAAGCCGCAGGGCGAGCGCGAAGCGGTCACGCCAGGGCAGGATGTTGGCGATTGTCCAGCGCAGAAGCTGGTCACGGAAGGGCCGGGTATAGACTTTTTCGATGTGCGCGCGCGAATGATCAACCAGGTGCCGATAATCGACGCCCGAAGGACAGGTCGTGACACACGCCAGGCAGGAGAGGCAGCGGTCGATGTGCTCGACCACTTCGGGCGAGGGCGTCGCGCCGGTCTCCAGCATGTCCTTCATCAGGTAGATCCGGCCGCGCGGGCTATCGAGCTCATCGCCGAGCAGCACATAGGTCGGACACGTCGCCGTACAGAAGCCGCAATGGACGCAATTGCGGATCGCCTGAGCGGAGGTTCTGATTGCAGGGTCTGCGAGCTGCTCTCCGGTAAACTCCGTCTTCATTGCGCCGCCTCGCGGAAGCGCTGAGGATCGAGGATCGCGTGGGGATCCAGCGCCGCCTTGACCCGCGCCGACAGCGCCGTGACGCCGGGCGTCTCAGGATGCAGGGCCGGGGTTAGCTTCCGCACGGCGCTGGGCGCGCGCACCATCATCGCGTGCCCGCCCGCACTTTCGGCGATGCTGCGGATCTGACTTGTCGCTCCGGCAGGCGCCAGCGCCCAGACCAGCGCGCCGCCCCAGTCGAGCAACGACCTGCCCCCGAGCACCGCGAGAGCCTCGGCAACGCCGCCGCCGGCCGAGAGGGGCGCGCTGATCCGCCACAGCACGTCGTCGGATCCACCCTCAGATGCACCCTGGCCCAGCCATGATCCATCCCGCACGGACGCCCAGAGGCGCTGGGCTTCTCCTTGATCGAGCCGATCAACCGCACCCGCGTCGGCCAACAGATCGCCGAGCAGACGGGCGCGGGCCTCGATGGATGGGCCCGACCCTTCGAGCCGGATCACCGTCAAGCCCTCGCTTCCAGGTGTCTTGCTTCCGGGTGTCTTGCTTTCGGGTGTCTCGCTTCCAGGCGTAAAGGCCGCCGCCGCCGGATCCGCTTGCGAGCGCAGCGCCCGCGCCAGCGCCGATGCGCCCTCAGCCAGCGACAGTCCGCGCAACGCCAGCGTCAGCGTCGTCCGGGGGCGCGGCATCACCTTCAGCGTCATCTGCGTCATCACGGCAAGGCGTCCCCAGGATCCGGTCATCAGTTTCGAGACATCATAGCCGGTGACATTCTTCACCACACGGCCCCCCGCCTTGAAGGATTGCCCAGCCCCTGAAACGGCGGTGAAGCCCAGCACGTGATCGCGGACATTGCCGGCCGAGAGCCGCCGCGATCCGGCGATCCCCGCCGCGACCACGCCGCCGATGGTCGAAGCCCCCGCAGCGTGACCGAAGATAGGACCGAAATCGAAGGGTTCGAAGGCCAGCATCTGGTTGGACTGGGCGAGCAGCGCCTCGATCGCAGCCAGCGGTTCGCCTGCCCGGACGGTGAGAACCAGCTCGGCTGGATCATAGTCGACGACGCCAGCCAGCTGCGCGGTTGAGATCTTCTGCGCCAGGCGCTGCGGCCGGCCAATGCCGGTCTTGGAGCCGCCGCCGACCACCTCGACCGGCCGGCGATCGGCGCAGGCCGAGGCGAGGATGTCGCCAAGCTCGGCTTCATTCGCCGGCGTGAGGATGGCGGGGTCCGGCATCAGAATCGCGGCAGCTCGGGATGGGCCACCTCGCCACGATGGACGTGGACGCGTCCCAGTTCAGCGCAGCGATGCAGCACCGGGAAGACCTTTCCGGGATTGAGCAGGCCGTGCGGGTCGAAGGCGCATTTGAGACGTTGCTGGCAGTCAAGATCGGCCTCGGTGAACATGATCGGCATCAGGTCGCGCTTTTCGACGCCGACGCCGTGCTCGCCGGTCAGCACGCCGCCGACCTCGACGCACAAGCGCAGGATGTCGGCGCCGAATTCCTCGGCGCGTTCGAGCTCGCCTGGCTTGCCGGCATCGTACATGATCAGCGGATGAAGATTGCCATCACCGGCGTGGAAGACGTTGGCGACGGCGAGACCGTGCTGTTTCGACAGGCCCTCCATGCGCGTCAGCACGTCGGTGAGGCGACGACGCGGGATGGTGCCGTCCATGCAGTAATAATCGGGCGTGATCCGCCCCACCGCCGGGAAGGCGGCCTTGCGCCCGGCCCACATGGCGAGGCGCTCCGCCTCGCTCGCGGAGGTGCGCTGGCTCGTCGCGCCATTGTGCGATGCGATGGCGACGACCTCGTCGATCAGGTGGGCGCACTCGGCCGCGGGGCCGTCGAGTTCGACGATCAGCAGCGCTTCGACATCGAGCGGGTAGCCAGCGTGGACAAAGGCTTCTGCGGCATGGATCGCCGGCTTGTCCATCATCTCCATTCCGGCAGGTATGATCCCTGCGGAAATGACGTCCGCGACGCACTGGCCGGCGCTGGCGACGATGGGAAAGCCGAGGAGGACAGCGCGAGCGATCTCCGGCTTGCGCAGGATGCGAACGGTGACTTCGGTGACGACGCCGAGCAAGCCTTCGGAGCCGACGACGAGCCCGAGAAGGTCGAGGCCCTGCGCATCGAGCGTGCGGCCGCCGAGCCGGACGACCTCGCCATCGATCAGCACCAGTTCGACGCCCAGAACATTGTTGGTGGTCAGGCCGTATTTGAGGCAGTGCACGCCACCGGAATTCTCGGCGACATTGCCGCCGATCGAACAGGCGATCTGGCTCGATGGGTCGGGCGCATAATAGAAGCCTTCGGCCTCCACCGCCTGACTGACGGCAAGATTGGTGACGCCGGGCTGAACCACGGCGATGCGGTCGTCGTAATCGATGGCGAGCACGCGATTGAACCGCGCCATGCCGAGGAGGACGCCGTCGGCCAGCGGCAGGGCGCCCCCTGACAGCGATGTGCCCGCCCCGCGCGGCACGACCCTTATCCGGTTGGCGCTGCAATAGCGGAGGATCGCTGCGACCTGCGCCGTGGTCTCAGGCAGGACGACCACCATCGGCGGCTGGCGATAGGCGGTGAGGCCATCGCACTCATAGGCGCGCAGGGATGAGAGATCCTCGATCACCCCGTCGGGGAGGATGGCGCGCATCGCCTGGACGATGTCGGCCCGACGGGCAAGGACCGCCGCGTCTGGTTCCGGCATCTTGAGCGTCATGTCGAATCCCTTCCGGCGTCGAAACGGAGGATACGCGGCGGTTGAATTCGCGCCAGCGTCGGACCGGCGGGCCAGGACCGCAGATCGGTTTCGGGCGGGGTCTTTGTGATTAAGTCTGGGCAGCCAGGATCGAAAATGGCGCCCGCCCTCTCCCGGCCAAGACAAAAGCGGAATAGTCTTCGGTCGACGGCGGGCAAAGACCTGTCGTCGTTGCCATCGGCCGTCACGAGCACTCGCGCCATTCAAGAATTGCGGATATATCAGCCTTTCGGCCATAGCCTTTCATTTCGGGACCTTGCGGCAAGGGGAAAATCTACTCCCCAACTGGGCAACTGAGGGGGAATTGCCCCCGCCAAAGGTCGAGTGATGCAGAAATGCTGCACAGCGAGTCACAATAAAGAAATCGTCACATGTCCGCTTGCAGCCAGATTGACGTTGTCATGTCCGGGGCGAAAGTGGGCCGTCGCTGCTCAAGCCGCGGCCTGGACCTCGTCGTAAAACGATATCGGGCGCCCCTGAGCGGCCCATCTTCACATGGAGTATGTCGTGCAAAAACATAGTTTGAAAAAGGTGCTGCTGAGCACCACCCTGCTTGCCATCACCGGCGCGCCAATGGCGCTGGTCGCGGCGGCCCCGGCGGGCGCCCAGGAAGCCCCCGCCAAGACCGACGTCATCGTCGTTACCGGCACGCGCATCGTGCGTGAGGGCTACGTCTCAGCCAGCCCGGTGATGACCGTGGACGCCGGCGAACTCGAAAAACAGAACCCCACCGACGTCGAACAAGTCCTGCGTGCGATGCCGCAATTTGCCCCTGGCAACGGCGAGCAAGTGAACAACGGCTCAAGCGGCACCTCAACGGTCGACCTTCGCGGTCTGACCACGCCGCGCACCCTGCCGCTGATCGACGGCAAGCGCATGGTCGGCTTTGACCCCAACGGCTTGTTCGACATTAGCGCCATCCCGGTCGCCCTGCTGAAGCGGATTGATGTGGTCACCGGCGGCGCCTCGGCGGTTTACGGTTCGGACGCCGTTGCTGGCGTCGTCAACTTCATTCTCAATGACGATTTCCAAGGCGTTCAGGCGGACGCCAACTACTCCATCACCGACCATGGCGATGGCGAGACCGACGGCTACCAAGCGACCATGGGCGCCAGCATCGATGGCGGTCGCGGCAACGTCGCATTGAGCCTAGGTTACACCAATCGCGAGGCCGTCTATCAGTCCCGCTTCCCGGCCAGCGCCACGCCTGGCAACAGCTCAACGACCGTCCCGACCGCAGTCGATAGCGCGGTGGGCGCCCGCACCCAGATCACCGGCACTGGCGGCCTGGTGCCGTTCTACCAAGGCTTCAACTTCAATCCGCAGAACCTTTATCAATCGCCGTCGACGAAATGGAACGCTACGGCGCTTGGCCATTATGACATCACCGACCACGTCCAAGCCTACTCGCGCTTTATCTATTCCAACTCGACCGCCGCACCGCAAATCGCCTCAACCGGCACCTTCGGCTTCTCGTTCAATGTGCCGCTCAACAACCCGTTCTTGACTGCCCAAGCTCGCACTTATCTGGCGGCGAACAACCCGGTCACGACGTGTTCTACCGCAGCGCTCGGCCAATGCGTGAACGTTGGTCTGCGCTGGCGCGCTCTGGCGGTCGGGCCCCGCCAGTACCTGTTCAACTATGACACCTTCCAGGAGCTGGTCGGCTTGAAGGGCGATTTCGACCTGCTCGGATCGAACTGGAAATGGGACGTCGCAGGCGCCCATGGCGAGTCCAGCCTGAAACGTCAGCAAAACAATGACATCAGCTCAGGCGCAATCCAGCAGGCTCTGTTCGCGACCAGCGCGACCACCTGTTCGGATCCATCGAACTTCTGCGCACCACTCAACATCTTCAACCCGTCGCTTCCGACCTCCGCCGCCTCGCTGGATTTCATCCGCCTCAACCTCCAGGTTCAGTCCAGAACCACGCAGGACTATGTGACGGGTTCGATCAGCGGCGACCTTGGCAAATTCAAGAGCCCCTTGGCCAAGAACCCGATCGGCATCTCGTTCGGTTCGGAGTATCGCGACGAATCGAGCAACTATGCGCCGGACGCAGCTTCGGCGAGCGGTCTCTCGCCGGGCTTTGGTCAGACATTGCCGATCCGCGGCCGCTATGACGTGACTGAAGAGTTCATCGAGGGACTGGTCCCCGTGATCGAAGACAGGCCCTTCATCAAGGCGATCAACCTCGAACTCGGCTACCGGAACTCGAACTATTCGACGTCTGGCGTGACCCACAGCTACAAATACGGTGCGGACTACTCGCCGATCGACGGTCTGCGTTTCCGCGGCATGTTCCAACGCGCCGTTCGCGCCGCCAAC
>JANMWT010000312.1:0-2124 GCA_031394145.1 Alphaproteobacteria bacterium | reverse complement strand
CCCCCCGAACGCAACGTCGATGTCATACCTGTCCCAGCTCCTCTCAACGCACATGTCGTGTAATGGGTTCAGTGTGAATGAAGTGTGAATGGCTTAACCGGCTGCAGCCCGCGACGTCGATGGCGATGGGTGTCCGGCGTTCAGCCCGGTGTTCAGATCATGTCCCGAAGCCGTTCCGGTTCCGGCGGTTGCATCATCGCGGGTTGCACGGGCAGCGGTGATCCATCCGCCGCCGAGCACCCTGGCGCCCGGCGATCCATCGGCGTAGAAAACGCACGCTTGGCCTGCTGCAACACCGTATTCCCCCCCGAGCAACTCGACTTCGGCGTGTCCGCCCCCCGTACCACCTTCAAACCGTCCAGAAACAAACCGCAGAATGGCCGGTTGCGGCGCTTGCGTCGATCGTACGCGAGCATAGACAGCGATGCCCTCTCTCGCGTGTTCCCCGTCTGGAGTTGGCCCATTACCATCTCCAAGCCAGTTGACGTTCCTTAGCAGGATCTGGCGGGTCTGCAAAGAGGTGCGCGGCCCGACGACCACACGTTTTGTGACAGCATCAAGACGGACGACATAAAGCGGATCGGCACTCTGGATGCCGAGGCCCCGCCGCTGGCCGACGGTGTAATGCAGGATGCCGGCGTGGCGGCCGAGCGTACGCCCGTCCACGTGCACGATGTCGCCAGGCTCCGCCGCGCCCGGCCTGAGCTTCTCGATGATGTCGGCGTAGCGGCCCGAGGGCACGAAGCAGATGTCCTGGCTGTCGGGCTTGACGGCAACCGGCAGATCGAGACTGGCCGCCAGCGCGCGCACCTCGGGCTTCGTCAGGCCGCCCAGCGGAAAGCGCAGGTAAGCCAGCTGCTCCCGCGTCGTGGCGAACAGGAAATAGCTCTGGTCGCGATCGGCGTCGATGCCGCGATAGAGTTCCGGGCCGTCAGGCGTCTGGCGCATATGGACATAATGGCCGGTCGCTAATGCTGCAGCGCCCAGGTCCTTGGCGGCGCCGAGCAGGTCGTGGAACTTGACGCTCTGGTTGCAGGCCACACAGGGGATCGGCGTCTCGCCAGCCAGATAGCTTTCGGCGAAGGGCTCGATCACGGCGGCCCTGAAACGCGCCTCGTAGTCGAAGACGTAATGGGGAATGCCGATCAGGTCGGCGACACGCCGGGCGTCGTGGATGTCCTGGCCGGCGCAGCAGGCGCCCGTGCGGCCCTTGGCCTTGCCGTCGTCGTACAACTGCAGTGTGATGCCGACGACATCGTAGCCCTGCCGCTTAAGCAAGGCCGCAACGACTGATGAATCGACCCCGCCCGACATCGCCACGACGACGCGAGCCCCCGCTGCCAAGCCTTCCAGGGCCGGTGCTAAACCGTCCATGGGCGGGGCCATGCCGGACCGCCCGTCGGCGCCGGCCGCGCCGGAACGGACGGGGTCGGGCAAAGCGTTATTTTCACTTGCGCGGGTCATGAGTGGGAGTTCGATCTCGCCGCAGGGCTGCCGTGTGGCGCTCCACTGATCCAAAAAACGACGCACCGGGCGCCAAGGCCGGGGCGCTAAGGCCGGTATCAGGCGCCACAAGCCGGCACAGTAGTGTTCTCGATCGAGCATCGCAAGGCCCAGTAGGCAGTCCCATTCGGCAGCCCAGTCAGCGGTCCGTGCGCGTCCCGAGGCGAACTTTTCTGCGGCAAACGTTTTTGGCTTACGCCCGTTTTCCATGAAGAGCGGGCACCCACCCAGGTCCTTGCCTGCGCGCTGTTTCGGGCCCGCGCCGTGCTGCTCTGACACGCCCGTTTACCAATCTGGTGGCGATTGCGTGATTGCGCGGGATTTTCGTGTAGAATCAGGGCGTTCCGCATAGCCTTGTTTACCGGGTTGCTTAGGCTGGAATTAAGGCCATTCCGGTAGGTTAGGCTGAGTTTCGCAAGCGTGTATCGAGTATCAGTATCATGGCCGAGCAACAGTTCAGAGTCCGCGCGCGTTATGTCATCGGACCAGACGGCAGCCCCCTTACGGTCGCCGATCTGCCGCCGAAGGATACCAAGCGCTGGGTAATCCGCCGCAAGGCCGAAGTCGTCGCGGCTGTCCGCGGCGGCCTTTTGAGCCTCGAGGAGGCCTGCGAGCGCTACA
>JANMWT010000255.1:0-3411 GCA_031394145.1 Alphaproteobacteria bacterium | reverse complement strand
CCGGCCCATCCAGAATTCGCTAGCAAGGTCCATTGGGGACTGCATGAGCCTGTCTTCTGGGATGGCCGGCTGTTCAACAGTAAGCGGAGCCGCGTGGCCGTTGTCGGCGTGGCTTGACGATCGGCGACTGCGTGGTCAGGCGTGCTTGTTTCTGATTGAGCTCTCGCACCGAGCGCTTGGTGTAGGCGTCCGCCCAGGGCAGGAGCTCGTCGAGCTTGGCTTGCGGCCAGCCATTGACCAGTTTGGTGAGAACGTCGGCAAGCCAAGCCTCGGCGTTGACCTGATTCAACTTACAGGTCTCGATGAACGACGCCAGCATCGCCCAATGAACCGCGCCCTCGTCGCACCCGGCGAACAGCGAGTTCTTCGCGGTTAACTTGATCGGCCGCATGGCGCGCTCGACGGCATTCGTATCCATCTCGATGCGGCCGTCTTCAAGGTAGAGCGTCAGGCCCGCCCAATGGTTCTGGGCGTAGCGGATCGCACCGGCAGTGTCGCTCTTGCCCGATACCGCCTTGAGCGACACAGCGAGCCAGGCCTTCAGCGCTTCGACCAACGGCCGTGCGTGCGCCTGGCGGCCTTCGCGGCGTTCATCGGCCCTGTAGCCACGCAAGCCAGCTTCGATCGCGTAAAGCTGAGCGATGCGCCGCAACGCCTCTTCTGCAACCGGGGCGGGCGCCGGAGCGGCCTTCTTTTGGGCGTCGATAAACTGGCGCCGGAGATGGACCCAACAGAATGCCAGCGTAACGTCCTCCGCCATATTCCCTGGCCGCTTCTCGTTGGCGATCGTCTTGTAGGCCGCATAGCCATCACAGTGAACGATGCCCTTGAAGCCCTCGAGCAGCTTCAGACCATGGATTGCGCCGCGCCCTGGCGCATAGGCGTAGACCACCCCAGGCGGATCCGGCCCCAGCCATGGTCGGTCATCCCGCGCAATCGCCCAGAAGTAGCCCGTCTTTGTCCTGCCCCGCCCCGGATCCAGAACCGGCGCCGGGGTCTCATCGACGCAGATTTTTGATGAGGTGAGGAGGTTTTTCCGCAAGCATCGCCAGAGTGGCTTTAGCTCGTCGGCGCCATACCCCACCCAGAACGACAAGGTCGAGCGGTCGATATGGATGCCCTGGACCGCCATCATCTGGGCCTGGCGATAGAGCGGTAGATGCCAGTGGTATTTTGCGTCGATCACTGCTGCGACCAGCCGCTCGGTCGGCAGGCCGCCCTTGATCAGCCGCTCCGGCGCTGGGGCTTGAAGCACCGTTCCGACACACGCCCTACAGGCCATTTTCGGGCGGCGCAGCACGATCACCTGGTATTGCGCGGGGACGATGTCGAGCCGCTGGCTCTCATCGACCCCGATCTCGTGCAGCTCAGCCTTGCAGCAAGGGCAGACCGTTTCAGCCGGCGCCAGCGTCTCGATGATCCGCGGCAGATGCTCCGGCAGCTTGCCGCGGTTGGCGCGTCGCGTGGATGCACGTTTCTCGCGCGCCGGCGGACTGGCCCGATCTTCTTTGGCGTCGGCTTCTCCAACCGCTTGGTCGATGTCCTCCAGACCCAACGCCAGTTGATCGGGATGGATCTTCTCCGAGGACGGACCATGGCGCAGCGCGTTGGCCAGCTTGAGTAGGCGCTCGAGTTTCTCACAGCGCTCAAGCAGCGCTGCAGCAAACACACGCAGTTCAGCATGATCGCTCGGCAGCGCTGCGCTCGTAACATAAACGCTGGGATCAGCTGCTTCGCTCATGCAGTTGATTCTGCCATGCTTCGCGCCGGATGCATCTGCTTTCGAGATCGTACGCGAAGATTTTTATCGGCTATTACGCCAGCGCCTTCGGCGCCGGCGTCCGCGGCGCGTGCATGCGCGTCCAGTCCATTCCGGCCACGAGCGCGGCGAGTTGGGCTGCGTTCATCCGCATCACCCCGTCCACCACGGGCGGCCATTTGAAAGCGCCCTTCTCAAGACGCTTCTGAACCGCCCCGGTAACCCCGGAGGCTGTTGGGTTTGAGTCAGGCTGCGACGGCTTGGCTCTCCATCATAGCATAGTAGGCGGCTTCGGCCTCGGCGGGCGGGATGTTGCCGATGGGCTCTAGCAGCCGGCGATTATTGTACCAGTCGACCCATTCGAGCGTGGCGTACTCGACGGCGTCAAGCGATCTCCATGGAACTTTGCGCCAGATCACCTCCGCTTTGTAGAGGCCGTTGATCGTCTCGGCGAGAGCGTTATCGTAGCTGTCTCCAACGCTGCCGACGGAGGGTTCAAGGCCGGCTTCGGCGAGGCGCTCGGTGTATTTTATCGACACGTATTGCGATCCCCTGTCGCTGTGATGGACCAGCCCACCGCCTGAGGTTGGCCTGCGATCGTGCAGCGCTTGCTCCAGGGCATCGAGAACGAAGCCGGCATGAGCCGAGCGACTGACGCGCCAACCGACGATCTTCCTGGCGTAAATGTCGATGACGAAGGCGACGTAGACAAACCCGGACCAGGTGGCGACATAGGTAAAGTCGCTGACCCAGAGCACATTCGGCGCCGGCGCTTTGAAGTTGCGGTTCACCCGATCGAGCGGACAAGGCGCCGACTTGTCGCTGAACGTGGTGCGGTGCGGCTTGCCGCGGACGCGCACCCTTCAATCCCATGGCCTTCATCAGCCTTGAGACCGTGCAACGAGCGACCTCAAAGCCTTCGCGCAGCAACTGACGCCAGACCTTGCGGACGCCATAGACCTGGAAGTTCTTACTGAAGACCCGAAGTGATTCAAAATCCTTCGGGCGATAGACCCATGTACGGGGCACCGGCCCGGGAGTTAGGGTGGTGCGGCCTAGGCCCGCCGCCATCCGCCGGGCGGCCGTGCCGCCCCCGCGCCATGCAAACTCGTTCTCCCGATCAGTGATCACACCGAAGAAGCCATGGGCGAGCTTGCTCCGCCGCTTCGAGAGTGCGGTGTATTGATCGAGGATCAGGGGGGACGTGACCTTAAAGTGTCCCGCGCTCGTCAGCTCGGCCTCACGCTTCAGAAGTGCGAGCTTGCCACGTGCCGAGCGCTCCTTCGCCCATTCCTCCACCGCCTGGGATGCAGGCTCCCAGCGGATCATCGCGAGAAACACACCCATCAGTGCCTCGTGCGAAGCGAACGCCAAGATGCAGGCGCCAACGCCCGAGAGCTATGCGCGAAAGTTGGTGACGGCTTGAAGTGAAGGGGTTGGGCGGCCGATCGTGCCCGCTTCTCGGAGACGAAGTCGCATGCCTTCTTGGCCTGCTCATCAACGACCAGCATGCGAACTCGGTCTCCGATAAAGTGCGCATCCGAGATTCTACATGTTCTCCTTGAGGGCCGGAGACGGGCCGGTAAAACCCTCCCAATTGCACGCGAAACGCGAACCTGGTTTGAGTCTCCGTGTAGATTCTTGAGAGCTAA
>JANMWT010000217.1:0-7064 GCA_031394145.1 Alphaproteobacteria bacterium | reverse complement strand
GGCACGGCTTCCCATCCGCTGTGATCATGCCGCGAATATAGATCAACCGGCCGCCGGCGCGGGTGACTTCCCCGGTCGCTTCCAAGCGAGCGCCGGCCGATACCGCAGAGAGGAAGTCGCCGCTCAGGTTGACGGTCACCGCCCCGCCGGTGGTGTATTCCTCTGCAATGGCGAAACAGGCGTAGTCGGCAAATGTCAGCAGGCAGCCGCCATGCATGAAGCCGCCGCCGTTCATGTGGCGCGGCTCGGCGAGGAAGGCCGAGACAACACCTCGCCCATCCTGCTTGCGGCAGTGGAACGGGCCCGTGCCGGTCTCGAACGTGTCCTGCGGCCAGGTTTTCCAGCCGGCCCAGGGGCCGCTTGCGATGATCATGGGCGTGGACATGGAACCCCGTCTTTCCTGCGATTTTGGCCAGCCCTAGCGGGCCCGGGCGGGCTTGTCATGCCCCGCCTTGAACTCGCCCGCCGGTTCGCGTATTCCGCAGGGCGCTCTGCAGGGGTGTAGCTCAGTTGGTAGAGTACCGGTCTCCAAAACCGGGTGTCGTGGGTTCGAGTCCCTCCGCCCCTGCCAAAAGTTTTCGTGTCCGGCCGGTCCGACCCCGGCCAGCCATTTTTCCAGCCAATTTCATCCGCCTGGCCGTTGCCTCCCGACGCGATCCGGCCGCGATCCGGCGGCGGGCGATGCAATGCCATCGGAAACCGCTTATATTGGCGCGTGACGCCGACGCCATCATCAAGGAGCAGCCCGATGACATCCACCACCGAACGCGCGGTTCTTGCCGGGGGCTGTTTCTGGGGCATGCAGGATCTCGTCCGCAAGCTGCCGGGCGTGATCTCGACCCGGGTCGGCTATTCTGGCGGCGAGACGCCCAACGCCACCTACCGCAATCACGGCTCGCACGCCGAGGCGCTGGAGATCATCTTCGATCCGGCCAAGACGAATTTCCGCAACCTGCTGGAGTTCTTCTTCCAGATCCATGATCCATCGACCAAGAACCGCCAGGGCAACGATATGGGCATGAGCTATCGTTCGGCGATCTTCTACACCAGCGAAGACCAGAAGCAGGTGGCGTTGGACACGATCAAGGATGTCGACGCATCGGGTCTCTGGCCGGGCAAGGTGGTCACCGAAGTGGCGCCCGTCGGCTCGTTCTGGGAAGCCGAGCCCGAGCACCAGGATTACCTGGAGAAATACCCGAACGGCTATACCTGCCACTTCGCCCGCCCCGGCTGGAAGCTGCCGCGGCGCGCCGAAGCCCGTCAGGCGGGCTGACCTCGCGAGCTCACGTCAACCCTGGCCGCGCCGCCATGCGGGCGCGCCAGGCGGCCAGGTTAGGCAGGTCTTCCCACGGTTTGAACTTGACGATCTTGCCGAAGCCAAGCGCCACGTGGAGCGTGATGTCGGCGATCGAGAAACGCTCCCCAGCGACATAGATCGATGTCGCAAGATGGCTGTCGATGTACTCGGCCATCTTGCGCGCTCGCCCCGCGCTGATCTGCGCCCACTCGGCCGATTGTGGCGCTTCGAGTTCCGCCATCGCCGGATGCGAGTTCCGGAACCAATGGGCGACCGGCATCAGGTAAGTGAGCTCCATGCGGCGATCCCACATCTCGATGACCGCTTTTTCCTTTGCATCGGCGCCCATGAGGTTGGGATCGGGGCAGACGCCTTCGAGATAGGTGCAGATGGCGCGGCTCTCAGTGATCGGCGTGCCATCCTCGAGGACTAGCGTCGGAAGCTGGGTGAGCGGGCTGAGCGCGCGATAGGCGTCGGTCTTGTGTTCCTGCTTGATGATGTTGAGCTCGATCTTGTCGAGCTTGTCCCAGACGCCCTTCTCTTGCGCGAAATAGCGCACCCGGTCCGGGTTGGGCGCCATCCTGGCGAAATACAGCTTCATGATCGTCCCTCTCTTGTGGCCTTGGATCGATCTAGCGGCGGCGAACCTTCACTCGCTTGCCTTCGGGATGTCGACCCTGCGGTTGGGTCGGCGTCTTGTCAGGCCGGCCGCGGGCGGTCAGCGCCGGCCGGCGGCGCTCGGAAATCAATGGACCGAACTCGCTCAGCAACTCGGTCGGCGCCACCTCGACCACGCGGCCAACTTCCAGCGTGCCCAATTCGACCGGACCATAGGAGACCCGGATCAGCCGGTTGACCTTCATGCCGAGGCTTTCGAGCGCGCGCCGCACCTCGCGGTTCTTGCCTTCGGTCAGCTCGACATTGATCCACGAATTGGCGCCGGTGCGCGCCTCCAGCGTGGCGATGATCGCACGGTACTCGACGCCTTCGTGCACGATGCCGTCGCGCAAGCGATCCAGCTCTTCTTGCGAGACGCGGCCATAGGCGCGGGCGCGATAGCGGCGCGGCAACCCGGTCGAGGGCAACTCCATGGCGCGGGCAAGTTCACCGTCATTGGTCAGCAGGAGAAGACCCTCGGTGTTGAGATCGAGCCGGCCGATGGTGACGACGCGTGGCAGCTCTTTTGGTAGGGCGTCGAAGATGGTCGGCCGGCCATCCGGATCCTTGTTGGTAGTCACAAGTCCGCTGGGCTTGTGATAGCGCCACAATCGCGTCTGCTCGACCCGCTTCACCGGATGGCCGTCGACCGTGATTTTCTCTGCGCCGGTCACCTTGAAGGCCGGCGTGTCCAGCCTGCGGCCGTCGACGATGACGCGGCCTTCGGCGATCATTTTCTCAACGTCCCGCCGCGAGGCGATCCCGGCGCTTGCAAGATATTTGGCGATCCGCTCACCCTCGGCCATCGGATTGTCCTCGCCGCTCATGCGACGACCTCTTGCTTGGTCGCTTGTCGCTGGCCGCGCGTGAAGCGATGGACAAGCAGCGCGACGCCGAACAGCACGGTCGAGAGCGCCAGGATCGCGGCCGCGATGATCAGTGGGTGGTGGAAATTTTCGCGTCCCGCGTAATCCATGATGTGCAACGACCAGAGGAAGTCATAGGTCCGCCAGAGATCGGTGCGCGCTGGTCCGAGCTCGCCATTGGTCGCACTAAGCCAGACAATGGGATGGCCCGCGCCTTCGAAGTGCGCCGCCCACACCTGACCTGGCAGGCCCGCTTCGCGCGGCGCCTTGGCGAGCAGTTCCATGTTCAGCAGCTTGCCCTTGCCCATCCACGCCCCGGTCGCGATCTGGCGCGCCAGGTCCTCGGAGATCGGCGACATCAGCTCGCCGGTCTCGGCGCCGATGATATAGACCCCGATCGGCGCCCGGATCTCGTAAACCGGAATACCGGCGAGCGGGCGCAGGATGACCTGGGTCGGTTGATCTTCAACCACCACTTTAAGTGCGTCGGTGGACGACAACTTGACCTTCGTCATGTCGAGCGTCGCGTGCTGGGCTGGATGCATCAAGTGTTCGCCCCGCACATCGGCCAGAGAGAAGGCGGTGAAGAAGAGCCCCGTCGACGTCCAAACCACGAGTTGTGCGCCGACGATCAGGCCGAGCCATTTGTGAATTGTGGCGATCAGCCGGGCGGTGCGGGGGGAGATCATCCCCGCCGCTTAGCCTTCGCCCGGCGGCACCGCAAGCAGTCCTCGAGGCCTGGGCGCCTGTCTGAGCGCCTGTCTGAGCGCCTGCCTGGGCGACTGTCTGGCGTTCGGTGTGTAAGTTTGTTAGCGTGTGCATCTTCCGCCCCCAGGACGAGAGTCGCGCCCCTTGGACGAAAAACTTGATCAGCGCATCCAGCTGGTGGCCTCCACCAGCTTCGGCAACGTCGTCGATGAATGGCGCCGCACCCAGCACGATCTGCCCTCCCGGTCCGAAGCGATCCGGCGGCTGGTCTATCTTGGCCTGCAGAATTATGAGGACCATCCCATGCGCATGATCACGGCCATCCTCCGTCCTCATCGCTACCCGGCGGTGCGTGACGCCCTCATCCAGCTCGGCGTCTCGGGCATCACCACCTCCGAGGTGCAGGGCTTTGGTCGTTCACGCGGCCAGACCGAGTTCTACCGTGGCGCCGAGTACAAGACCTCCGAAGTGCCGAAGATCCGCATCGACGTGGCGGTGCCATCGGGCCTAGCCGAGGCGGTGATCGACGCCATCCAGAAGGTCGCAGGTTCGGGCAAGATCGGCGATGGGAAGATCTTCGTCAGCGGCCTCACCGAAGTCGTCCGCATCCGCACCGGCGAGCGCGACCAGAAGGCGCTCGACTAGCGCGGGCGTGATCTTCGCCTCTGAGCTCTCGCCCTGAGCTCTCGCCCTGAGCCATAACCCTGAACCATGCCCCTGAACGCTAACGTTCCACGCTGGCGCCGAACGCTAGCGCCGGAACGGCACGGACAGCAGTCGCCAGAGCAGCCAGAGCGGCAGCACGATCGCCGCGCCGATCAGCGCCGGGGCCCAGCCATTGGCGAGCGCCCAGAGCGCCGTATTGATCAGCGCGCGGCCGAGCGAGCCAGCGGCGCCGCTCAAGGTGAACCCTGGTTCGAACGGATTGACGCCAGAGGCTTGAAGCACCGCCCCGACGGCGAGGCAGAGCCCCGCCAGCTTGATCCAGCCCCAGGGCGTGACGTGGAACATCTTGGCGGCAAACGACCGACGCGATGGCTCCCCGTCGCGCAGCTCGAGTTGGTTGAGCTGGTCGGCTTTCCAGACCTCCTTGGCAGGCTTGGTCTCGATCACCGCAGGCGTTGCTGGCGACTTCCGACCAGATGGTAGAACCGGTTCGGCCATGTCTGCTTAACCTGTCTCGTCAGCGCGCGCAGCTCGTCGCGCGCCTGGGCTGGCGACAGCCCCGACGCTCGGCGAGGATGGCGGGGCCGGGTATTTCTCGAGTTGTGTCTGGTGCGGGTACGGGATGGTGAGGCCTTCCCTGTCGAAGGCCTGCTTGACCTTTTTCAGGAGGTCGCCGCGCAGGTCCAGATAGTCCTTGTTGGTGCACCAGGCGCGGATGCGCAAATTTACCGCGGAGTCCGCAAGCTCGGCGACATTGGCCCAGATCGGCGGCTCCTTCCGCACGCGTGCATCTTCGCCGAAGGTCTTCTTCATCACCGCCAGAGCCTGATCGATGTCGTCGTCATAGTCGATCGAGAAGACCAGATCGAGCCGGCGCAGGCTGTGGGTCGAGAAGTTGACGATCACATCGCCCCAGCACTTGTCGTTGGTGACCGTGATCTCGCGGTTATCCAGGGTGTTGAGCGTGGTCGTGAAGGGCGTGATGTCGGCGATGGTGCCCTCCTGCCCCGCCACCTTAACATAGTCGCCAATGCGATAGGGCCGAAACACCGCGATGATGACGCCGGCCGCCACCGCCTTCAGTGTGTCCTGCAGCGCCAGCGCTATGGCGAGGCCGGCCGCGCCGACCACCGCAACCAGCGAGGCGATCGGGAAGCCGAACACCTGCAGCGCCGCAATCAATCCGATCGCCAGTGCGCTAAAGCGGGCCAGCGACGACAAGAAGGCAAACAGCGTCTTGCCGCCGCTGCCAGAATGGCGCGCCACCTTGTCGCCAAAACTGCGGACGCGCGTACCCAGCCAGGCGCCGAGGAACCAAGCCGCGACCAGAACCGCGACGCCCACCAGTCCGCTGATCGCCCAGGTCTGCAGGGTGGCGACCGGAAATCCGAATACCCAGGCGGCCCCGGCGATGCCGATCAGCAGCCCCGCCAACCGCACCACGGATCCCAGGAGGTCGAGCACGACGCTGTCGGCGGAATGTTTGGGCGCATCCTGCTTGCCCGCATCGTCCTTGCGGCGATACGCTAGGCCTGAAAGCCGGCGGCCGGTGAATGTCATCATCTTGGAGAGGATAAAACCGACCAGATAGCCAATCAGGATGGCGATCGCCGCCCACATCATCTTCTGGCTCGCGCCATTAAGGTCAAAGGCCCAGTCGCGGAATCGGTTGAGGGATTGCTGGACGTCCATCTGGTTAAAATCCGCAAGCTGCCAAGTGTTCCCGTGCCTACCGCGATTGGCGGCGAATCCCAACCCGCCGGATGCCCCTCAGCCGGTGGGCTCGCCCAAGAGAGCCTCCAGGGTCTCTATCCGGTCGGCCTCGGCTGCAGGCTTGTCCCACCGAATGCGGTGGATTCTCGGGAAGCGCATGGCGAGGCCTGACTTGTGGCGAGGTGAGCGCTGCAAGCCCTCGAACGCCACCTCCAGAACCAGCCCCTGTTCGTGACTGGCCGCAACCGAGCGTACCGGCCCGAACCGTTCGATCGTGTGATCGCGCACGTACTTGTCGAGCCGCAGAAGCTCCTCGTCGGTGAAGCCGAAATAGGCCTTGCCGACCGGCGCCAGCTCCTCTTCGCCCGCGTCTCCGCGCCAGACGCCGAACGTGAAGTCGGAATAGAAGCTTGACCGCCGGCCGTGGCCGCGTTGGGCGTACATCAGCACGGCGTCGACCAGAAACGGATCGCGCTTCCACTTGTACCAGGGGCCGGTCGGCCGGCCGGCGACGTAGGGCGCGTCCCACCGCTTCAGCATCAGGCCTTCGATCTCGGGCGTCGGCGGATGCCGCCGCAGGTCTTCGAGCTGGATCGACGTCTTGAATGGCACGAGCGGCGAAAGATCGATGCGATTTGAGGTTTGCGACACGACGAAGCGCTCGAGACGCTTGCGTCGTTCGGCGAAGGGCAGCGGCCGCACATTCTCTTCGCCCTCCTGCAAGAGATCATAGGCGCGCAGGAAGGCCGGGCGATCGACCATCTGTTTCGGGCTCACGCGCTTGCGGTTGAGGCGCTGCTGCAGCGCGTTGAATGAAGCGACGCCGCCTTCGGGCGTGCGGATCAAAAGCTCCCCATCCAGCGCCGCATCGAAATCAGCGGCCGCAAGCAGGTCAGGAAAGGCCGGGCTGATATCATCACCGGTGCGCGTGTAGAGTCGTCGCACGCCGGCCTCGCTGACGAGCTGAACGCGAACCCCGTCCCATTTCCACTCGGCTGCAAATTCACCCGGCGTAATCTTCTCGGGATCGAGCGCGTCGGGGTCGGAGCGCCCGGACTTGCTGAGCAGGGGATGGGCCAGCATCACCGGGCGGAAGGGCGCCTTGGCGCCGGAAGCCGGCTTTGCGGACTTGCCTTCCAGCCAGGCGAACAGCTCGA
>JANMWT010000211.1:0-3914 GCA_031394145.1 Alphaproteobacteria bacterium | reverse complement strand
CAGGATCGCCATCGCCGGCCCGAACTGCTGCTCAAGCGCGAAGCCGAGCTTGCCCGTATAGAAGGCCACCGCCGCGTCCACATCGTCGACGATGTAGCGCACCTGGGCCACAGCTAGTCGAACCGCGCGGCATAAATATCGGGCTTGAAACCCACAGTCAGGACGCCACCGGCGTCAAGCACCGGACGCTTGATCATCGACGGCTGGGCCAGCATCAGCCCGATGGACTTGGTTTCGTCGAGCTCGGCTTTGTCGGCGTCCGGCAGCTTCCGGAAAGTCGTCCCGGACCGGTTGAGCAGGACCTCCCAGCCCACCTGCTTCGCCCAACCCTCCAGCACGTCGCGCGCGATGCCGACGGTCTTGTAGTCGTGGAAGGCGTAGGCAACGCCATGGCTCTGCAGCCAGGCGCGGGCCTTCTGCATCGTATCGCAGGCCTTGATCCCGTAGAGCGTCACCGTCATCGCGCCATCAAGGCTCGGTTTGGGCTGAGGTTCAAGCTCCAGGCGACTCTGGCTGACAGTCGACCGTGGGCAGATCGAGCGCGGAGCGCAGCCGGCCGGCATCGCGCCGGTACAGCATTGCGTGGGCGGCCGGCGCCAGAAGATCGGCGCGCGGCGCGAAGTCGGCGACGCGCTGGTTGAAGGGCGTTTCGCCACAACCCGGGACAAGGCAGGCGGGCTTTCCCTTCGGGCACTGGTTGAATGAACAGAGCCGGCCAAGATGGCGGTCGCTTCCAGGCTCGAACAGGAACACGTCCAGCTGGGAGCCTGAGACGCTCACACCCGCGCCCGCCTCGTACGCTCGCCGCAGGGCCAGGCTGGCGGCCCAACGCAACTGGCCGAGGCGCCGCTGCGAGTTTATCCATAGGGCCAGGTCGAGGTCGCCACATTCGTGCCAGACCTCAATTCCCTCGCGGCGAAATTCGCTAAATCGCGGAACTTCTTTCCACAGTGGCTTGGCCACCGAGCCGATCACCGCAATCGCCCAGACCTCCGGGAAGTCCATCCATGCCCGCACGACAACATCGGCGGCCAGGCGGAACTGCCGCTGGCGCTCCAGAAGATAACGGTTCTGCTCCTCGATCGCCGCGCGCCGCATGGCGTCACCCCAAGAGCTTCATGAAATTGCGCTTCCGGCCGAAGCGCGCCTTGAGCGCCGCCACATGGACCGCCTGAGCATCCGCGGTTCGCAATTCGGCCATGTGGGCCACAAGGTTCACCGCCTCCGCGTAGGCTTGATTGCCGCCGCCGTCGGCGAGTTCATCGACCCGCTCGGCATAGACATCGATCGCCTCGCGCGGATGGGTCGCCGCACTCGCACGGGCGAGGACTTCCTTCACGCCCATCGAAGCGCCCTGCTCGCCCACGACGATCCAGGCCGCGTCGAACGCCTTGTCGTGCGTGAATATCCGGATGAGCAGATCGGCTGGATGGCCCCAGCGGGTGGACGGACCCTTGGCGATCTGCGACCGCAGGATCTCGATCGCCCGCGCGCGCGCAACCTCGCCGACCAACTCGCCAAGTCGAACGTAGAGTTCCAGGCTTGGGGCCTTCTCGAAAGCCCGCCACAGGATCTTTTCGGCATCATCGCCTCGGCCGGCCTTCGCCAGGAGCTCGATAGCGAAGACAACGAGGCGCTCGTCCGGACGCTCATCCTCGAAGATCCACAACCCCTCTTCAGCATAATGAAGGGCGTCTTCCCCACGGCCCTGCGAGAGGCAAAATTCGGCCAGCTCGAGGTAACTCCAGGGTGAGGAGAGATCCCTGGCCCGCAAGGCGATGCGGGCATCGACGTCGCCGTCATGATCGGCGAAGAAATCCAGAATATCTTTCAGGCGCCTGTAATCGCCGGAGGCAACGTGGCGCTGAGGCGTATGTCCCGAACGCTGCGGCAGCTTCGCCCATGCCTCGGCGGCCAGGCGGCGATATTCGGCGAGACCACGCTCGCCAAGCACCTCCGCATAGAGCCAGACGGCGCGATGAAAGGTGTCGTAGCCGCCTTTCGTCTCACGGGTGAACAAATCGCGCGCCAACCGCAGCGGCTCAGGCCGAACGGCGCGCGCCGCAGCGAGGTGAATGTCGCGGGCGCGATTCAGCAAGTCGCCGCAGCGCCCGTCAGAATCGTCGATTTCCTCGATCGCCGCCTCGATCCGATCAATCGCCCGTTCCGCCAGCTCGAGCGCCAGGACGGCGTGGCCGGCCGGCGCCAAGTCGGCCACGGCGTCGAGTGCGTCGCCCACGCCGCCTGCCCATCCCTCCGCCTCGCGGTAGTCGATGAAGCCACGGGTGCGCGTTGCGCCATCGATGGCCTTCCGCAAGCGCGCGGCCAGCGTTGTGGCGTCCGCGCCAACCAGCGTCGCGGCCATGTCCAGTTTACGGAACAGGGCCGGATCCCGCGCGGCCAGATCGACGATCATCTCAACGACGACCTCAAGGCCCTTCTGCATCAGGTGTTCGCGAATCCGCGGGAGCGCGCCGACTCCTTGCGCCTGCCCCTCGCCAGCCACCGCGTTCGCGGCAAGCGCGGTGGCCACCATATGCTTGCAGAACCCCCAGTCTCCGAAGGCCGGGCATGAACAATCTCCGCCGATGTCGCCCCCTCGACCAGTCAGCTCGGTTCTATAGTCCTCGGTTCCCGCGACCTGGGCCAGAATGCGCTCTGGTTCGATCGCCAGGATCTCCACCTGACCATCGCGATGATAGGCCTGCCCACGCACGAAAACCTTGTCGCCCGCAAGGTCCCGAAGGGCATCGAGGTCAAAGCGATTCCCGGCGTTAGCCCTCATATCTTCGGCTGGAGCATTGGTTCGGTCGCGATCAGGCGCAGGGCTTCCTCAAGCATCGCCGAGGCACGCGAGCGCCACCACTGTCCCGTATGCCGGCGCCACAGGACATCGAATCGGGTTTCCGTCAGACATTCCTCCAGATGATCGAGGCGGGTGAAGGCGTCGTCGAATTCCTCCCCGGCGTTCTCTGGGAACCCCGAGCGATAGCGGGTGATGAAGCTGTATTTGCTCCCACGCCACTTGCCGAAGATGTCGATCGGGTAGTTGAACGAAGTCTGGCGGACTTCAGGAAGGAATTGAGGTTTCAAGGTCTCGGCGATGAAGCGCTCGCAGACGGCTCCGATGCCGGCCCGCTCCTGCGCCGTCAGTACCTTGACCTTGACCCATCTGCCATTGGACCCCGCCATTCTGCACCTCCAAACGCCTGTCCTCGATCTGCGGCCGGAACAGGGGCTTCGGCCAACGTCGATCGCAGACCTTCGCGCACAAAATTCTCGATTACTGCCAGGAACTTGCCTCACGGCAATCCGTGATTTCGCCGCGCTCGTCCCGCAGGCGCCGCACGATCCGGTCGAGCGCGTCCTACTCGAAGGACTCGTCGTGACGGATGCGATCCGACTCCGAATTAAAGCCGAATATATCACGCGGCGCGCCTCCGCAGAAGCGCCCGCTCCGCCGACTGCGATTCGGTCTCCTCACTCCCACTCGATCGTCCCCGGTGGCTTGGACGTCACGTCATAGACCACGCGGTTGACGCCTCGGACCTCGTTGATGATGCGGGCCGCGCAGCGGCCGAGGATGTCCCATGAAACTCGAAGAAGTCCGCGGTCATGCCGTCGGTTGAGGTGACGGCGCGCAGGGCCAGCACGTCTTCGTAGGTGCGTGCATCCCCCATGACCCCGACCGTTTTCACGGGGAGGAGCACGGCGAAGGCCTGCCAGATGCTGTCGTAGAGTCCCGCCTTGCGGATCTCGTCGAGATAGATGGAGTCGGCCTGTTGCAGCACCGCGACCTTCTCACGGGTGATCTCGCCCGGGATGCGTATGGCCAGCCCAGGTCCAGGGAACGGATGGCGGCCGACGAAGGCCGGGGCCAGGCCCAGCTCGACGCCCAGCGTCCGGACCTCATC
>JANMWT010000201.1:0-16672 GCA_031394145.1 Alphaproteobacteria bacterium | reverse complement strand
GGCGCTTGTCGACCGCTTCGCGGGCCGCAGCCACGGCCGAATTTCGGTCCGCCGCGTCGATCATCTCGACGAAATCAGTGAGCACCAGCGGCGGCGCCGTGGGATCAAGCCCTAGAATGCGCGCCGTGCCAGGCGAACATTGCAGTTTGAAATCCTTGGTGGCGCGCCAGTGGCCGATCTCGCCCACCTGTTCGACCGCATCGCGCGCAGTCGCGTTTTCAAGCCGCTCGCGCTCGAGCGTGTCCTCGCGCGTCACATCGCGGCCAACGAAACTGATCAGGCCCGCGCCACCGAGCCAGCTCAAGTCAGCGTCGATCAGTTTGATCTGGTTGCCGATCCGGAAGCGCATCTGCAGCGCGCGCGAAGGGGTGTGATCGCCCATCGTCTGCAACGCCTCGCGCACCGCTTCGCGTCGCTCGACGTCGATGAAGGAGATGATCGAGGCATCGTGCGCGCCGCCGGCTGGTCCGGTCAGGCGGCGATAGGCGATGTTGGCCCGCACCACGCGGCCTTCGGCGTCGATCAGTGCAAAGGCATCGCTGACCGAGTTGAGGAAATACTCCACGGCCTGATTGAAACTGCGATCAGTCGCTGACGCAGTCGACCCGAATCCGAGGGGTGGAGTGACTGAAGACATGTGCTATTGGCGCGAGGAATGGCTAACGATTCCTTCTCGCCTGGTAACGGTTAACAAACCCGTATCCTGAATGGGTCGCCACCGGAATCGCGCAGGAATCGTTGGGGTTTCAGCCCCGCCCGGCCGGTCCCGGCGTGAGGTCCAGCGCCTGCCTCGCGAGATCGATTCGGTCCATGTGGTTCCGGAACGGCGCCCAATCGTCTGCTGCAGCGATCAGATCCCACAAGGCCTCGACCTCGCCGATCAGCAGACTGACGGGCGCCTCGCCTGAAAAATAGGGATGCTTGAGACGCTCGGGCCGTTCGGGGGTTTGTAACCCTAGCAAGCGGCGCACCGGTGTGAAGGCCGGCTCGGCGTAGAGCGCGGCCAGTGGTCCTGCCATCGCCCGCGCCTCGCTCGCCGGGCCACCGAACCAGTCGAAGAAGACCTGCGGCCAGGAGGCGCGCCTCTCACCCATCCAGGTGAACAGCGCCTTGAGCAGGGCAAGATCATCGACCTCCGCGCTTGTCGACAGGCCGAGCATGGCGAGCGTCCGCCGTCGGAAGGCGAGCCGGTAGGCCGCCTCGAACAATCCGAGCGCCTCTTCCAGCGCGGGGATCTCGGCCACCAGCGTCAGGCAGGAGGCAAGCTGTTGTAGGTTCCACGCCGCACTCGCCGGTTGGCGACCGAAGGCATAAAGACCGCTCTCGTCGAAATAGGCCGCCGTGAAGCTGGGATCGGAGTAAGGCAGGAAGCGCCAGGGACCGTAGTCAAAGCTCTCTCCGGTCACCACCATGTTGTCGGTGTTGAGGACGCCATGGACAAAGCCCGCCGCCATCCATGAGGCGGCGAGATCCGCGGTCGCAAGCACTGTCTCGCGCAGCAGGCCGACAGCGGAAGCTGCGGTATCGGCCCCGTCGGCCTGCGGATAGATATGCCGAATTGAGTAGGCGATGAGCTGGGCGATCGCATCGGCGTCGCCGAGATAAGCCTGGCGCTGAAATGTGCCGAACCGCACATGGCTATGCGACAACCGCACCAGCACCGAGGAACGCGTCGGCGAAGGTTCGTCATTGCGGGTGAGATGTTCGCCGGTCTCGACCAGGGAGAACGCTTTTGATGTGTAGACGCCGAGCGCCTCGAGCATGCCCGCCGCCAAAATCTCGCGTACGCCGCCCTTCAATGTGAGGCGCCCGTCGCCGGTGCGCGACCAGGGTGTGCGACCCGACCCCTTGGTGCCGAGGTCGAGCAGGCGCCCCTCCCCGTCGCGCAATTGGGCGTAGAGAAAGCCGCGCCCATCGCCGATATTGGGATTGTAGTTCTGGAACTGGTGGCCGTGATAGCTAAGCGCCAGCGGGCGCTCCAGCGATCCTTCGAGCGGTGCAAATCTGGCGAAGTGATCGACCCACTGATCGTCGCTGACGTCGCCCAGTCCCACGCGCTTGGCCCAGCGCTGATTGCGCCAGCGTAGCGTGTGCTGTGGAAAGGCCGCCGGCTCGACCGCAAGCTGAAAGCGGTTGTCGAGTTCGAGAATGGCGCGCTCGGGACGAAAGCTCACAGAAGTCATAGCCTCTCGCTACACGATCCTTGTGTCTAGAAAACCCCATCAGGCGACTTACGCCAGAACGATTGCGCGGGTCTCCGCAGCGGCCTTGAAGTCGAATTTCGCAACGAACCGGACCGGACCTGCGACAATCCAGTCCGACCGGGCCTGGGCGGGCGCTTCGGACTACACAGTCCGATTGATGCCTTCGAGCCGCGCTGCGAACACCGCCTCGAAGTAACAGGCGCAAGGCGCAACGCCCGTCACCTCGAGTGGGCTCGTGACACGCGCATTTGCGATCGCCGCGTCGATCTTCACCTCCGTAACCGAAACGGGCTGGGTTCGATCCACCGACGCCTTCACGCCAGGCATGCAGGCGCACAGCGCAAGAAAAATGAGGATCAAGCTCGCATTCATGAGCGTTTTCTTAAGCGTGCGTGACGTTGGAGGTGAGCTGCGCGGTTGGCAAGGCGGCGTCAATTTTCGCCGCCCGCGACAAACTCCGCCCAAATCCCGCCCAAATCTTGCGTCAGACGGTCGCGGGTCGGGGGCATTTCCCCGCTTGTCTGGAGCCAAGAGCCGATGAGGCGAATGAACTCGTTCAGTTCGCCCCTGTGTCACCCAGGGGCCGGTCAGCGCCCCAAGCTTTGGCTCGGCAGCGTCTGACCTTGCACCACTGAACGGCTAACGACCGCCCTGGCGGCCGTGTGCTTGCGCCGATCCGCGCATATCGCGGATCGGCGCCTGTGAGGAAGGAGACGCGGCCATGACCGCGAAACTGATCGCACGCCTCCGCGCGCCCGAGCGCGCGGGCGCCGCGAGCCCCTTGCTTCGGTTCATCGCCGGCGATTTCGCCGATGCGGTGGCGCATGTCTGGCGCTCACCCCACGCCGAGTTCTTCGCCCTGCCAGCAGCTCGCCGCCACGCCGCTGCGATCGGTCTGGCGGGGCTCGCCCATCACGCTCCGGCGCCAGGCGAGCTCCGCCGCATGGTCGAGTTCGCGCGTGACGCAGACGTCGCCGCCGCCATCGCCGGGCCGCTTGCACCGGGTCTGATGCGCGCGCTCGCCAAAGGCGGGGAAATACTCTGGGGGGTTGAGGATTATCACGCCTTCCTCGGTCTCCTCGACGATTCGATGGCCAACGAGGTGCTGCGCCACATGGATACGGTGCGTCCTGCGACGTTCGGGCCGCTGGCCGAACTGCCTCCGGCGCTGCGCGTCGCACCCATCGTCCGGGTTCTTACCGGGGTCAGCGCGGCGAGCGATCTTGCCCTTGCTTTCGCGCTTGCTGTTGGCGTGCGCGGTGTGGAGGCTGGTCCTCGCATCGCCCGTCGCTGGGCCTCTGGCGGCGACGCGCGCGCTGTCTTCCATCGCGCGATGGAAGATCTTGTGCCCGACGCCTTCCGCCCGGCCGATCCGGCGCCTCGGCTGGATGGGCCCTTCGCCCGGATCACCAGCCGGAAACAGCTGGAGCAGGTCGCGCTCGAATTCCGCAACTGCCTCGTGGACCACGCCGTGCGCATCGCCGAAGGGCGGATGGCGGTGTTCGTCTGGCGCGGTGAGGGGTCCGCAGCGATCGCCCTAAACTGGGATGTCGCTGGCTGGCGCCTCTGCGAAGCCAAAGCGGCGGACAACTTCGATCTCGACGAGGCTCGTCTCCGCGAGCTGACCGGCGTCCTGGCGGCCTACGGCGTGCGCACGGGTCCTTCCGTGCAAACGTTGACCAGCCGTCTCGACGATCACGCCAATGGGACGCAGTACTGCGCTCACCCAGGACCCGGCTTCATCGACCAGCTCTCCTTAGGAGACCTGTGGAGTTGAGACGGCGCTCCCTTCGCTTGCCTGCCGCCCGAAAAAAACGGCGACGAGCGAAGGGCTTGCGCCGGCTGGTGGACCTCATCGCGGCGCCAGGCGTGTTCCTTCGATCCCGGGGAAGACCAGCGTGTCCGAGTTCCCCAAATGGACGCTGCCTATCTGGCGCCGACGCTTCGCAACGTCTGATCACACGACGAGGCGCGCGGATCAGCCCTTAACCAGACTTCAAACTATCGCTGATAGGTCAGTTGATGTCGTTGTCTGCGCATAAAGAATTGCAGGCCGGACAGCAGTGGTAGCCCAAAATGACGGCCGACTCCGAGACCGAACTTAAGCTCCTGCGCGAGGCGCTCGATCGCCTGCCTTGTGGCGTTTCGGTCTATGATCCGACCGGCCGCCCGATTCTGCACAATGACCTTACGCGCAAGCGTTTTCCGGCCCTCTTCGAAGCTTACGACAACGGCGCCAAAGATCTGCTCCAGGCGCAGACATATGCTGTGCGCCTCGCCATGCCGGGCGCGCCGGAAGAGAACATCTTGGCGGTCGCCAAGCATCTTGCGGGCTGCGTGTTGAAGGGCGAACCCTACGAGGTCCGCTCGCCAGACAACGGCGTCATCCAGATCACCTTCCGTGACATGTCCGACGGTCGTCGGGTGGCCATCTCGATGGACATCACGGAACAGCGTCGGCGCGAGAAGGACCTGCAGAAGGCGCAGGAAGCTGCAATCGCCGCCTCGGGCGCCAAATCCACCTTCCTCGCCAACATGAGCCATGAGATCCGCACACCGTTGAATGGTATAATGGGCATGGCGCAGGTGCTTGAATCGACAAGTCTCGACACCGCCCAGCGAGAATTCCTCTCCACCATCATCGACTCGGGCAAGACGCTGATGGCGCTGCTCAACGATGTGCTTGATCTTTCCAAGATCGAAGCCGGCAAGTTCGATATCGTGCCGGGTGACGCCAGCCTGCACCATATGCTGCGCCGACAGGTAAAACTGTGGAAACCGCGCGCCGAGGAGAAGGGCCTTGAGCTGTCCTTGTCGTTCGATGCCGACCTGCCTGCCTATCTCTCCTTCGACGCCGTACGCGTACAACAGTGCGTCTCCAACCTTGTCTCCAACGCCATCAAGTTCACCGCCACCGGCAGCGTCGACATCTTCGCCTCGGCCAAGCAGCTGCCTGATGGCTCGCCCCTGGTCGAGATCCGGGTGCGCGACACTGGCGCCGGGATGGACGAGGAGACGCTAGGCCGCCTGTTCCAGCCGTTCAGCCAGGCCGACGAAACCACCTCGCGCAAGCATGGCGGCACTGGCCTTGGCCTGTCGATCACGCGCCGGCTCGCCGAGTTGATGGGAGGTTCGGCCTCAGCGACGAGCGAGCCCGGTCGCGGCTCGACTTTCCGCGTTTCTTTCCGAGGCGCGCAGGCTCGCAGCCAGCCGGAGACCGGTGCGCAGGCCCGGCCGGACGTCGGCAATATCCGCGAGTCGCTCAAGCAGAGCCAACTGCGCGTGTTGCTGGTCGACGATCATCCAATCAACCGGCAGGTCGCCTCACTCTTCTTGCGACCGTTCAACATGCAGATCACCGAAGCCGTCAACGGCGCCGAAGCCCTGGCCGCCTTGAAGAGGGACACATTCGATCTCGTCCTGCTCGACATGCACATGCCGGTGATGGATGGCCCGACGGCCATCCGCCATATTCGCGCCAGCGACAAGCCGTGGGCGAACATCCCTGTGCTCGCCCTCACCGCCGACGCCATGAGCGGCGACCGCGAGCGCTATCTGGCAATGGGCATGAACGGATATTTGTCCAAACCTCTGGCGGAACGCGATCTCCTGTCGGAAATCGCGCGCGTGCGGGCGGGCGCGGAGGCGCGCTTCGCTAAGGCGGGTTGAAGCCCTCAAGACACGGTATCCGGCATCCGGCGAAAGGATCCAGCGGGCATCGTCAAGTGAAGGGCTCGGATCGACGTTTGAGAGTTGGCGGCGAATGTCTCGGCGCAGTCAGTTTGAAAGGCTGCAGTGTTTTGAGCCGCTGCTTCAGCGAAGAGAGCAGGGAAGTTCGACCAAATTGCTTCAGCTGGCGCCCGATGCCAGGATCCTGATGAAAGCCATGAACCGATGAGCGACACTCTACCTGATGCGAAGTTTCAATCGCAGTTCGAGGAGATCGGCCAATTGGCTGAAGGCCTTCGGCTTGGCGCGTTCGATGAAGCGCGAGCAGCCGCTGCCCTCCGCCGAATCTATGAGATCATGAGTTGGCCGGTTGAAATGGAATCGTCGGTTCCGAGAACGGCTCAACGGACGGCGCGTTAAGCCGACCCGGGCGAAATTATCTCGCGAAGCTTTGCCGGTGACCGTCCACGGCCTCAAGATGCGATCAAGGCGCGTGTGTGAGCACAGAGTGAGACGTGGGTCAATCTGCGCCGTAAGCCCTAAAGCCGCATCGTGCCGCTCATGACGCGCTCAAACGTCCCCGCATCGATCGCAGCGTATGTGCCGCGCTCATTGTCGACGATGAACAAGGGATCGGTCGTCTTTCCTGGATCGAACCCTGTCGCGACCAGGTCGACCTTTCGGAATTTCAGCGTGCCCGTGGTGTCCGCCTCCTGCTGGAAACGAATGAACACCGGTCGCGCATAGGCCGGCAAGGTGCGCGAGAGATGGCTATAGAGTGATTTCAGATCGATTGGCGCCTTCGATCCGATCGCCGCCATGCCGGCGCGGCCATCCTGCCCCGGCACCGTCACGCCGTAGACGATAGCGTGCTCGACGCCTGGAAACGACGAGATGGCGATCTCGACTTCACCGGTCGAAACGTTCTCGGACTTCCATCGAAACGTGTCGCCAATGCGATCGACGAAATAGATGTAGCCATCCTTGTCCTTGCGCAGGAGGTCGCCGGTGCGAAACCAGACATCGCCCTTGGCGAACACGTCGCGCATGATCTTCTTGTTGGTCTGCGCCTGGTCCTCATAGCCGTCGAAACGCTGACGCGGATTGTCCGAAATTGGCCCGATCGCCTCGCCCGGTTCGTTTGGCCCCGCCTCGATGCACAGCCCGTCAGGTCCGCGCACCGGCTCTTCCTTCTCGATATCGAACCGCACCAGGCGCGCCTTGAGAATGCTCTTCAGCATCGGCGGAATTCGGCCGATGGCGCCGATCTTTCCATCGAGATTAAAGAAGGAGACGTTGCCCTCGGTTGATCCATAGAACTCGACCAGCCGCTTGATGCCGGTCCGCTCGACAAACTCACTCCAGACGTCGGCGCGCAAGCCGTTGCCGAAGCCCTTGACGACACGGTGGGCGCGCTCTTGTGGCGAGGGCGGCTGGTTCATCAAGTAGCGGCCGAGTTCGCCGATGTAGACGATCATTGTGGCGCGATTGTCGATTGCCTCCTGCCAGAAATGCGTGGCGGAGAACTTGCGGCGCAGGATCAGCGTGGCGCCGGCGTAGAGGGCGCACCCTACCCCGCACATGCCGCCCGTCGCGTGATAGAGCGGCAGCGTCAGCAACACGCGGTCGTCTTCGTGGACGCCAACCCCGGCCCAGAATGCCGCCATCAGACCTTGGGCGCGGACGCTGGTGATCTTCGCCGCCTTTGGCAGGCCGGTCGTGCCGGAGGTGTAGATGTAGAGCGCGACCTCGCCCGCCTTGTGGCCAGCGCGCGCCGATTTATCAGGCCGTTCCTCGGAAACATCGCCGAGCGCCTGCTCAAGCGGCTGGCCGTTGATTGGCGGGGCGCCCGCCGACGCCTCGCCGAGATACCAGATGCCGGAATCCAACGTCAGTAGCGAACGCGCCGTCTCGAACGCGCTGGCGAGTTCGGCATTCATCACCAGCGCACGGGCTTCGGCGACCTTGATGCAATGGGCGAGGCCAGCGCCGGTGAGGTTCGAGTTGATGAGCGCGGTGCGGACGCCGATTTTGGCCATACCCGCCCAGAAGGCGATGTAGTCGGGCCGGTTCTCCATGAACAGCGCGACGCAGTCGCTGGCCTTGAGACCGATCGACTGGCCCCAGCGCGCAAACCGGTTGGCGCGCGCATCGAACGCTCGATAGGTGATCTTCTGGTCGTCGAAAATGATGAAGGTGCGCTCGCCGTGTTTGTCGACCAGGCCTTCGATCACATCGCCGAGCAAGACGTCGCTGTCCGGCGTCACGTCCTTCGTGGCGCCGACGATCTTGAGGAGCTTGCTGGCGTAGATCCAGTCGCTCTCGATGCGCTCGATGAGGTTCATGATCAGTTCAGCCCGAAAGCGGACAGGTTGGGCGGCGTTGGTTCAGAATGTCTCCCGCGCTTCGATTAACCCCATGTTTACGCGCCGCTCGCCATGCGGCGTCGCGCCTCGCCCTGGACTCGGAAACTCGAGCGGTCACAGGAGCTTGGCTGTCTTCGCAGGCAAAGCGGGCTCAGCTAGGATGCGGGCGCAGCAAGAGGCCAGACATGCCGACCATGCGGGCCCGCAAAACCGCTGAACGCCAACTTCAGCCGGACGAGACGCTGGTCTGGCAGGGCCGCCCCGGCCGAACCCGGAGGATGGCGTTCGTCTCTGCGTCTGGCGTCGTCTTCATGACGATCTGGACTGGGGCCGCCATCGTCTGGACCGGCTTTGCCCTCGACCAGGGCTGGTTCATCGAGCCGCTCGCCGACGACGGCTTGGAGCGCTGGCTGTGGTTGGCTGGCCTGCCCTTCATCCTTCTTGGGGTGGGCGGGCTTTACCGGCAGGCGCGCGGCTTCTGGCTGACCTTCGCCACCACCTACGGCCTCACCAACCAGCGCATCTTCATCATCGAGGGTTCGGCCGTGCACAGCTTCCGCGCCGCCGACGTCCGTTACATCCGCTGCACGGGAACCAGCCGGCGCGGCACACTGGCCTTCGCCCATGGTCCGATCGAGACCGGCGCAAAGCCCGGCGCCGTGCTGCTTAACATAGAGGAACCCGCACGCGTCGAAGCGCTCATCCGATCGACCCTGCCTCCGCCGGCGTGAGCCGCGCGCTTATCGCTGAAAACCCCAACAATTGACCGCTTTGGAGTCGCCGCAGCCGCGCATCTGGCGCGCCTTCGGGCGCCGCGGTCAAATCCGTGCGCTGCGACCCCCGACCCCATTCCCCTGGGATTGGTCGCCTGTAACGCTCGAGGGCGATGACGAGTTTCAGTTGCGGCCCGAGAAGCGGTCGCCGAACAGGGGTCCAGATGGCCGACGGCTCGATTGGCGAGGCGCGCACAACTCTCTGCACGGCTCTCTCGACCACCCTCTGCGCAGCGCTCGCCTTTGCCATCGCCGCCGCGGCGCCTGCCGGCGCAGATGAAACGCCCAAAAATGTGCTCGCCCGCGATACCCTGCACAATGTTCCGGTTTTCTACATCGCCGACGCCGGCGGCTCGCCCGCTCACGAAGATGGCGCGACCAGTGTCGTCTACTATCTCACACGCGCCCAGGCTTCGATCGCCGTTGGCCTTGCGCGCGCCGATCGCGTCGCCTTGGGCCGCGAGGCCGACGACCTTCACGTCGAAGTCTCCAATCTCGGCGACGCCGCCCGTTTTGCCGGTCCGCACAGCTTCGTCAGGCCGATCTCGCATGTCGCGACGGCAGCGAGCATCCCCGGGGTTCCGCTGTTCATGGTGCGCGACAAGGAAGGCACGCCCTTCACTGTCCGTGACGGGTCAGGTCACCGCCGGGTCTTCTTCTACCTCTCGGAGACGGACGCTCAGGCGTTCGTGGCCCGGGTGCTGGCCGAGACCAGGCGTCACGCCGCCGATGTGCAGCTTTCGATTGTCAGCCTCGATCCGGTGCTGGACACGATCCTCAACTCCACCGACCCGCTGGTGCAGAACTGGACCATCTGGTCGAGCGCCGAGACGCGGATGGATGCAGACGACCTCAAAACCAGTACCGCCCAGGCCCAGCTGGCGCCGGCCCCGCGCACGGAATAGTCTCCGCACGCCACCTCTCCGGCGCGGGAGACTTCGATGCCTCGTTTAAAGCTGCTTGCCTACGCCCTGTTCGGCGTGAGCTTCCTACTTGTCGCTTCCGCCGCTCCGCCGCCGACCTCTGCGCCACCCGTCAAGTCGATGAACCGCACGCCGGCGCTCGCGACCGGCCCGGTGCGCAATCAGGTCCCGCAGACGGGCGAGGAAATCACCACCCTCCGCTACTGGAAGATCAAGAAGGGCGCCTTCCCGCAATTCCTTAAGGCGAGCCAAACCGGCGTCTGGCCATTCTTCGAGAAGATCGGCGCGCGCATCGTCGGCATGTGGCTGGTGACGCCAGGCCCCGACGGCAGAGCCGCTTCGCCTGACTATGACGAAGTCTATCTGACGACGCGCTACGCCAGCCTAGCCCACTGGGCGGCGACGCGTGATGCAGCGGCAATCGGCGGCGACGGGCCGGACTATGCTGCACTGCAGGCGGCGTTGAAGGTGCGCGATGGTCTTTCTACCGAATCCAAGGTGACTTTCATGACCGGTGTCAGCGGGCCGCTGCCGCCGGTGTTCATGCCGGGAACGGGTGAACACTTCGCCCCGGCGCCCTGACCACCTGATCGATGACCTTGAGGATCTCCAATCGCGATGCGCGCCGACTATGGCTGGATGCGCAAGGCCTGTCGGCGGCGCCCACCGGTCCGCTCGACGTGCGCGGAATTATCCAGCGGCTCGGCTTCGTGCAGCTCGACACCATCCAGGTGGTGTCGCGCGCCCACCACCACATTCTCTGGAGCCGCAACCAGAATTATCGCGAGCCAATGCTCAACCGGCTGATGCAAAAGGAGCGCGGCGTCTTCGAGCATTTCACCCACGATGCGTCGGTCATCCCGATCGAGACCTATCCGATGTGGCGTCGACGCTTCCGCCAACTCGAAGAAAAGGTGAGGAGCTGGGAGTGGCACCGCAACATTCTTGACGAGGCGGGCCGCGATGCGATCAAGGCGCGCATCCGCGAGGAAGGCCCGCTTTCCACGCATGCCTTCGACACCAAGATCGAAGGCAAGCGCGAGATGTGGCGCAGACCGCCACACAAGTTGGCGCTCGACTACATGTGGTATGCTGGCGATCTGTCGACCTCGCACCGCGAGAATTTCACCAAGTTCTACGACCTCACCGAACGGGTGATCCCCGAGCCGATGCGCACCGACCAACGGTCGGACGCCGAACAGATCGAATGGCTGTGCCGTGAAGCCCTCGCCCGCCTCGCCTTCGCCACCGACGGCGAGATCCAGCGCTTCTGGGCGGCGACAAGCTCGCTCGAGGTCAAGGCATGGTCAGCCAGGCGCCGGTCCAAGCTCGTGCCGGTTGAGGTCGAAACCCACGAGGGCGACTGGCTCGCCGCCTTCGCACCCGCCGATATCGAGGAGCGGCTCGCCACAGCGCCCGCGCCGACATCGCGTCTCCGGATTCTCAACCCGTTTGACCCCGTGATCCGGGACCGGGCGCGGCTGCTGCGACTGTTCGGCTTCGAATACACGATCGAGATCTTCGTGCCGGCGGCAAGGCGGCGCTGGGGCTATTACATCTATCCCCTGCTCGAAGGCGACCGCTTCGTCGGCCGCATCGACCTGCGCGCCGATCGCAATGCCGGGACACTGACGCTCGATCGCATCTGGCCGGAAGATGGCGTCCTGTGGACGGCGGCGCGCGAGGCCCGGCTGGCGTCGGAACTTGAACGCATGGCGCGCTTCATCGGAGTGAAGGACGTCGTCTGGAGCTGAGCACGCAATCGACGCTGCTTTGATCGTCCGTTGACCGACGACACCTCGCAGCTTACTTCTTCGCGCAGCTTTCGGGCTTCATCTCAATCCGCAGGAAGCTGACCGACACCGGCCCGATATTGGCGATCGCGTGCGGTCCCTCAGGGGGCGACCAGACGGTACGATAGCCTGGGGTCGGGGAAACCTCGTTGCGGGAAACCTCGGAGAACTTGCCGTTCTTCATCTCGAACTGGATGTAGAGGAATTTTGCACCGCCGCCGCCGCCGGTCTCGCCCGTGATGACGCTGGGCAGCGCGTGGATATGCACCGGCTCGACCGATGCGGCCGGTATGATGATCTCGAGCACGCGAACATGGTCATCCTCGAACAGCACGTGATGGAAGTCCGGAGCAGCGGTAACTGCGTCCAACCGATTGCTGGAGGGGTTGCAAAACAACGGATCGGCGGGGAGGTGCGTCTGGCCGAGAGCCGGTGCGGCTCCAAACGCCAGACCGACCCAGATGCTGGCGAGGGCGGCGCGCATTCTCCCTCCCCCTCTTCGGGCCCTCCAGGCCGCGATCGGTGTGCGGCCCGGCAGTCTCATCAAGGCGTCTCGATCGTGTATCCGGCTACCGGCCGCTTCTCCACATAACCCGGGAAGAACCCGTCCATGACAATCACTGTGTGCTTCGGCTCGCCATTGGTGCAGAGCACGTCATAAGTATCGACGTTGGAACCATAAAGGCCAGGTCCCGGCGTGGTCGGCCGTTCATAGGTCGGCCGCACTCCATCCGAGCAGCGCAGCCGGTTGAGATAAGCGTGCTCGCCAATATTCAAGTCGGCCCGCACCGGGTTCTCCGCTGAACCAAGCGGATGCTTCTGGGCTTCCTTCAGCGCAGCGTCGAGCGCCTTGCCCTTCATGCGGCCTGACATCAACAGCTCGACAGACTTTTCATCTGAGGTGGTCTTCACCGTGTTGGGCTGAACCGAGTAACAGCCCGCCAGAGCCGCTACGAGCATCAAGCTGCAGAGTCTAGGACGCATATCGAACCCTTCTCATCCCCCCGGATGCCGTGGAGCCGCGAATAGTGCGACATGGTCGTGTCGCCAAGTGTGCGGTGCGCCGACTTATCCTGCAATGCCGACGAGGTCACACCCGACGCCAAATCGCCCCAACTTGACCTTGCGCCCTCTCCGTGGCTGGAGACGGCGGACAAGCCGCGGGGAAGAACGCCATGAATGCCCCTTTGTTCCGCTTCGCCGGCTCTGCTGACGCTGTCCAGGTCGCAGCCTTGATCGAGCGCGCCTATCGCGGACCCGAAACCGCGGGGCAGTGGGATTCCGAGAGCCACCTCCTCACCGGCCCGCGCACCAGCGTGGAGGAAATCAGCGGCCTGATCGCACGCGCTGACAGCCGCTTCCTGGTCGCCGAAAAGGATAGCTGCATCGTCGGCTGCGCGCTGATCCAGCAAACAGCCGTGGCTTCAGAGGCCTATTTCGCCCGATTCGCCACACCCGGCGCGCTGGCCTCAACCGCCGCGCCAGCCACATCGAGCGTCAAGGCCGGCTGCTATTTCGGCATGTTCGCGACTGATCCTGCAACCCGCTCGGCCGGCCTAGGCAAGCTGGTTCTGGCTGAAGCCGAGGCGCGCGCCCGCAGCATCTTCGGCGCGCTCGCCATGGTCCTGACGGTCATCAACGTCCGCAGCGGCTTGATCGCCTGGTATGAGCGGCGCGGCTACCATCTGACCGGCGGGCGCGCGCCCTTCCCGTTCACCGCCACGTCAGGCGAGACAACGCGTGAATTCTATCTCGTCGAGTTGCGCAAGGATCTTACCTGATGCGCTACGTCGCCCTGCTCCGCGCGGTGAATGTTGGCGGGCGCAAAGTGAAGATGGCGGAGTTCAAGCTCGCCGCAGCGAAGCTCGGCTTTGAAAAAGCCCGTACGCTGCTCGCCAGCGGTAATCTTGTCTTCGACGCACGGGCAAACGCTCCGGCAAAGCTCGAAAGCGTGCTTGAGACGGCGATCGAAACAACCTTTGGCCTGTTCTCGGAGGTGATGGTGCGCAGCCCCTCGGACTGGGCGGCGATCCTCGCAGCTAATCCGTTCCCGGAAAAGGCGCGGGATGATCCTGCCCATCTCGTCTGCATGATTTGCAAGACGGCGCCAGAGGCGGGACTGCTCGACGCCTACCTCAAGGCATTCCGCGCGAGGCACGACAAGGGTGAACGGCTGGAGGTCGTCGGCCGCGAGATCTACATCGACTACGGTGCATCGATCGGCCAGTCGAAACTGGTCCTGCCGAAAAAAGTCTGTATCGGCACGGCGCGCAACTGGAGCACGATGCTAAAACTGGGGGCGATGCTAAACGATTGATCCGGTGTTAGACCCCCTTCATTCCTCGACCGGTTCGCGGCACACTCACCTCCGGTCCTGGAGGTTGGAGATGAAACCGGCAATCTTTCTCGCTGTCGCGTTGGCCTTGGCCTTGGCCTTGGCCCCCGGGGCTTGCATGGTGGGCCCAGGTCACCTGGCTCAGGACAAATTCGACAGGACACAGTCGACGGAGCAGGCTGAACTGCCGGCCCCGTGCTCGGCTGGCGACGTCCGCACCTATCGGCCGACGCCAAGGACCGACCGGCCGGCCTATGACGCCGTCATCCCGCCAACCTCCGATATTTCGACCCGTTCGCCTTCCGAGTGCCGCCGCGGGCGTTAGGCCGCGGCGCCTTCCGATCGCCCTTCCCCATCGCGCATCCTGCGATAGTGTCCGTGCATCGCAAGGGGAGCTCATTGTCATGATCCTGGAAACGATCGAGGTCGGCGGGTGCCGGTCCTATGTAATTGGTTGCGGAAAGACATCGGTCGCGGCGGTGATCGATCCCGAGATCAACGCCATCGAGCGCTATCGCGGCCTTGCCTCGCGCGATGGTCTCTCCATCCGTTACGTCATCGACACCCATACCCACGCAGACCACTTTTCGGCTGCCCGCGAGATCGGCCAGACGCTGGGCGCAAAGGTTGTGATGAGCCATCGCAGCCCGGCGCCTTTCGTCGACCTTCGGCTCGATGACGGCGACATGCTGCTGATCGGCGAGATGCGCATGCAGGCGTTGGCGACCCCCGGCCATACGGCAGACTCAACCTGCCTGCTGGTGGACAGTCATCTCTTCACCGGCGACACGCTTCTGATCGGCGGCACTGGCCGCACCGACTTGCCCACTGGCGATCCCGACCAGCTCTATGACAGCCTGTTCGGCCGGATACTGAAACTGCCGCCGGAGACTAAAGTCCACCCCGCCCATGAATACAAAGGCCGCGCCGGCTCCACGATTGGCGAGGAGATCGCAACCAATCCGCGCCTGCAAAAGACCGAACGCGCCGAATTCGTCGCCATGATGCGGGCGCTCGACCTGACGGCGCCAACCCACCTCACCGAGGCGCTACGGGTCAATATGAGCGGCCGCAAATCCGTCGACCAGTTGCTCGCGGAGGCGGCGGCCAACGTGCCGTTCATATCGATGAACGAACTCGCCCGCCGCCTGGAGGCGCGGCAGAACGATCTGGTGGTCCTCGATGTGCGCGAAAAGGATCAGTTCGAGGCAGGGCATCTTGCCGGCGCCAAATGGCTGCCGCGCGGCCAGCTCGAACTACGCGTCAACGAGGCGTTTCCCGACCCCACCATCCGCATCGTCGCAGTCTGCGAATTCGGCAAGATCTCGACCTTGGCCGCCTCCACCTTGCGCCAGCTCGGCTATATGCACGCCGCGGCGCTTGATGGCGGCATGAAAGCCTGGCGCGACGCAGGCATGGCGGTGGAGCGCTTGTAGCCATGTCGACAATCCGCATCGCCAGCCGCTTCAACGGACCGGTCGCCTCCGGCAATGGCGGCTATTCGGCCGGGTTGGCGGCGCAGTTGCTCGACGCGGAAGACGTCGAAGCGACCCTGCGTGCGGCGATCCCGCTCGATCAGACGCTTCGCGCGCTGACCACCGATACCGGCCTCGATGTCACCACGGATGACGCCGCCGAACGCATACTCATCATGTCGCTAAAACCGGCGAAGCTGGAAACGCCGTCCGTGCGCTCACCGGGCCTTGAAGCGGCAAGCGTCGCCGCGGCAAGCTTTCGCGGGGTGGAGGATCACGTCCTGCCAACCTGCTTCGTCTGCGGGCCGGCTCGCGCCGTAGGCGACGGGCTGCGTATCTTTACCGACTGGACCAAGGACCCCGCCGGCGCCGACAACCCGAACCCTTTTCCGATTGTCGCAGCGCCCTGGCGCCCGAGCCCAGATCTTGCCGACGGATCCGGGAGGGTCGCCCCGGAATTCCTCTGGGCGGCGCTCGATTGCCCCGGCGCCTTCGCCGTCGACAAAGAGCCGATCCTGCTCGGCCGCATGTCGGCTCGGATCATTGAGCGCCCCAGTGCGAGCCGTCCCCTGGTTGTGGTCGCCTGGACGAAAGGCTCGGACCGCCGCAAACATTTCGCCGGAACCGCTCTCTTCAGCGACACTGGCGATCTCATCGCCTTCTCCGAACAAACCTGGATCCAGATTGACGCCCACGCGCACACCAGGAGCTGAAGCAGGCCCTTAACGCCGCCCTGGCTTGGAGCGGAAGCGGCAGCAGGGTTTTTGGAGTCAAATGTGAATTGGGGGCCGCTTCATGATCTATGCGGCCATTGCAATGGCGACACTTGGCATGGGCAATCTGCTTTGGGGCAGCTGGCTGAGCGGGATCCGCAATCAGCTGACCATCGCTCTTCAGCCCAAGCTGTGGACGGACACGCCCAACATTCCAACATCGGTCGACGTCGCGAAACGCTGGTTTGTCACGGTCGCCGCCGCCATCGGCAGCCTGGTATTGTCGCTGGCTGTCGAACCCGAGTTCCAGCATCTGCTGCTCAAATCGCTCAGCCTCAACCATCTTGTCATGGCGGCGCTGGTGACGGTGGCCTCGCTGGTTCTGATCGGCCCGGTCGAGGAGTTCATCTACGGCGCCGGG
>JANMWT010000182.1:0-10919 GCA_031394145.1 Alphaproteobacteria bacterium | reverse complement strand
CCGACACCCGCCTCGCCCCCGGCGAATACGCCATTTACCGCGTGCGCGCCTTCTTCGGCAAGTTCACCGCGACCTTCGCAGCCTGGATCGAGACCACTTTGAAGACTTGACCGCTACCTGGAGAGGGTAGGTCGACTGAGCGGGGTCTTCGGATCCCGCTTTTTTATCGCCCCACGCGATGGCGCAGATGCGTGACCGCCGGCGTGCCGGTGCGCATCGTGCGCTCCAGTTCGACATGGCAATGCAGAGCCGCGCCAGACAACCGCGCGCCGCCGCCGAGCAGCACCGGGATCAGCTGGAGCTGGATGATGTCGACCAGGCCCATCACCGGCGCTTCGCGATCTCCGGAGCACGACGGGCGCCATTCTGTCCTCCGCTGCAGCGTTCAGGACACACGATCGTCGGGTTTGCGCTCCCCATCATCATCGCCGTCGTCTTCGTCCTCCTCGAGGATGCGTTCTTCGCGAACCTCGATCGCCTGATGGGCGGAAGGATCGAACACCGCATTGAAGGTCATAAGGGCCGCGCCGCCGCTGCTCTTGCGCTTGACCTTGCGCCAGTAGACCCAGCCTTTTGCTTCAAACCACAAAAATAGCCGATCGAGGACAAACAACGCGACGACGATCCCGGTGATCCAGATCACGACGTGCACGATCAGCCTCGCCATCGGCCGCAACCGAGATGCCCGTCACCGACATGCCCATCACCGACATGCCCATCACCGACATGCCCATCACCGACATGGGAGGTGAGGCGGGCCACCGCAAGCAGTCGTGCGTCCAGCCACACTTCAGGAGCTGGCTTCAGGGGGCAGACTTCAGGGGGCAGACTTCAGGGGGGCTGGTTTCAGAGGACAGGAGGGCGACGTCGGGCGGCCCGCCAGCCGGTCCTGCAGCCAGGCGCCGATCTCGGCCTTGGCCTTGCCGGGCGTGGTGTCGTGTGTGCCGTCTCGGTAGAGGCGGAAATCGATCGTGTCATGGATGGCGCAGGCCCGCTCGAGGAAGGCCTGGGTTCGCGCTGGCGTGACCACGACATCGGCCCCACCCTGCACGAGAAGGATGGGAGCGTGCGTCGCGACACGGCCGGGCGTGCTTTGCTCGATGATCGTGCGAGCCGGCTCGGTCTGATGCGGGTCCTTCACCCAGACCTGGCTGAGCGGCAGCTTGGCGAAACTCGCAAACGCTTCGGTGAGACAGACGCTGCGGAGCTGCCTTGCCCATTCCGCCGTCGCCGGCGAGACATACTCGTCCGGCCTGAGGCTCGGATGATCGACGGCGCGGCCGTAAAGCGACATGACGTCGACGGCCGTCGTCAGCACGGGATCATCGTTGACGAAGGTGCGCAGCGGTTCGCTCGACGGCTCGATGGCGACGACGCCGACAAGATCGAGCTCCGGGGCGTAGCGCGTGGCCTGCTCACCTGCGAACAGCGCCGCATGGCCGCCCTGCGAGGCGCCGGATGCGATCCAGCGCCTGCTTGTCTTGCCGTGGGTCAGGGTGCGGGCGGCGCGCACCGCGTCGATCATCGCGCGCCCTTCGCTGGGACCCGAGAGATAAGCGTGCAGTTGGCCGTTGGGACCGAGGCCAAGATAGTCGGTCGCGGCGATCACGCTGGTGAGGCCAAAGCCCTGATAGTCGTTGACGCGTCGGCTGGTGGCGCAGGCAGGCGCAAGACCGGTCGTACCATGGGCGTGGGCGACGATCGGCCAGCCGCCGGGCGGCGGTGCGCTGTCGGGCGCGACGACCAGACCGGTGACCGCGACATCGCGGTCCTGCGCATCGCGCGAATGATACATGACGCGGAAGAAGGTCAGCCCCGGCGCCTTCGGGCTGCGGGGCAGCGGCGCGACGCGGATCAGATCTCCGGGTGCGCCATGCGCCAGCGGCGAAGGGACGTCGTAGAAATCGCCCGGTCCGGCAAATGGCCGAGGGATGCTGGCGCAGCCCGCAACCGCGGTCGACAGGGCGAGGGCCACCGCCAGGCGCCAGGAACTCGGCCAGGAACTCGGCCAGGAACTGGGCCAGGAACTGGGCCAGGAACTGGGGAAGCGCAGCGACATGGACGGGCTCCGGTCTGGATCTCGGCGGTGGTCGCGAAGAGGGCGGGCTGCCCTTGAAAAGACAACCCGCCCCAAGACGTCGCACACATCAAGACGTCGCACGCACTTAAGACCGCGCGCCAGATCCGCTAGACCTTGGTTCCGATCGGCAGTTTGTGGATCGGCTTACCGGTCGCTGCGAACAAGGCGTTGGCGACAGCCGGCGCCGCTGGCGGCAGGCCCGGTTCGCCGACGCCGGTCGGAGCTTCGCTCGAGGGCATGATATGGACCTCGATCTTCGGCATCTGCGCCAATCGCAGCGGCGGATAGTCGAAGAAATTGGTCGGAACCGGCACGCCGTCCTTGAGCGTGATCGCCTCGCCCAGTGCGGCCGAGAGGCCATAGCCGATGCCGCCTTCCATCTGCGAGCGGACGACGTCGGGATTGATGACGATGCCGCAGTCCACGGCGCAGACGACGCGATCAATGCTGAACGTCCCATCCGGTTTCACCGTCACCTCGGCGACTTCGGCGACGTAGGTGGTGAAGCTCTCATGCACGGCGATGCCGCGGGCGCGACCGGCAGGCAAGGGCGTCCCCCATCCGGCTTTCTCTGCGGCAAGATTGAGAACGCCGAGCAGGCGCGGCTTGCCGACCAGCATGGCGCGACGCAGTTCCAGCGGGTCTTTTCCCGCTTCCTTGGCCGCCTGGTCGAAGAAATGCTCCTTGGCGAAAGCCGTATGCGTGTGGCCCACCGAGCGCCACCACAGCACCGTCACCGGCGAGGTCGTGAAGTGGACGTCGACGCTGATATTGGGGATCGCATAAGGGATGTCGTGGCTGCCCTCGATCGCCGAGACGTCAGGCTTGCCTGGCGTGCCGAAGGGCGTGCCATCCATGATCGACTGGATCGCGGTGCGGTCGCCCCACGCCTCGATCTTGTCGCCATTGATGCGCGCCGCCATGCGGTGGACGGTGAGGGGACGGTACTTGCCGGAGCGGATGTCGTCCTCGCGGCTCCACATCAGCTTCACGGGCGCGCGGCCGTTGAGATGCTTGGCGATCTGCGCCGCTTCCATGGCGAGGTCGCCATCCGGGGTCGCCTTGCGGCCGAAGGAGCCGCCAGCGACATGGGTGATGATGCTCACCTGCGTCGGTTTGAGGCCGAGGACCGCCGCGAGCACGCCCTGATCCACGGTCGGCATCTGCGAACCGGAGTGGAAGACGCAAGATTCACCGGGCTTGAACTCGACGGTGCAGTTCATCGGCTCCATCGGAGCATGGGCAAGGTAGGGGAATTCGAAGTCGGCGGTGATCACCTTGCCGGCGCCGGTCATCCCGGCTGCGCCCTGGCCTTGCTTGCGCGCCTCGAAGCCGGGCTTGTCGAGCAGCTTCTTGTAGTCGGCGACGATGGCGTCGGTGGATCGCATTTCGGCCTTGGAATCATCCCAGGTGATCTTCAGTGCATCGCGGCCTTTCTTGGCGGCCCAGTAGTCGGTGGCCACCACCGCAACGCCGTTTGAGATCGCGAAGACTTCGGAGACGCCCTTCACCGCCTTGGCAGCGCCGTCGTCGACGCTGACGAGCTTTCCGCCCCAGCGCGGGCTGCGGGCGACCAGCGCCACCAGTTGGCCGTCGGGATGGTAATCGAGCGAGTATTGCGCGGTTCCGTTGATCTTCGAGGCCGTGTCAGCGCGACCGGACACGCGGCTCGCAGACTTCTCCTTGCCGATCAGACGGAAGTCCTTGGGGTCTTTGAGCTTCAGCGTCTTCACGTCGGGCGCTGCGATCTTGCCGGCATCCGCGGCGAGCTGTCCGAACGTCGCGCTGTGCTTGCCCGAGGTGACGACCCCGCGCGAGACTTTCACGGTGTTCGGATCAACCTTCCATTTCGCCGCCGCCGCGGCGACCAGCATGGCGCGGGCCGCCGCCCCTGCCTGACGCAATTGCACCCAGGAATTGGCGACGGCGGTCGAGCCGCCGGTGCCCTGCACCGCGCCGCCGAATGCGAGGTTGCCGTATTTCGGCACTTCCGCAGGCGCGTGGTCGAAGCGCATCTGCTTCCAGTCGGCGTCGATCTCTTCGGCCACGATGGTGGTGAGGCCGGTTGAAACGCCCTGACCGAACTCGATGTGCTTCAACAGCACGGTGACCGTGTTGTCCGCGCCGACCTTCACGAAGGGCCCGAGCACCACGAGGCTGGCGGGTTTACCTGCCGTGACCTCCGGGGATGGCGCGGCCATGGCTGGCATGCCGACGGCAAAACCAGCGGCGCCGAAACCGATCACCTGCAGCAGCAAGCGGCGGGAAGGTGTCTCGAATGAGATGTCGTCGGCCATTATGCTTTCCCCATGATCTCGGAGGCGCGGGCGACCGCGCCGCGGATGCGGTGATAGGTGGCGCAGCGGCAAAGATTGCCGGTCATGCCGTCGGTGATTTCTTTTTCACTGGGTTTCGGCGTCTTGGTCAGGAGCGCCGTGGCCGTCAGGATCTGGCCCGACTGGCACCAGCCGCACTGGACCACGTCCATCTCCGTCCACGCCGCCTGCACCGCCTTGCCGGCTTTGCTATCGAGGCCCTCAATCGTGGTGATCTTCTTGCCGGCCATCGCGGCGGCGGGCGTCGAGCACGAGCGCGTCGGCACGCCGTCGACCAGGACGGTGCAGGCGCCGCAGGCGGCGACGCCGCAGCCATACTTTGTGCCGGTCAGCTTCAGGTCTTCACGGATGTACCAGAGCAGCGGTCGATCCGCCTCGCCCTGATACTCACTCTCCTTGCCATTGATGCTGAGCTTCATGGGCGAGACCCTCCGCCGAGAAATCGGTATGCGCGCAGTCTTTCAGTCCGCTCGCGCGGCGCCAAGTCTTGTAATGCGAGCGTTCACTCACCAGCGGATGCCGCAGCGAGGCCGACGCGCGCGACGTATTCGCACAGCGTTATTTGTCGTCACGCATAGCGATGGCCCTGGCGCCTAGTCAAATATCTGCACGCCGCCGCGTTCAAGCTCGACGAGGACGCCGAACTGGCCGGTCAGCGGCTTGCCGTCCGCTGCGATCCGGCTAAGGCCGCGAACCGAACGGGCGCGAAAATGTTTCGAGACGGCGACATGGTCGATCGCTTGTTCGCCGGTCGGCGGAATGTCGCCCTGGGTGACGATCCCAAAGCCATGCAACGCGGCGGTCACCGCATGATGCGCCGGCCATGCGCCCCAGGTCAGCGGTATGAACTGGTTGAAGGCGCCGACGATGAGGGTCGGCTGACTGCGATGAAGCGCCTTCAGCCAGACGCCGAGGGCTTCGAGATAGGCGATGTGCATCGACCAGTGCGGCGGCCGCGGCAACTCCCGGCCAGGCGAGGCAAAAGGCGAAGGGGTGCAGACGCCGAACACGCGCACCGCTCCAAGGTCGGTGTCAGTGACTGCCGATATCGCCCCGCCCAGCGCGGAGGGTCCGGGTAACTCGGCGCGCTCGCGCCAGGACGCCTTGCTCCACGGCGCAAGCTTGCGCGAGGTCGCGGTCTCCCCGCCCCAATCTGCCCCGCAATCGTAGATGACATGGCCGCCCGCGTCGGTGATGAGGCTCGCCAGTGATCCTTCGTGCGCCTGTGCGAGGCAGACGATGTCCGGCGTCGTCTCGGCAATCCGCTCAACCACGGTTTGCGCCGCCACCTCAGCCGCGCGGCTGTCGATGGTCCAGGTCGCGATGCGCAAGTCAGGCCTCCCGCGTGTGTATCGGAAGTCTAGGGCGCGTTCAGGGCTTGCAAACGTCCGAGGCGCGGAAGCCGGCTGATCCGCCCTGGGCACCTCAGGAGTGGGCGCCTCAGGAGTGGGCGCCTATTCGAACCGGACAGCGACGCCGGTTGCGATATCGCCCTGCGTCGAGGTGAGGGCGTTGTGCATGTCGTACGTCACCTGAAGCACGGCGTCGGCGCCAAGATGCAGCGCATGCATCCTGAGGTCGGCGTTGAGCAGGTCGTTCGCCGACGTTTTCGGGAACAGCGATTTTTGGTGCACCTCGGACCGAACCTCGCCGACGCGAGCGTAGCGGCGGCTGGCGAAGTCCTGCTCGGTCACGACGATCATGTCGATGGACGTCGCATGTCGCACGACCGCCGGAGCGGGCGCCGCGACCGGCAGCGCCGCGACAGGGGCTGCGGATGCAATTTGCTGGGGCGGCGCAACCGGCGCAGGCGCGAGCGCGCGCACTTGAGGCGCAACCGGCGGGGCGAGCCCGGCGGCCGCTCGGGGCGCCGGCGCAGGCGGCGGCGAAACGGCGGCGACCTGCGGTGCGCTGGCGACAGCCGCAGGCGAGGGCGCAGATGAGGGCGCAGATGAGGGCGCAAGTGAGGGCGCAAGTGAGGGCGGCGGCGCCGGGACCGACGCGGCCGCGACACGGGTGAATTTCACCGCGACGCCCATCGCATCGCTGCCCTTGTCCGACATCATCGGATTGCTCAGCATGTAGCGCACCTGGATCACCGCATCCGCGCACACCTTCGCCGCCTGCTTGCGCAGCTCCGCGTCGAGCAAGTCGCGCGTCGGCGTCTTCGGACTGAGGCTCTTGGGATGCACGGTCACGATGAGCGCGCCTACCGCCGTATGGGCGTCGGGCAGGTTGGCCTCGGTAACCAGGATCTGAGCCGCCCCCGACGCCGAAGCCTTCGCCTTCGCCTTCTGCCCGAGAGTCGGTGCGGCGGCGGCCAGCATCGCCGCAAGCGCTGCGGCTGACAGAATCCCCCACGTGATCTGCGCGCGCATGCCCTCTTCTCTCGCCGCGTATTTATGTCTGGGGAGAGTTATAGGCGATCTCGCCGGCTGCACCAATTGCCCGAGGCTGTCGCGCGACGAAAGACGTCCGCCGGGTTAGCGTGCTTGAATCGCGCAACCCTCTCCCCCGATCCGCTCGATCTCAGAACCTAGGGCAAGAAGGGAGTCCGAAACCACCGCTTGCTCCGGCCCCGACAACGATGATTGCAGTCGAGTGGAGCAGTTCACCCCCTAAAGCGCACTCTCATACTCCAGCTCGATCGGGCCGGTCAGGATCACGTGGTCGGTGTCTTCGCGCCAGTGGATGTCGAGGTCGCCGCCATCCATCGTCACGCGCGCCTTGCGGTCGATGAGGCCCTTGCGGGCGCCCGCAACTACGGCAGCGCAGGCGCCCGTGCCGCAGGCCTTGGTCAACCCCGCGCCGCGCTCCCACACGCGCAGACGGATATGATCCTTCGCCTTCACTTCGGCGAAGCCGACATTGACGCTCTGAGGAAACATCGGGTGATGTTCCAGCATCGATCCCACCGCGACGACGTCGATCGCCGTCACATCCGGGACGAAGAACACGACATGCGGATTGCCCATGTTCACGCAGCCTGGAAGCTGGAGATAAGGCTTGTCGATCGGGCCGACTTTGAGATCGATGCCGCGCGTGTCCATTCGCTCGGCCAGCGGGATTTCCTCCCACTTCAGCAGCGGCGAGCCCATGTCGACGGAAATCTGCATCGGCCCAGCGCGCGTGGCCGAGAGGCGGCCGGCGCCGGTTTCGATGACCACCTTCGGGCCCTTGCCCTCTTCCATCAGCAGCCAGCCGACACAGCGCGTGGCGTTGCCGCAGGCAGCAACTTCGCCGCCGTCGGCGTTCCAGATGCGCATGAAGACGTCGCCGCGCAGCGACGGCTCCATAGACATGATCTGGTCGGCGCCCGCCCCGGTCTTCGGGTTGGCGATTTCGCGGATGCGTTCGGGCGTCAGCGCGAGCGCTTCTTTCCTTGCGTCGAATATGACGAAGGCGTTGCCGGCTCCATTCATCTTGTAGAACTTCATGGCAGCGAGATTTAGGGGCGGTTGGCGATCAACGCTAGTGGCCCTGCTTGAGGTTATAACGGCCCTTGCGCCTCATCTCTGCCCGGTTAACCCTTTCTGCAAGGCTGGCGTTCAGGAGGCGGGGATGCGGCGAATCATGATTCTGGCGCTTGCGGCGGCTCTCGCCGGGTGCGGGGCCAAGGAGGCTTCTGTGTCGAAACCGGCGGCGTTCAATCCTGAGAGCCATCTCTTCCTCGAGGAGATCGAGGGCAAACCGGCGCTCGATTGGGTGAAGGCGGAGAACCAGCGCTCGCTCGCCATTCTTGAAGCTGAGCCGCGTTACCCGCAATTCTATGAGACGGCGTTGAAGATTGCGACGTCGAAGGCGCGTATTCCCTATGGCAGTTTGCGCCACGGCTATGTCTACAATTTCTGGCAGGACGCAGAGCATGTCCGCGGCCTGTGGCGACGCACCAAGCTTGCCGATTATGCCGCCGCCGAGCCGAAATGGGATGTCATTCTCGACGTCGACAAGCTGGCGGTCGAGGAGAAGGCCAACTGGATCTACAAGGGCGTCTCCTGTCTGCCGCCTGCCTATGAGCGCTGTATCCTGGAGCTGTCGGATGGCGGCAAGGACGCGGTGCGGTTGCGCGAGTTCGATGTTGCGACCAAGAGTTTCGTTGCTGGCGGCTTTGACATTCCTGAAGCCAAGTCAGGGATTGTCTGGAAGGATCTCGACACGCTGCTTGTCGATACCGACTGGGGTGCAGGCTCGCTCACGACATCAGGCTATCCCTTCATCACCAAGGCGTTGAAGCGCGGCCAGGCGCTGAAAGATGCGACGGAAGTTTTCCGGGGCAAGGAGAGCGACGTCGCCTCTGGCGCATTGGCGATTGAGGATACCAACGGTCATCGCTGGTTCGGCGTGTCCGAAGGGCTCACCTTCTTCACGTCGGCCTATTCGATCTTTCGCGAACCAGGCGGTGCGCCGATGCCGGTGCCGCTACCGCCGAAGGCCTCGATCCTCGGCGTCTTCGCCGACACCCTTCTGGTGACGCTGCAGCAGGACTGGACGCCGGAGGGCCAAGCGGCGCTCAAGAGCGGCGACCTGATCGGCCTGTCGTGGAGCGCCTTTCTGAAGGATGGCAAGCTCCCCAAGATCGAAGTGGTGCTGCATCCCACTGACCGTCAGGCCGTGCAGGATGTCAGAGTGACCAAATCGGCGGTGCTGATCACCCTCTCCGACAATGTCGCGATGAAGGTGATGGCTTTCACCAAAGCTGGCGACAGGTGGACCGCGAAGGAGATTGCACTGCCGCCGAAGGGCTCGGCCAGCGTGGTTTACGCCGACGAGGGTGAGACAACCGCTTTTCTCGGCTTCGAAAGCTATCTCGAGCCCGATGCGCTCTACCAGTACGAGACAGGATCCGGCGCGCTGAAGCAGATCAAGTCGCTGCCAGCATGGTTCGACGCATCGCCCTATGTGACCGAACAGTTTGAATCCACATCGACCGACGGGGCCAAGATTCCCTATTTCGTCGTGCGCAGGAAGACGACCGAACTGAACGGCAAGAACCCGACACTGCTTTATGCCTATGGCGGTTTCCAGGTGTCGCAGACGCCGAGCTATTCCGGCATGATCGGCAAGCTCTGGCTGGAGCAGGGCGGGGTCTATGTCGTCGCCAACATCCGCGGCGGCGGCGAGTTCGGACCGGCCTGGCACGAGGCTGGGCTCAAAACCAAGCGCCAGATCGTCTATGACGATTTCATCTCGGTCGCCGAAGCTCTGATCGCGAAGAAGATCACATCAAAAGACAAGCTCGGCGCTATGGGCGGCTCGAATGGCGGCCTGTTGATGGGCGTGATGTTCGTGCAGCGGCCGGACCTGTTCAAGGCGATCGTCTGTCAGGTGCCGCTGCTCGACATGCTGCGCTTCCCGAAGCTGGGCGCGGGCGCCTCGTGGATCGACGAATACGGCGATCCTGACGACGCCAAGCATCCTGAAGAGCGCGCCTTCCTCGAGAAACTGTCACCGTACCACAATGTGAAAGCTGACGGGACCTATCCGGAGATGTACATTGAGACGTCAACCAAGGACGATCGCGTCCATCCGGCGCATGCGCGCAAAATGGCGAAGCGTCTCGAGGAGCTCAAGCAACCCTTTCTCTACTATGAGAACATGGAGGGCGGTCACTCGGCTGCCGCCAACCAGCAAGAGACGGCGCACCGTGTCGCGCTTGAGTTCAGCTATCTCGCTCGCAAACTGTTCGATGGAAAATGACGCTCCGCGCAGTCGCGCGTGAGGCTGTCCTTGGTGAGAACGTGAGGCTGTGCTTGGTGAGAATCTGCGCGCTGACAACGACGCTCAGTCGTTGATGGATGCGAAGTAATAGTTTGCCATTCTGTAACGCTCATTAACGCGCGGGAGTCGCTTGAGATTCCCCGCAAGAGGGTGCGCATCGTCTCCCTTGCCACAGATCAAGCCCGCTTTAGCTTCCCTGACACTGAAAATATTCAGGGGCTATGGAGAGACTCCCGATGAAATTGACGATGATGGTGGCGGTGTCGGCTGTGGCGATGGCGCTTGGCGCATGTCAGAGCATTCCCAAGGAACAGACGCTCGCGCAGTATTGCGGCGACGTGAAACACGCCGACAAAGACGTGTGCAAGGTGAACGTCGAGATCGACGGTCAGAAGACCGCGCTGGCTTCGACGAACATGACGCTTAGCCAGGCGCGTGCGATCGCCGACAAGGCGCTGGCCCAGGCCAACACCGCGCAACAGACCGCCCTGCAGGCGCAGCAGACCGCCATCGACGCCCAGAAGGCGGCGGTCCTGACCTGCGAGACCAAGACCATCCGTCGCACCAGCACCGGCTCATGCTCGCCTGGTTACAAGCTCGTGAGCTGCACCCAGACGCACTACACCAAGCACGCTGGCGGCCCCTCGATCATGCGTTCGATCGACGACGCGCAGTGCACCTTCCAGACCAAGGTTCTCGAAGTTCAGGCTCGCTGCTGCGCTGATGGCGCCGTCCAGCCGACCGAAGTCAACCAAACCGCTCCGGCCAAGCCGGCGCCGGCGGCG
>JANMWT010000174.1:0-14793 GCA_031394145.1 Alphaproteobacteria bacterium | reverse complement strand
CTTCATTTTATCCGATGATCTCTTCGGCGCCCCGGATCGTGGCTCGGCCTGATCCCGGCGCGCTTGATCCCGAGACAGGCTTTTCTTACGGGGACCCCTCGCCGCAGCCATCCAGGCCCTATCTTGTGGGCAGCAGTCAGCCCGGACGATTATTCATGAAACGCACCGCACAGGCCGTCTGGTCCGGCGCCCTTGCCGACGGCAAGGGATCGATCTCGACACAGAGCAGCGTTCTCAAGGACCAGCCCTATTCGTTCAAGACGCGCTTCCAGGACGAGAGCGGCAAATCGGGCGCCAACCCGGAAGAATTGATCGCCGCCGCTCACGCCAGCTGCTTTGCCATGCAGCTCTCGCACTTCCTTGCCGAGGCTGGCCATCCCGCGAAGAAACTTACCGTCGATGCGGAAGTCACCATCGGCCCGGTCCCGACCGGCGGCCAGGCGATCTCGAAAAGCGCGCTCACCTTGCGTGGCGATGTCCCGGGAATGACCGAAGGCCAATTTCTCGAACAGGCCAACAAGGCCAAAGCTGGCTGCCCGGTGTCCAAGGCGCTCGGCCCCATCGAGATCACGCTCGACGCCAAACTCGTCAGCTAGCCGGGACAGCCCTACCTCGCCTGCACGAACAGCGGCATGCCGCCTTCGGGTCGCAGCGTTATGCGGATATTCGGGACAAGGCGGAAAGCGGGGTTGGGTCCAAAACGCAGCCCTCGCACCAGCGTGGCAAGAATGGCGATCGCCTCCATATAGGCGAACTTCATACCGATGCAGATGCGCGGGCCGGCGCCAAACGGCATGTACTGGAAGCGATGACGGCCCTCAGACCGCTCCGGGGAAAAGCGGTCTGGATCGAACGCTTCGGGCCGGTCCCACAGCATCGTGTGGCGGTGCAGGATGTAGATCAGGGCGAACACCAGATCGCCCTTCTTCATCTCGACGTCGCCGATGCGGATGTCGTGCTTCGGCGTCCGGTCGATCAGGGCGACGGGCGGATAGAGCCGCATTGCCTCCTTGATCACCTGCTCGCAGAAGGGCATGGCGTCGACCATCGCAGCGTCGATCGGCGCGTCGCCGGCGACACGCATGACTTCAGCCAGAAGCCGTTCCTGCACGTCGGGCGCATTGGCGATCAGGTAGAGCGAATAGGTCAAAGCCAGCGCCGTGGTCTCATGACCGGCGCCGATGAAGGTGACGATGTTGTCGCGCAACTCGTCATCCGAAAGGCCCCTGCCGGTCTCCGGGTCACGCGCTGCCAGCAGAAGGCCCAACAGGTCGTTGCGTTGCGATGCGCTGGCGCGGCGGCGCTGCAGCGCGTCGACCGCCGCCTGCTTCAGGCCGGCGGCGGCGCGGCGGCCCTTCTGCGCCCATGGCCGCGGCACCCAGGTCGGCGCGCCAAACATATCCAGCATGTCGGGATGGCCCATGCTTTCCATGTAGTCGGTGACCGGACCGGCGACCGCTTCATAGCGAAAGCCCGGGTCCTCGCCGCCGAGGATGGTTTCGACGATGACATCGAGCGTGGTGTGCTGCATCTGGCTCATGACATCGACAGGCGCGGAGGATCCCGCGGCGCGAAAGCGTTCGACCGTCGCCGCCGCAGATGTCGAAAATGCCGGGACCAGCGCCCGCAGCGCATCGATCCGGAAAGCCGGGGAAGCGGCCCGGCGCTGGAACTTCCAGTGCTCGCCGACGGCCGACAGGAGGCCATCACCGGTCGCCGGCCGAACCAGTCGGCGCTGGAAGGGCGACTTTTCGAACACGTCGACGTGATCCAGGAAGACAGCCTTCATGTGATCTGGCGAGCGCAGATAATGAAAGGTGCGACCGAGCCAGCGAACCCCGTGATAGGGGTTTTCATACATCGCCTTCGGCCAGACAAAGAGCGGGTTCTCGACCATCTGAAACAGGCCGCGCACCACGCCCAGCGGCTTGTCCGGCGGGGTCACGGTTTCAGGGACAAAGGGTGTGTCGCTCAAGGTGTCTGCCATGGCAGGGCGATTTGCCTCATCTGACAGGCGACTGGCGGCTTGTCACAAAGCGCCGCCGACCCGGCGCCGGCGCAGACATTTGCTAGCATCTGCGGCGCCCAACGTCGAGAATCGCGCGTCAGGCCATAGCTGCACGCAAGGTGTCGCCGGGGTGGATTGAGCAGTAGCATCTGCTGAAAACATCAATTAGCGTCGGCCGAAATCAACGCCCTTGGGGACTGTTCAATGCAATCGACTGTCTATTCCTTCCGCAATCGCGTTTCGGGCCTCGCCCTTGGTCTCGCGTTGGCGCTCAGCGGCGCGAGCGTAATCGGCGTTACCGCACCGGCCGCCTTCGCGCAGCAAAAGGCATCCAAGGAGTTCGCCGAGGCATATACGGCCGGCAAAACCGCCGCCGCCGCCAAGGACTGGAACACGGTGATTTCCGCGGCCGACAAGGCGTCGGCCTTCGCAAAGGACAAGGGCGAGAAGATGGCGGTCATCAACCTGCGCATCGCGGGTTATAGCGGCCTGCGCAAGACGCCCGAGCTGATCAAGACAATCGAAGAGCAGCTGGCGCTGGGCGGCCTTTCGCCAGATCAGGTCCGTGCGCAGCGCACAACGCTCGCCGGCCTTTACAACGAAGTTCATAACGATGCCAAAGCGGTCGAGCTGACCAAGGCGCTGATCAACGACTATCCGCCGGGCACGGCTGACCAGAACGCCTTCATCGCCAGCAACGCGCTCAAGAACAAGAACTACAAAGACGCGATCACCCACGCCAACAAGGCGATCGATCTCACCAAGAAGGCCGGCAAGAAGCCCAAAGAGGGCTGGTACCAGATCATCCAGAAGGCTTATTTCGAGCAGAAGGACGACGCCAACTTCTACGCCACCGTCGAACGCACGGCGCAGGATTATCCGACCGCCGCCAACCTCGAGATCCTGATCAACCGGACGACCAAGGAGCCGCACTTCAACCGCACCGCCAATATGCTCGACATCAACCGCGCGCTTCTGGCGGCCAAGGTCACCCTGAAACCGACCGACCTTGCCCAAATGGCGGAAGATGCGATCTCGCGCGAGAACTCGGCTGAGAGCGCCAAGATCTTCGAAGGCCTTGCGAAGTCCAACTGGGCCGGCATCGATCCGGCAAAGAGCACCCGCTACAAGAACATGTACGCCAAGGCCCAGACCGACGCGAAGGGTGCAGCCACGACCCTCGCCGGCCGGGAAAAAGACGCCGCCGCGGCGCCCAAGGGCGACCGCTATATTGCCGTGGGCGACAGCTATCTGGGCGCCGGCGACAATGCCAAGGCGATCGAGCTGCTCAACAAAGGCCTCGCCAAAGGCGCCCTGGATGACGGCCAGACCGCCTTCGCCAAGCTCGACCTCGGCATCGCCGAGTTCCGCGCAGGCAAGAAGGACGATGCGAAGAAGACCTGGGGCGAAATCAAGGGCGACAATGGCGCTGCTGTCCTCGCCAAGGGCTGGCTCCTGATCGCCAAGGGCTGATGATCGTCGATCAGGGCGCTGGAGTGTTATCGCTTCAGCGCCTGCTCAAGATCGGCGATCAGGTCGTCCGGGTCCTCGACGCCGATCGAAAGTCGCACCAGAGCATCCGAGATGCCGAGCCGCTTGCGGCTTTCCGGCGGCACGTCCGAATGGGTCATCGCCGCAGGGTGAGACGCGAGCGTCTCCGTACCGCCCAGGCTTACGGCCAGCTTGATCACCTCTAAAGCGTCGAGAAAGGCAAACGCTTCGGTCTCGCCGCCCTCGATCTCGAAGGAGAAGGTCGAGCCAGGCGATTTGCACTGGCGCTCATAGAGCGCGCGGTCAGGATGGTCCTTGGGCAGAAAGTCGAGATACCAGACCGACTTCACGCGCGGATGGGTCTTGAGGTAGGTCGCGACCTTTCGCGCCCCGCTCGCCGCCGCATCCATGCGGAGCTTGAGCGTTTCGAGCGAGCGCAGCAGCAGCCAGGCGGTGTGGGGATCACCCATGGTGCCGAGGATGGTGCGCATCACCCGGACCGGCGCCACCCAGGCCTCATCGCCCGAACAGCTGCCAGCGATCAGGTCCGAGTGACCGCCGACATATTTGGTCAGCGAGGTGAGACAGAGGTCCGCACCCAGCGCCAGCGGCGTCTGCCAGATCGGCCCAAGAAACGTGTTGTCGACGATCACCGGCGGCCGGCCCGCCGGCGTGGCGAGGCTTTCGGAAATCGACCGGGCAAGCGAAATGTCGACGAGGCCGTTGGTCGGATTGGCCGGCGTCTCGACATAGACGGCGCCGACCCTGCCCCCGGTCTGGGCTGCCTTTGCGGCAGCCTTCTGCGCGGCCTCGCGCAGGCCCGCCTCACCCGCCTCAGCCATGAAGCTGACGCCGTGGATTCCGAACTGCGGCAGGATGTTGTGCACAAGATATTCGGTGCCGCCATAAACCGGCTCGGAAAACAGGAAGCTGTCGCCGGGGCGAAGAAAGGCCCACATGGCGGTCGAGATCGCCGCCATACCCGAGGCAAAAGAGATCGCCTTCTCGGCGCCGTCCCAGACCGCTAGGCGGTCCTCCAGCACTTCCAGGTTGGGGTTGTTGATGCGCGAATAGATCAAACCGATCTCTTCACCCTGGCGTTTCTCGCGCAGGCCATAGGCGAGTTCGAAGAAGGCTTTCCCTTCCTCGGCGGTGCGAAAGACGAAGGTAGAGGTCTGGAAGAGCGGGAGTTTCAGCGCGCCCTCGGACAGGGCGGGCGAATGGCCATAGCCCATCATCAGCGTTTCGGGGGCCAGCGCTCGTGCGCCGATCTTTCGCGAGCGGTAGGGCTTAGCCGACTTGGCCATGGGCGAGACGATAGGCTCCCTCACCCTCCAGGGAAGTGTTTTGTTGAAGGAACCGGGTGGTCACAGGCGAATTCCTGCTATCTTGCATGTGGACGAGGCCAACCGGAATCGCTCGCCTTCGAATAGAACCGGATTTACCTGATCGACGGAGCACTGCTACAGGCTGAGACCACGTCCAGGGAGGGCAATTTGGACCGCGCCGCGACACCGAAGGATGACATCGGCTATCAGTCGCTGATCGAGACCGCCATGAAGGGGGTCATGCGCGCCGCGTTGAAAAAGGTCTCGAGCCTCGGCGCGCTTCCCGGCGACCACCATTTCTACATCACCTTCCGCACCCGCACGCCCGGCGTGCAGATGGCCGACCATCTCAAAGATCGTTTCCCTGACGAGATGACGATCGTGATGCAGCACCAGTACTGGGACTTCGAGGTTCACGAGGACCGGTTCGAGATCATCCTGCGCTTTGGCGGCGTGCCGCAGCATCTGCGCATTCCGTTCGCAGCGGTGACCCGCTTCTTCGATCCGTCGACCAATTTCGCACTGCAGTTCAACGCCGGCGACGCGCCGATGACGGACATCAAAACCGACACGGTCCGCAAATTGCCGACGGAAGGCCCGCTCGCCCTGCCCGATCCAGCGCCGAGTGCGGCGCCGGGCGATGGCAGCACGGTGGTCTCCCTCGACGCTTTCCGTCGGAAATGACCGGCAAACCCGACGACGCCCCGCCGCGGATCAGCGACGAGGCGATGCTGGCCCGCTTCCGCAGTTCCAAGAAACGACCGCCGTGTTCCGACACGGTCGGCATGCAGCTGGTCGCGGTCGATCAGGCGAAGATGACGGCGCGCTTCGAGTTCGACGCCTTCGCCGCCTTCGCCAACCCGACCGGCGCGATCCAAGGCGGGTTCATCGCCGCCATGCTCGATGAGGCGATGAGCGCGACCGCCATCATTGCCTCCAACGTCACCATGAACGCTCCGACGCTGGAGATGAAAATCTCCTTCCTGCGTCCGCTGTTCGTCGGCAAGGCGATCGCCGAAGCGCGGGTGCTGAAATGGGGCCGGTCGACCTGCTTCATCGAGGCGGAACTGTTTGACCCGACCGGCGCGCTGGTCGCCAAGGCCAGCGCCACGCAGGCGCCCAAGGCATTCAAGCGCTTCTAAGCAGCCTTACCGCCCGATCAGTTTCAGCCATTCATCCTCGCTCAGTACTTTGACGCCCAGCTTCTCGGCGTCGGCGAGTTTCGATCCGGCGCCGGGCCCGGCAACGACATAGTCCGTCTTGCTTGAGACCGAGCTTGCGACCTTCGCGCCCAGCGCCTGGGCCTGCGCCTTGGCCTCATCGCGCGTCATCTTCTCAAGCGCGCCGGTGAACACCACGGTCTTCTCGGCGACGAGACTGCCGGATGTGTCCGCCGTCTCGAAATCCTCGACCGTCACCTTCTTGAGCAGGGCTGCGAGCATCTCGCGGTTATGCGGCTCGGCGAAAAAATCGAGCAGAGCTTCGGCCGCCACTTCACCGAGCCCGTCGATCGAAGCGATCGCCGCGAAGCCTTCGCCGGGCCGGCCTTTCGAGGCGGCGACCAGCTCGCTGCGGAAACTCGACCAGTCGCCATACGTCGCCGCCAGGGCCGCCAGCACCGCCTTGTTGAGCTTGAGCTTGGCGGCGCCCGCGAATGCGATCAGCGAGCCTTCAAGCCTATCGTCCAGCGACAAGTGCGGCGCTTTCGGCAAAGCCCCGGCCGCATCCAGGAGGGCGGCGCGGGCTGCGGGCCCAAGACGCTCGATCGACTCCAGTCGCCGGAAGGCATCGTTCGGTCGCTCGCTTTCGGCGCGCGACATGGCCTGCTGCAGACTCTTGAACGAACCAAAATGCTTGGCGATCAGCTGCGCGCTGGTTTCCCCGACATGTCGCACGCCGAGCGCGTTGAGAAAGCGGGCGAAGGGCTGCGTGGCCGACTTCTCGATCGCGTCGAACAGGTTTTTCGCCGAGGTCTCGCCAAAACCCTCCCAGTCTTCGAGCGGCGGTTTGCCGACTTCGACGATGCGGGCCTGAAGCGAGAAGATGTGCTGCGGGGCCGTCACCACCCCTTCACCATGAAACAACTCAATCTGCTTTTGCCCCAAGCCTTCGATGTCGAAGGCGCGCCGGGAGACAAAATGCTTCAACCGCTCGACCGCCTGGGCCGGGCAGATCAGGCCGCCGGTGCAGCGTCGATCGACATCCTCTTCGCCGGCAGAGCCGCCACGTTCTGCCGCTGAACCGCAGGCTGGGCAGGTGTGCGGGAATTTGAAGGCGTGAGCATCCTTGGGGCGCCTTTCCAGCACCACCCGGACAATCTGCGGGATCACATCGCCGGCGCGCTGGACGATGACCCAGTCCCTTATCTGGACGCCCAAACGAGCGATTTCGTCCTCATTGTGCAGCGTTGCGTTGGAGACGACGACCCCGCCCACCGTGACTGGCTGAAGCCGCGCGACCGGCGCCAGCTTGCCGGTGCGCCCGACCTGGATGTCGATGCCAAGGAGTTGCGTCATCGCCTGCTCGGCCGGGAATTTGTGCGCGCTCGCCCAGCGCGGAGAGCGCGAGACAAAGCCGAGCCGCGCCTGCCAGTCGAGTCGATCGATCTTGTAGACGACACCGTCGATATCATAGCCAAGGCTGGCGCGCTTGGCTTCGATCGCGTGGTAGACCTTTAGAAGCCCCTCAGCGTTATGCGCCAGCTTCATTTCAGGGTTGACCGCAAAGCCCCATTTCCTGAACGCCTGCACCGCACCCCACTGGGTGTCGGCGAACGGCTCGGAGACATCGCCCCACGCATAGGCGAAAAAGCGCAGCGGCCGGATCCTGGTGATCTCGGGATCGAGCTGGCGGAGGGACCCTGCTGCAGCATTGCGTGGATTGGCGAAGGTCTTGCGCTCGGCCGCCGCCTCACGCTTGTTGAGCTCGGCAAAATCGGCGTGTGACATGTAGATCTCGCCGCGCACCTCGATCCGGGCGGGCCAGGATTTGCCTTTCAGCTTGTCCGGCACGTCATCGAGCGTACGGACGTTGGCGGTCACGTCTTCCCCGACCCGGCCATCGCCGCGGGTGGCGGCGCGAACCAGCCTGCCGTCCTCGTAAAGCAGGCTGCAGGATAGCCCATCGATCTTGGGTTCGGCGGTGACGCCAACCGGCTCGTCGGGCTTCAGCGCCAGGAAGCGACGCACGCGGATGAGGAACTCGCCGACTTCCTGATCTTCAAACATGTTGTCGAGCGACAGCATCGGCTTGAGGTGCTCAATCTTGGCGAAGCCGGAGGTCAGCGCGGCCCCGACGTTCTGGGTCGGGCTGTCGGCCGTCCTGAGCTCGGGGAAGCGCGCTTCGATCTCGCCAAGTCGCAGCCGCAGCTTGTCGTATTCGGCGTCGGTCAGATGCGGTGCGTCGCTCTGATAATAAGCGCGATCGGCCGCCCGAATCGCTTCGGCAAGGCGGGTCCATTCGGCCGCTGCTTCGGCTTTCTTCAGCTTGGGAACCGGGGTTGTGTCCGACATGCCCGTCATATACCGGCGGGCGCTTGGGATCGCCAGATCAGGATTGGCGGATCAGGAGGGGTGGTTCAGGCGCCGGCCAACAAGCGGGTTGCCGCGGCCCGAGCCTCTTTGGTGACGCTGGCGCCGGCCAGCATGCGGGCGATCTCTTCACGCCTCGCCTTGGGCGCGAGCACATCGACCGACGTCGCGACTTCCCCGCCCGTCTCGTCCTTGGCGATACGCCACTGGTGAACCGCTGCAGCCGCGACCTGCGGGGAGTGGGTGATGGCCAGCACCTGGCGGTCGCGAGCCAGCGCCGACAACCGGTCGCCGATTGCAGCCGCCACCGCCCCGCCGACGCCGACATCAGCCTCATCGAACACCAGGGTCCGGCAGGGCGAGGCGCCAGCAAGGCAGACACTGATCGCCAGCGCAAACCGCGCCAGCTCGCCGCCCGAGGCAATCCGGTTCAGGGGCGCAAAATCGGCGCCGAGATTGGTGGCGATCTCGAAAGCGACATCGTCCAACCCCATCGGCCCGGCCTCGGCTTCATCGCGATGGGTGATCGCAACGCGGAACTGCGCCTTCTCGAGCTTCAGCGGCGCGAGTTCATGGGCGACGGCCTTCGCGAGCTTCTTGCCCGCTGCTTCGCGCAGGGCCGACAGCCGACCCGCCGCCGCAACATAGCTGGCGCGCGCCTTTGCCTCGGCCGCCAACGTGGCGGCCAGGGCCCCATCGGACTGCTCGATCTCCTCGAGCTGCATTCTCAACCTTCGTCGCAGGGCCGGCAGCTGGTCGGCCGCGACATCATGCTTGCGGGCGGCCGCGCGCAAAGCAAACAATCGCGCCTCCGACGCCTCCAGCGCCGCCGGCGAATAATCGCAACTGGCCGTGGTCGCCTCGAGCGCGCCACGCGCCTCACCCGCCTCGATCAGCGCCCGCTCCAGCGCCTCGCCCGCCGCGCGCATCCGCAGCGCAAGATCCCCGCCTGCCCCATCGCCGGTAAGTCCCGGCAACGACAAGGCGCGCGAGATCGCCCGGCCCGCATTGGAAAGCGCACCTTCGACATTGGCCTTTGTCAGGCAATGGACGGCTAACTGGACCGAATCCGCGACACGCTCGCTCGACTGCATGGTCGCCCGATCGATGGCGAGGCGATGGGTTTCGCCTTCCTCCGGATCCAGTCCATCGAGTTCGTCAAGAGCATGAACCAGCCAGCCGCGCTCCGACGCCGCTCGGCCGATGCGCGCCTCGAGCGCCACACGGGCCTCCCTCGCGCAACGCCAGAGCGTCCAGGCCGCGGCAACCTCGGCGAGCCCGTCTTCGAGCCGGCCATAAGCGTCGATCAGCGCGCGGTGCCGGCTCTGGTTGAGAAGGCCGTGACCCTCGTGCTGGCTATGGATATCCGCCAGCAGGCTGCCTGCCTCCTCCAGGAGGGCTGCACTCACCGCGAGGTCGTTGAGGAAGGCCCGCGCCGCGCCGCCGCGTTTGAGCGTGCGTCGAAAGACCAGCGGCTCATCAGGGGCAATCGCCATGCTGCGCTCGGCCAGGAAGGCGCGGACTGGATGATCCGGCGCAATCTCGAAACTTGCCGTGACGCTGGCGCCCTCGGCGCCGAGCCTGATCATGGTCTGCAGGCTGCGCCCACCCAGTGCAAAGCCCAGCGCCGACAACAGGATCGACTTGCCGGCCCCGGTTTCGCCGGTAAGCGCAGTGAAGCCCTCGCCCAAATCAAGATCGAGCGTACGGACCAGAATGAAGTCTCGGATGGACAGACCCGTCAGCATGGCGACCACGCCTAACACGAAAGGAACAATTAGGGAACATCGAAATTCGCGTCGCCGCGGCGGCGCGGTAAGTGAACGCTCACCCAGCCGCGGCGGAGGATCGAAAAAACGCAGTCGTGATGCGGGTTCGCGGTGACGCCACTCGGGAGTTTCGCCATAGTCCCGCCCCGTGCCCTCAAGCGGGACACTTTGGGAGAGAGACCATGAAACGCATTCACGCCGTCGCCGCCGCGGTTGCACTTGCTGCGGTTTCTGCGCCGGCCTTCGCCGCGCTTGAGCAAGGCGCCAAAGCGCCTGAGATCACCGCCGTCGGCATGCTCGATGGCAAGGAATTCACCTTCAAACTGTCGGACGCCGAGAAAAAAGGTCCGGTCGTGATCTACTTCTTCCCGGCTGCCTTCACCGCTGGCTGCACCATCGAAACTAAAGCCTTCGCCGACGCCGCCGACCAGTTCAAGGCGGCCGGCGCGACCCTCGTCGGCCTCACCGCCGGCGCGATGGATCCCGAGACCAAGAAATATTCGAACGCCAAGGACAACCTGCCGTTGCTGCAGAAATTTTCGGAAGAAGATTGCCGCAACAAGTTCCCGATTGCGGCTGTCGATCTCGAGACGGTGAAAGCCTACAACGTCGTGCTGCCGGCGAAGCCGGACTGGAGCGACCGGACCTCCTACGTGATCGGCAAGGATGGCAAGATTGTCCTCGCCTACACCGATCCGAAGCCGAACGACCACATCACCAAGACGCTGGAAGCCCTCAAGGGCCTGAAATAGCGGCGCTTCGCCTCTAGCGATCGGAAAATGACAACGCCCCCGCAGGAAACTGCGGGGGCGTTTTGTTTGATTGGGCTGGAACAGCGATCGCTCAGGACTTCTTCGGGAAAGCCGTGTCCCACATGCGTTTGATCAGGTTGATGTCATTGGTCGGCTTGGGCGCCTCGACGCCGGCTTCGGTCATCAGCCTGTAGGCGTCGCCATACCATTGCGAACCGGGATAGTTGTAGCCGAGCACCGCGGCGGACGCCTGCGCCTGGCCTTTCAGACCGATCGACAGATAGGACTCGACCAAGCGATAAAGCGCTTCTGGGGTGTGGCTGGCGGTGTCGTAGGTTTCAACGACTTTGCGGAAGCGGTTGATCGCGGCGAGCTGTTCGTTGCGCCTTAAGTAGTAGCGACCGATCTCCATTTCCTTACCGGCCAACTGGTCCTTGACCATGTCGGTCTTCAGCGCGGCGTCGCGGGCATAGGAGCTTTCAGGAAAACGCTGCGCAACTTCATTGAGCGCCGCCAGCGCCAGTTCGGAGCGAGCCTGCTCGCGGCCGACATCAATGATCTGGTCGAACTGGCAGACGGCGACCAGGTAATAGGCGTAAGGCGCGCCATCGCCGCCGGGGTGAAGGGAAATATACTCCTGGGCGCTCGAAATCGACTTGTCGTAGTCGTGCCCTTTATAGCGAGCGTAGGCCGCCATCAGCATCGAGCGCTGGGCCCAGACGGAATAAGGATGCTGGCGCTCGACTTCGTCGAACTGCGTCGCGGCCTGCTGCCAGACGTGGCGGTCGAGTTGGTGGACCGCGTCGTTGTAGATCTGTTCGACGGGCCGCTCGACGTAAGCGAGACCCTTCTGCTTGGTGTTGGTCGCGCAAGCTGCGCTCACACCCGCTAGCCCGAGGGCCAGCACGAATTTCAGGGCAAGGGCCGAATTCGCCTTGGTCGACTGCATCAGGGGCTTGCTCCGGTCCAATGACCGGTCCGCCCCGAACAGGATGCGGCGAACCGGGCTCGATTTTCCTGCATTTTCATGGCGGTGAACCGGTCCTCGCACCGTCGAAAATGCTGACGTTGGCGACGTTCTAGAACAAGGCCGGCCCCGCGTCCAAGCTGATTAGCTGTCGCAGGCCGAACTCTTCCAATCAGGACGAGACCGGTCAGGACGAGACTGGCCTCGGACCCTTAGGACCCAGGGGCGGCGGGGAGGAAGGCGGCTCGGACTTGGCGCCGGCTCGAGCCCTGCCCGGCTTGCGGAACCGGCTGAGCAAGAACCAGACGGCGCCGCCGATTATCACGATCCAGATCAGCGCCGCCGAAACGAATTCAACCAGACCGGCCAGCGAGCCCACAATGTTGGGCAGGAAGCCTCGGAAGGCGCTCGAGAGCGGCCGCCAGACCGATTCTGATACGGCGGAGGTCTTCGGTTCATAGCTGATGGTCAGGGTCGACATGCCAACCCTGGCCTTGAGGGCCGCGATGACGGATTCGGTCGAATCGATCTCGGCCTGGACGCGGGCGAGTTCCCGCTCGATGTCGAGAAGATCGGACAGCTTGCCCGGCCGGTCTTTGAGCAGGGCGTTCAGCCGCTCGCGCAGCATCTTGGAGGAATTGAGCCTTGCCGAGGTATCGACGATTTGAACCGTCAGATCCTCGGATGAGGTGTTGCTGGCGTCGACGCTGGCCTCGAACGGCTTCAGGCTTTCGGGCAGGCCATCCAGAAAGAGCTTGATCCAGTCTGGCGTCGCATGCAGTTCGAGCGTGCCCGACGTGCCATCCGTGCCAAGCCCGCTGATCGATGAATTGGAGACGTAGCATTTTGCCGAGCCCGCCGCGTCGCACGCGGCCTTGTGGGCATTGAGCAGGTCCTGCATCCGCGTCGTCGGGGCGCGCAGGGTGCGGGTATAGGTGTAGGCGATCTGCCGGCTGTCGGCGACGACGGGCTGGCTGCCGCCGGGCTGGTCCTGGACCACCATCTTGGCGACCCCGCCGATCGCGCGGCTCGCCTGGGCTGGGGCGGCGGCATCCATGGCCATCTCTGGCATCGCGACCGGCGCCGGCGCCGGCGGCGCGCCTGCGTAGCGGGCGTTTTCGCTCTGACCGCATGCGGCCAGCATAAGCGCCAGGCAACCGGCCATCCAGATGCGAGCCATCGTCCGTCCACCCTCGTTGCAACAACCCAGCATGGCGCGCGCAGTTCGACGGAATCAAGGCGAATTCACTCGCTTAATCAGGCGCCTATGCTGACTGCTGGCTCGCAGGCGCAGCATCCTCGACCCAGGCGAAAGCGGTCGCATCGGCGAACAGCGCACGCAGCAGGCGATTGTTCAGTGCATGCCCCGTCTGATCGCCATCATAGACGCCCTCAATCGGGCCGCCCGCCAGATAAAGATCGCCGATCACATCGAGCAGCTTGTGCCGCACGAACTCATCGGGGACCTGAAGCCCGTCGGGATTGAGAATGGTATCGCCGTCGACAACGATGGCGTTGTCGAGCGAGCCGCCGCGCGCAAGGCCCATCGAGCGCAACTTCTCGACCTCCGCGGCAAAGCCAAAGGTGCGGGCGAAGGCGACGTCGCGGGCAAAGGCCCCCGGCTGGAGGAGGAAGGCGATCGTCTGCTTGCCGATCGCCTTGGCTGGAAAATCGATGGTGACGCGGATCGCAAACCCTTCGCCCGGCGCCAGCCGCGCCAGCTTGCGGCCATCTCGCACCTCGACCGGCTTCAGGATCTTGAGCCGACGTCGCGGCGCAGGCTGGGCCATGAGCCCGGCCCCGGCGATCAGGGCGACGAAAGGCGCCGCCGACCCATCCATGATCGGGGCCTCAGGGCCATCCAGTTCAGCGACCAGATTGTCGACGCCCATGCCAGAGCAGGCCGCCAGGAAGTGCTCGACCGTCGCGACCTGGACGCCGGCCCCGTTGGTGAGGTTGGTGCCGAGCTGAGTGGAGGACACACACAGCGCGTCGGCTCGCACCACCGGGTCGCGATCCTTCACGTCGGTCCTGACGAACCGAACGCCCTGGCCAACCTCGGCCGGGCGGATGGTCAGTTTCGTCCGCGCGCCGCTGTGAAGGCCGATGCCGGCGCAGCTGGCGGTTCGGGCAATCGTCTGCTGGCGGTCCATCCCCGCGCGCCTCTCCTGAGCGTCCCTCTGCTTATCGGGAGCTAGGGTGCGAACCCGGGCGCCGCAAGGCAAGCCTTGTTGCCAGTTGTTGCAACTAACGCGCGCACGGCGCGACCGCAGTGCGAAAAAACGCTTCAGGTATTGGCGGAGCGACGCAGGAAGGCCGGGATTTCGAGTTCATCATCGAACCCATCGTCCTCGACCGCCGGCTTGGGCGCGTGCGGCGTGGCGTCCTCGGCCGCCGCCGGCTTCGACTTCCAGCCGAACAGTGCGGCGAAGGAACGCCCGCCGGTGTCAGCCGGAGGCGGCGGCGCGACTGCGCCGGCGTGAGCTTCGCGATCGCTGGGCGGGGTAAAATCGTCGTCGGGCGCTTCGAGCGGCGCGGCGCGCGGACGGATCACCGGGCCCTGGGGGCGCAGGGCCTGAAGCGCAGGCTGAGGCTGAGGCTGGAGCGCAGCTTCAACCGAAGCAACCGGCGCCGCCGCGAGCCCGAGCTGGGCGGCTGGAGACGTGGCATTGAATGTCGGAGCGCCAGCAGCCTGGGCAAGCGTCTGCGCTTCGCGCTGCTGCGGGGCCGGACGGGTGCTGCTTCCAGGGATTGGCGCGATGCCGGCGGCGACGACCGAGACGCGGATCTTGCCGGACATGGTTTCATCGAACGTCGACCCCAGGATGATGTGGGCGTCGGCATCGACCTCGCGGCGGACCTCGTTGGCAGCTTCATCGACCTCGAACAGGGTCATATCGTAGCCGCCGGTAATATTGATCAGCACGCCCTTGGCGCCCTTCATCGAC
>JANMWT010000120.1:0-3581 GCA_031394145.1 Alphaproteobacteria bacterium | reverse complement strand
GACCGCTCCCCCGCGCCCCGCCACAGATTTCGGCCAGGTCGGCGCCCCCGAGAGCGATCGGAGCGTTCTCCGCCGCCAAAGGGGCGGTGGCGGTGACACTGGCGGCCTTGACCAGTTCCTGCATGTCCACCCCGCGCAGGCTGAAGAACAACTCAGGTTGCGCGTCGAGTCGCGCGCCGACGCCATAGAGCACGGCCGCCACGTGCTTGCACATCTCGGCCCAGTCGGGGCACGAGCACTTCAGTTTGATCTCCTTGGGCGCAGGGAAAAGACCGCTGCCTTGGGCGGTGATGTCGGCCAGAATATCCTGGGAGAGCCGCCCTTGCAGGAGGTCGAGCAGGTTCGTGACTTTGCCCGCGCAATCGCCGGTAAATTTCCGCCAGCGTTTCGCCGCCAGGGCGACGATCTCGATGGAAATCTTGTAGAGATCGGACCCTTGGACGAGGGCCTCGACTTTTCCGTTGCTGATTTGGAGGTCGATCACCGAGCCGTTGCGGACGTAGGTGCGCCCGCGCGGCAAACGATTCGCATAGTCGCTGTAAGATTCGAGGTTATCGCACCAAGCCTTGCCCCAGAACGTGCTCGAAATCGTCCGACCAGCCAGGCAGACCGGCGCGAGAACGCGACCCTTCTTTGCCATTTTCTTGGCGGCCGCTTCAGCCTGGCGACGACGTTGGGCGACCGAGACGTAGGGACGAAAGGAATACCAGGACATAGGATAAATCGGTAATCAGTAATCAGTAATCAGTGCTCACGAGCGATGCTCTCTTTATTCTCCCGCCGCTGACTTTAAGTCAAGCGCGACGAAGCGCAGGAGCTCATCGTTCGACATCTCCGTCAGCAGCGTCTCCGCGCCGCCTTCCGCCCCGAGGACAGATTCTGCGAGCGCCTTTTTTGCCGTGATCAGCGCGTCGATGCGTTCCTCGATGGTGCCGCGGCAAACGAATTTGTGGACGAGCACATTCTTCCGTTGCCCGATGCGAAAGGCGCGGTCGGTCGCCTGATTCTCAATGGCCGGGTTCCACCAGCGATCGAAGTGAATGACGTGGCTGGCCGCGGTTAAGGTGAGGCCGGTCCCGCCCGCCTTGAGGGAGAGAACGAAGAACGGCGGGCCATCGTCCCGCTGAAACTGAGTCACCGATTGCTGCCGCTCCTTGACCGGGGTCGACCCGTCCAGCACGAGGCCGGGCCGGCCGAAGACCTGGCGCAGCCGCGCGGCGAGCGGCTCGGTCATCTCGCGGAACTGGGTAAAGACAAGCGCCTTTTCCTGCCGGGAGGCGATTTCTTCGCAGAGCTCGGCCAGGCGCAGGAATTTTCCGCTGGCCTCGGGCTCGAAGGCGCCGTCGCCCAGCCAGTGGCTGGGATGATTGCAAATCTGTTTGAACCGCATGAGGAACGCGAGGACCAGCCCCCGGCGCTGGATGCCGTCTTCGCTCGTCTCGAGTTTCTCCGCGAGTTCGCGCACGCTTTGCTGATAGAGCGCCGCCTGCCTTTTGCCGAGCGAGCACCACGCGATCAGCTCGGTTTTGTCCGGCAGATCGGTGATGATGGAGCGGTCGGTCTTGAGCCGGCGCAACAAATAGGGACGGATCAAGCGGCGCAGCGGCGTGAAGTCAGGCGGCTCGGCGCCCTGCAACCGTTTCACGCAACGCGAGAACTCCGGCGCGGTGCCGAGCAGGCCGGGGTTGAGAAAATCGTAGAGCGACCACAAATCGCCCAGGCGATTCTCGACCGGTGTGCCGCTGAGCGCGATGCGGGCGCGGGCCCGGAGCTTCTTTAAGGCGCGGGTTTGCTTCGCGCCGGGATTCTTGATGGCCTGCGCTTCATCGAGAATGAGCAGCCGCCACTCGCGCCCGGCCAGCCAGTCGAGCCGCGCGACCTGTCCGTAAGTGGTGAGCACGATATCTTTGCCCGCGAGAAATCTTTCCGCGCTCGCCGCGTCGCGCCACTCGGCGACGCTTGATTCCGACGGATGGAGAAACCCCGCGCGCAGGCTGGGAGCGAAGCGGCCCAGTTCCGCTTTCCAATTGGCCAGCAACGAGGCCGGGGCGATGAGCAGCGAGACCGCCGCCGTCGGGCCACCGGCGCCGGCCGCGCCATGCTTCAAGCGCAGGAGCAGGGCAATGACTTGAATCGTTTTGCCCAGGCCCATGTCGTCGGCGAGACACGCCCCCAGTCCGAGGTTTTGTAACAGCCATAACCATTTCACGCCGGTCTCCTGATACGGCCGGAGACGCGCGTGCAGGTGCTGGTTCGGGTCGAAGGCGGCGGCGCCGTCGGGCTGACGCAACTTCTCGAGCGTCTCGCGCAACCAGCCCCCGGCGACGACCTGGCTCCAGTCAGCCGTGGCGGCGCCGGTTTGCTCCTCTGCTCCGCCGAGTTTCACGCCGGATAACAAGCGCATCGCTTCGAGGAAGGAGACGCCGTCGCCGGCCGCGCCGGTTTCCACGCGGTGCCAATGGTCGAGCACGCTCTGGAGTTTTTCGCGGTCCACCTCGACCCATTGGCCACGGAGCGGCACGAGGCCATCCTGGGCTTTCATGAGCGCCTGCCATTCTTCCGCGGTGAGCGTCTGGTCGCCGAGGGTGGCGGCCACGGAAAAATCCAGCAAACTGTCCACTCCCAGGACCGCGCCGCGCTGTTCGCCGATGCGCACGCTCACCTGGGGACGCGGTCCGCGCCCGTTCTTCCACCAGTTCGGGATGCGGGTGATGATGCCGCAGGCTTCGAGGGCCGGCACTTCCCGGAGAAAGGCATGGGCCTGGTGGGGGGTCCACGCCTGCGGCTGGAAGACACGGCGGCTCGCGAGCAACTCGCGCGTCCACGGGCTGGACTCGGCGGCTTTTTGGACCGGCTCGAGCAAGGAGCGGAGACCCGCCTGATTTTTTGCGCCCGCGTATTCCTGAAGAGCGCGCGCCAGCGGCAGATGCACCGGCTTCTCGGCCGCCGAGAGCCGATGGGTATAAGTCGCCATGAACGCGAAAGGCGTTTCCGGCGAGCGTTTGTTCTCCGCCAGATGAAACGTGACTTTGCCGAGCGCGTGCAACGAGGGATTGATTTCCCCGAGCCATTTGCGCAACCCGCCCGACGCCTGCGCTTCCGCCCGGGCGAGCGTGTCCAAGTCGCGCCACAAGGCCGCGAACACCTCGGGCGACGCATACTCCGCCCCGCGCATGGCCGGGAGGCGCAACGTGAAATCAAAACCTAACTCGGGCGGCATCGCGACTTCCGGCACGCCCACGCCGTCCGCGGATTCCGGCGTGTGCGCCAGCGCCATGAGATAGGCGTCGGCGAACTCGCGCCAGAAGGCAAACTCCAAAGGCCAGCGGGCCGCCGCGCCGCGCCGGGCCGCCAGCGCCAGCAAGCCGCGCGCGCAACCATCGGCAAAGGCCTCCTCCCACTCCGCGGCCGGCGGGAAGGTATTTCCCAGGCCCTCGGCGGTCGAGGTGTGCTCGAGAAACAATCTCCCCTGCGGGCTCAGGACCAGCTGCGGCACGAGGGTGGTGGACATTCGGGCTCTCATTTGACTTCTCTCGGCCGGCGGATACAAGCCTGGAGGTGAAACGTTCGACGGTGCTACT
>JANMWT010000072.1:0-5845 GCA_031394145.1 Alphaproteobacteria bacterium | reverse complement strand
GAGCTGGCCGGAACGCGCGGCGGCATCGGCCGCGTCGCCGCCGACGAAATCCTTGTGGTCGGCTAAGAAGGCCGCAACCTGATCCTCGTTCTCCTCCATCAGGAAGGAGCACGTCACAAAGACCAGCCGCCCACCCGGCTTCACAAAGGCGCAAGCGGAACGAAGGATGTCGCGCTGGGCCTGCATCCGTTTTTCCAACGCCTGTTCGGACACGCGCCATTTTGCATCCGGCTTGCGTCGCCAGGTGCCGACGCCGGTGCAGGGCGCGTCGATCATCACCAGATCCATCTTGCCCTTGAGATCCTCCAGCGAAGCGTTTTCCTTCGGATGGCGCAGCTGGACGTTGCGGACCCCGGCCCGCTCCATGCGCGGGATCAGCGCCGAGAGACGCCGGCCATCGATGTCGTGACTGAAGATCTGACCCTTGTTGGCCATCATCGCGGCCATCGCGATGGTCTTGCCGCCGCCGCCGGCGCAGTAGTCCAGCACCTGCTCGCCTGGCATGGCGCAGCTGGCCGCCGCCGCGATCTGGCTGCCCATGTCCTGCACTTCGACCCAGCCCTTGGAATAGGCCGGGATCGCCTCAACACTCTCGCCGCGATCCATGGCGTCGGGGGCGGGAATACGGAATCCGTTGATCAATTCCGGTATCGATTTCGCGTGCACGCTCTCTAGCGCGCGGCCAGCTTTTTCGGGGTCGGACTTCAGCGTGTTGATGCGCAGGTCGACCGGCGCGCGGGAGGCCATTGCCTGCGCCTCGATCACCGCGTCGGGCCCGAAGGCGCGGGCAAGATGCGGCGCCAGCCATTCGGGATAATCTCCCTGGATGTGTGGAGCGGCGGAAGGGTCGGGCGCCAGCAGCAGCGCCTCGCGCTCCCTGGCCGTAAGCGCGCTGGGCGCATGCTCATCCTTGAACGCTTCCTCGATCCTGCGGACGTCCCAGCCCCAGGCGTGCTTCAGCGCGCCAAGCGTCAGCGCGCGGGCGCCGGTCGCCTCCATGGCGTGCTCGATCGAGTTTTTCCGCCGCAAGCCATCCAGCGCCAGGCCAGAAATCCAGGCGCGATCCCGCGCTCCGGCAAACCGCGACCGCTTGCCCCAGTCGCGCACTGCGTCTTTCACCGGCGTGCGCTGATTGAGCACGTCCTGCAAGACGACGATCGCCGCATCGATCTTGCCGCCATCCCTCATGGATGCGGGCCCACGCCGCCATGGCGACGCTGGATCGCCCAGCCGATCTCGCGGACATCCTTGAGGATCGCGTAGGCGCCGATGCGCAGCGCGTGGCCGGGAGCGGTGCTGGCGTCCATAATGAGCATGGGCAGGCCTTGATGAACTTCGCCAACCAGTTCGACCACTTCGAACCGCGGCCGGGGAAAATCGAGGCGACGCACATCCAGCGTCTCGGCCCAGTGCGGATTGGCCAGCATGGCGCCTTCCAGCGTCGCGCAATCATTGCAGTACCAGCTCTGCTCGCCGTCCTGGAACGGCGCCTTGAGAATGTAGAGCCTGTCCTTCATGATGCGTTCCTAGACCGCCCTCAGCGCTCGGCCGATCGCGGCGGCCCGCTCATCCTCAGGCAACTTGTAGAGTTCCAGCCACTGCACGCCAGCGAAGAAATACTCGAAATCCTCCGGCGGCTGCGCCGCTTCGATAAAGACGGGCGACATCGGCTTCTTGTAACGGTCGGCGAGATAGATCTCTCGTTTCACATGGTCGCTTTCAAAGGCCTGCTTCGAGCACATCACGATGATGCCTTTGGCGGCCTTGATCGCCCGCACGATCTCGCCGGCCCAGTCATCGCCCGTCTGGATGCCGGTCTTGTCGATCCAGATCGCTTGTCCGGATTTCTCGACGATCGCCACAACCGGCTCGACCGCCGCATTGTCGGCATGGGCATAGGAGACGAACAGCATCGAGGGAACCGGCGGCGGCGCGGGCGTAGCAGGCGTCGCTCGATTGGCCATGCGCGCGGCGATCGGCGCCTCCGCCTTCTTCTTTGCGGATGGCTTGGCGGATGGCTTGGCGGAGGACGACGAACCCCGGCGCGAGCCGAAGCCCCGGATGACGATGACCAGCAGCAGGACGGCGATCAAGCCGCCCGCGCCGATGGCGACAGGAAGCGAGACAATCCCCTCAGGTCCGATGATCCAGGCAGGACCATCAACGCCGCTGCCCGGGAGCCCGCCGGCCGGCGCCGCCAGCTTCCCGGATCGCGACATGTACCAGGCGGCCCCTCCGCCGAGCGCGGCGATGACCAACAGCGTGATCCACGGAAAGCGGCGTCGCGATTTGGCCGGAGCGGCTCTCGGCCGAGCGGAATATTTCGTCGAAGACGGAGAGGGCGCCGCCATCGCAGCAGGTTGCGGCGACGAGCCGCCAAACTGGATGCTGGTCGAACTGTCGCCAGGCGCCGTGAAGTCATGCATGCGTGACCGGAGGCCGCCGCTGCTATCCGAAGCCGCGCCGATGCCTTCGACGCGCGGGCGATCCGCCTGCGCCCGCTTCATCGAGGCGCGCACCGCCTGCTCCACTTGCGGCCACGCTGTCAGCGCGCGCGACTGCTCGAAGCTCGCATCGATGGCCGACAGGTCGCGCATGCCGACGGGGAGAAAGGCGTTGTCGAGCTTCACCAGCACCAGTTGCTGGTCGGCCCAGGCATCCAGCATCCGGCGCTCGATCTGCATTCGGTGCCTGGCGAACGCGCTTTTCTGCGACCACGGCGCAATGACGACGTCGGACGCCTGCAGGTGGCGGAAGCCTTGTCCGCCGGTCTCGGTCTCGGCGGTGAGGCCGCGCGCCTTCAAGAACGCCTTGAGATCGTCGGCCGCCGCCTGGTCGGCCTCAGCGTGAGCGATGAATACGAACATGCAAGCCCCCTTCGCGGTGAGCCGTCCTCAGTATCCCGGTCTTATGGCACGATCAGCCAGTCGGCAGCGAGTAGTTCGGCGCTTCGCGGGTCATCTTGACGTCGTGGACGTGGGATTCACGCAGGCCGGCGTTGGTGATCTGGATGAACTTGGCCTTCTGGTGCAGTTCGGCAATGTCCTTGGCGCCGACATAGCCCATCGCCGCACGCAAGCCGCCGGCCATCTGGTGCAGGATCGGACCGACGGCGCCCTTGAACGCCACCTGCCCTTCGATGCCTTCAGGAACCAGCTTCTGCGCCTGGATGTCTTTCTGGAAATAGCGGTCGGCGCTGCCGCGCGCCATGGCGCCAAGAGAGCCCATGCCTCGGTAAGCCTTGTAGGCCCTGCCCTCGTAAAGGAAGACTTCTCCGGGGGCTTCTTCGGTGCCAGCCAGCATCGAACCCATCATCGCCGACGACGCCCCGGCGGCCAGCGCCTTGGCGAAGTCGCCCGAGAACTTGATGCCGCCATCGGCAATCACCGGCACCTTGCCGTCAGCCGCCGCGCGAGCGCAGTCAGCAATCGCCGTGAGTTGCGGCACGCCGACGCCGGCGACGATGCGCGTGGTGCAGATCGAGCCCGGGCCAATGCCGACTTTCACCGCGTCCGCTCCTGCATCGATGAGCGCACGGCAGCCATCATAGGTGGCGACATTGCCGGCGATCACCTGAACCCGGTTCGACATCTTCTTGACCCGTTCGACGGCGCGCAGAACCGCGATCTGGTGACCGTGAGCGGTGTCGATCACCAGCACGTCGACGCCGGCCTCGATCAGCGCCTGGCTGCGTTCGAAGCCGGCATCGCCAACCGTGGATGCTGCGCCGACACGCAGCCGGCCCCGTTCGTCCTTGCAGGCGAAGGGATTGGAGGTGCTCTTGTCCATATCCTTGACGGTGATCAGGCCAACGCAACGACCTTCCTCGTCGACCACGATCAGTCGCTCAATGCGATGCTTGTGCAACAAACGGCGCGCCTCGGCCGGGTCTGTGCCTTCGCGAACCGTGACGACTTCCTTGGTCATCAGCTCGGAGACAGGCTGGTTCTCGTTTTCCGCAAATCGCACGTCGCGGTTGGTGATGATGCCGACCAATTTGCCAGGACGCCCTTCCGAGCCGCCCTCGACGACCGGAATGCCCGAAACGCCGAGGCGCTCCTTCAGGACCCGGAGCTGGCGAAGCGTCACATCCGGCGTCGTGGTGACCGGGTTCACCACCATGCCGCTCTCGAAGCGCTTAACCGCCCTCACCTGTTCGGCCTGTTCGTCGTTGGAGAAGTTGCGGTGGATGACGCCGATGCCGCCGAACTGGGCCATGGCGATGGCCAGCGGCGCCTCGGTCACCGTGTCCATGGCGGCCGAGATCATCGGGGCGTTAAGGTTGATTTCGCGGGTCAGGCGGGTGCGGATGTCGACATCCGCCGGGATGACCTCGGACGGGCCAGGCTCGAGCAACACGTCGTCGAACGTGATGGCCTGCCGAATTTGCAATGCGGGGGGGTGCTGTTCCATAGACCCGTCTAGCGATTCTCTTTCCGGATGGGAAGCCCCCTGTTTCGCGGGGCGAAATGACCGGTGTCGCCGCATAGCGACGCCCGTAAATCTCCTGCAATATCTTGCGTCGCTGCGCCGGTCGCACTTAAGCCGCAACGGCGCTATTGAGTCTTGGGGGGCTAACCCGGGAGCGGTCGTATGGAAGTCGAAGTGAATGCCGAAGCCAAGGACAAGCGGCTGAACCAGATGGTGGCGATCACCGTTGTTTTCCTGTCCGTGTTCATCGGCGTCTGCAACATCAAGGATGGAAATCTCGTCCAGGCCATGCAGCAGGCCAAATCGGATTCAGTCGACCGCTGGAACGAATACCAGTCGACCCGGATCAAATTGCACATCACGGAAACGGCTCGGGACGAAATGACCGTGCTTGCAGCTTCCGCGGCGCCACAGACCAGGGCATCGGCAGACGCAGCGCTGAAGCGGCTTGGCGACGACATTGCGAAATATGAGGCCTCTGCGCCGAAACTGAGCGGTGAGGCCAAGGCTTTTGACGCCAAGTATGATGCGCTGAACATCCACGACGATCAGTTCGATGCGAGCGAAGCGTTGATCTCGACCGCGATCTCGATGGCGGCAGTCGCTGCGCTGGCCGAGAACATGATGCTGCTGCTTGGCGCGTGGGTGTTTGGGGCGGCCGGCGTGTTCATGGGTGTTTGCGGATTTGCAGGTTGGGGCTTTCATCCCGACTTCCTCAGTCTTCTCAGCTGAGGGAGGCGCGAGCGACGCAAGCAAGAAACGATGCGGGCCGCTGCAGCAGAGGTGTTGAAGCGCCGGCGCCGGAGCGATCTTTTTCTAACTTGCGCGCCGGTCATGGATCTGGTCGTTCACGTCGTGGCGATTGCGCCCAGCCCGGCGCGGGCGATGGTCTCGCCCTCTTCCGCGCGACCACCGGAGACACCGATCGCGCCGGCGCCGACAGCCATGTCGGGCGCCTGGGGCGGGCGTTCCCGATTGCTCGCCTCGATCAGGGCGGTGGCGACACCGACCAGCGCAGAGGCGCGGGCCTTGCGCTGGGCCAGATCGATGGTGTGGGCGCGAGCGCCGTCCATGCGCTGGAAGGCGAGCAGGCCGCCTGCGTCGTCGACGATGGCGATGCTGACGGTGCGGCCGACGATGCGCGCGGCGTCGAGACTGGCGGCCATCATCGCGTTCGCATCGTCGATTGTGAGGGAGAGTTTGGTTTGCATGCCTGCGCCTCCGGAAAGGTTGGGCGCGAGGTGCGCCATGCAAGGGCCAGACGCCCTCGCATGGTTTCCTCTTTTATCACATCCGGTCGCGGAGGCTCATGTATCGGGCGCCAGATATCGCAATCGGCGTCATTGCAGGACGGCTAGAGCGTGTAGCACTTGCCCACTGCGTCAGCGAACTTCTGCTGGGCGGGCTTGTCGAT
>JANMWT010000060.1:0-1573 GCA_031394145.1 Alphaproteobacteria bacterium | reverse complement strand
CAAGGAGACGGGCTCCGGAATGGGGCCGGCGCTCAATACGGCTGCTGCAATGAATGCGTACATCCTCGCCGACCGGGGCACGTGGCTGTCGTTCAAGAACCGCGCCGATCTCGTGATCCTGGTCGAGGGCGACAACAAGCTCTTCAACCAGTACGGGATCATGCTCGTGAACCCGGCGAAGCATGCGCACGTCAAGAAGGAACTGGGCGACGCGTTCATCGCATGGGTGATTTCGCCGGAGGGGCAGAAGGCGATCGCCGGCTACAGGATCGGCGGCGAACAATTGTTCTTCCCTAACGCGCGCTGATGGCATGAACCGCAGCGCGGTGCTGGTCGCGTCGAGGTCCTGCGCGTGCCCGAGGCGAAATAGCCTGCTGCGGCTGTAAGGACGATGGGACAATTGCGACAAAGCTAGGACACGAATGCTCACCGGAGAACGATCAACATGCATCGCAGACTTGCAACGCTGGCCCTCTCGCTCGCCTTTGCGGCCGCCACCGCAACTACGGCGCTTGCGCAGCCGGACCCGCTCAAGTTCGGCGTCGGCCTGTTCCAGCCCGACAAGGAAAAGAACGACGCCACCTACCGGCCCCTGGCCGACTATCTCGCCAAGCGCCTCGGCCGCGAGGTGAAGCTCTTCACCGTCGACACCTGGGAGGGCCTGGCAAAATCGCTCGCGAACGGCGAGACCGATCTCTCGCTCATGGGCCCTTGGGGCTACGTGCTAGCCAACCACGAGGCGGGCGCGCAGGTGGTATCCACGATCCTCTACGAAGGCAAACCCGAGTACTTCGCGATCACGATCACCAACCCGAAATTGGGCATCAACACGCTCGAGGACCTCAAGGGAAAGACCTTCGCGTTCGGCGACAAGGGTTCCACATCCGGCTACCTGATCCCGCTCCACTACCTGATGACCAAAGGCATCGACCCGGAGAAATATTTCTCCAAGGTGATCTACACAAAGCATCAGGCGATCGAGATCTCTGTCACGCGCGGCGAGCTCGACGCCGGGGCGGACTACAACCGCAACCGCGACGCCATGATCGCCGAGGGGCTGATCAAGCCGGCCGAGAGCAAGATCATCTGGACCTCGGCGCCGCTGCCCAACGATGCCTTCGCGGTGAGCGCCGCACTTTACAAGGACAAGGTTTTTGTTGCTAGGCTCCAGGCTGCGCTGGAGGACAAGGCGCTGACGGCGCCAGGGCTGTTGCCTGCGCGCTACACTGGCTTCGTTATCAAGGACAACGCCTACTACAAGCCGATCCGGGACGCCGGGATGGCCACGGGCAAACTTGCGCCCAAGTAACCGGGAGTGAGGCGACACTCGTACCGGGCGCCCCGCCGCCTGGGAGCGCTGCTGGTCGCGTATGCGTTGCTCGCTGCGCTTTGCGTCGGCACGCTCGTTGCCTCGGGCGACCTCTCGCTCGGCCGCCGGCCCTGGGAGAACCTGAAGAAAACCGCGGTCGAACTCAGTGCGCCCAGTTTCCTCGCGCTCTGGTTCGGTGCCCCGGTCGTCGAATACCGCAGCGACGACGGCAAGGTCCTGCGCGTCGAGAATCGCCGTGAGACG
>JANMWT010000320.1:0-3485 GCA_031394145.1 Alphaproteobacteria bacterium | reverse complement strand
GATGCGATGCGAAATCGTGATCTGGCGATCGGCCTCAACACGCACGGATATTCTTGCAGCTTCGGGGATGAAGCAGGAGGCCTGCACGACCGCCCGGCGCGCCGTCGCACAGTGGGAATCGATCAAAGCCAAAGGCCGGCTAGGCAATCGCGATGCGCGCAAGAATGTGCCGGAGGCCGAACAGAAGGTCACGCAGTTGTGCCGGTCATCAGAGGCGCGCGAGACATGATATCGGCAATGTCTCTCGATCACGCAGATTGGCGAGTAGATTGGCGAGATCAAGCGGGTTGACCCATTCGGTCCGGCGCTGGGGCGCCTCGATCATTCCTCAGGGCGGCTACCCGCCCAGCCTCCTCCCCCCAGCCTCCTGGCAGCTCTTGCGGGTGCCGGGTCACGTCCAGTCGAAAGCCGCCGAGGGCGACAGCAAACACCGAAGGCCGAAATCCACGGCCGACTGCACCACCTTGATCCGCATAAATCCTGGAAGGTTAGGCGGCGCCGGATGACGGCCCGAAGAAGAACAGGAGCCAAACGGCCATCAGCACGAAGTTCGAGAGCGCAAAGAGTGTCAGCCGCACGAGGACATGATTGAACGTCAAATGAACTAGGCTGTGCGCCGCCCTAAGGCCAACATAGCCCCAGGCAAGGATTATCTGAAGCTCCGTCACCCGGCCTGCGACGAACAGAGTAAGGCACGCGACATAAAAGAGTAGAGGGAGTTCCAGCAGGTTCATGTAGTTGCGGTTCGGGATGGCAACGTGGCCCGGCACATTTGCCGATTCGCCGAATTTGAAGTCCTCGCCTTTGACATGCCTGCCAGCGACCGCCTGAAAGCGTCGCACCGGGATGAGGGCCAAAACGACGAAAGTGAGCGCCACCAAGGCGCCCATCGGGGCAAATATCAAAGTCTGATCCATAATAGCCTCCCTGCATCCCCGACAGACTATCATCGCAAGCCAGGGACGCCAAAGTCGGCTCGCGGCGTTGCCGACAATCTGAAAGCGGACGAGACCCTTTCTTCTGGCCAGGCGAGATCACCGGCGGCGAGGCTCAGCGAGTGGTTTGCGCTCACCGGTTGAGCTCACCGCCGGAACCCGCCATGGGCAGTGTCGTGCGTCAGTGCTTGTTCTTTCCGAACTTTGCCGCAGCGAGGCTTGCTGTCTCCGCGGCTCGCTCGGATGCACGCGCCGAGCTCAGCATGTTCACCATGGCGTAATTGCCCTCATGACAGGCGTGCTCGAATATCGGCTGGCTGCTGCGAACCATCACAAATTCGGCGCTCCATGGGGCGGCGTAGATGGCTTGGTCTTCGATGGTATAGCGGTAGAGAAGCACATCACGCGACATCAGCCTCAGTCGCTCGACGACGCTGGCCTCGGGCCGGACAATCAGCGCGCCCATGACCGAGACACGCACACCGCCGCCCTGCCCGACGGTCTGGCCGGTGGTCGTGATGACGAGATCATCGCGCTCCCAGCTCAGGCTGGATATGCCGAACCATCCGCCTTGTTGCTGCAACCGACCCTGGGCGGCGAAGGCCAGGATGCGGAGGTCGCCGCCAGACTCGGTGTAGATCGCCACGTGGTCGGGTGTCTGCACGATCTGCCGCATATTGTCCTCCGGCGCCACGTTCAAGGGCGCACGGCCGGTGCCGGCAATGCAGCGCTCAGATTCACTGCGCGCCTCCGGCCCGTCCGGGCGCGCCGCCATCGCGGAGGCGACACTCCCCAGCATGTCCCTGCCCCGTTGCGTCAGCGGCAGCTTGCCATCGGCGGGGACAGTGAGCTGCGATGTTCGCCATTCGCCGTCGACCCGCAAAAGGCCGTGTATATTAGACCAGGCGACGTTAGGATCGTCGGCCGCGCCGCGAGTTGTGAGCCTCTGGTAGGCGCCTTCGCCCAACGCACGCGCCTCAGCGTCGCTGACGACGAGCGATGTCGCGCCTGGCAGGCGTTCGATCGTCGTGGTGAAGCGGCTTCCCCAAACGCCGCCGAAATCGGGATGGCCGTCTGCTGTACGGGGAATGCCCGTCGTCTGGGCAAAGGCGCCATTGGCGAGTGCAGCCAACGCAGTGAACACCAGAATGGCCTTCATTTGGCTACCCGCTCAAGCCGCCGCAGCATTCGTCCATCTCGGGTGGTTGTCGAGGTCCAATCGGCTGGATCATTTGGTCGGACAACAATTCGGTGTTGCCCTTGCTCAGCGACCGGAAAAGGCGGTGGCCTCAACCGGTCTGTCGCAACCCGGCTGACCGACGACCATATTCGCCAGTTCCTGCTCTAACGGCCGCCATAACGACCGGCTGGGTCGCTCCGGAGCAGTCGTTCGTGGGTGCGAAGACGCATTGGCTAGAACACGCGGAGGTGAGCCCTTTGGCTGGCGAGATCTCAGCCATTAGATGCTCCGCCGCGCGCTTCGTCGCACCCGAGAATGCCACGCGCGAGTAGCGAGGCAGTTTCTTCGTGCGACTTGCCTAGCCAGCCTTGCAACACGGCTTCGTTATGCTCTCCACGGTAGGGCGCCGGCCCGCGAACATTGCTGCGGGCTCGCGAAAAACGGTAGGGTGACTGTGCGATTGGCCGTGTACCGCCTGCACGATCATCAACTTCAGCGATGGACTGGCGAAACGCCAGCGTGGGCTGGTCACGCAGCGCCTTGCCGGTGCGGACGCGACCCCAGGCAAGATTCATCCTCGCCATCGCCTCCTCCACTTGTTCCCAGGTCGTAAGCCCTCGCATGAAGTCTGCGACTGCGCCGCGGCGTGCGAAAATCTTGGCGTCCAGATCCATTTCTGCTTTCGTCGGATCTGCAAGGCCGAAACTTGTCGTGAGAAGCCGCCAGAGATAGCGGAAGTCCACCGACACAAGAATGGCGCCGACGCCGGTGTCCCAGATATCGGGCGGCAGATTTCGCGTCGACTCGGCATCCTCAATCTCGAAATGAAGCTGGTCATCGCTAACCAGCGTGGCGTCCATCATCGCGATGTCGATGTGCTGACCGAGACCCACTCGGTCGCGCATAAGCAACGCCGACAAGAGCGCAATTATGCCGTGCAGTCCCGCGTTGGTGTCCGCCACCGAAAGCGGCAGATCAACCCTGGCGCCATCGCGCCTCAGAACACGATCGATCAAGCCCAGCTCGGCATGCACGATCGGCGCGTAGGCAGGCCGCTGCGATTCCGGACCATCACGGCCGAATCCGGAAATCGACAGCATGATCAGTCGGGGGTTTATTGCCGAAAGGCGCTCGTATCCGATACCGAGGCGGGCCATGACGTCAGGCCGGAAGTTCTCGATGACGACGTCTGCCTTGGCCGCCAGCGCCAGCACGAGTTCCGATGCGCCCTCCGCGCGGAGGTCAATGGACATGCTCCGCTTGCCGGCATTGGCCATGTTGAAATAGCCCGAGATGCCGGCCGTCATCTTTCCCCAGAGACGCGTGCTGTCTCCCTCAGGGGGTTCGACCTTGACCACATCGGCGCCAAG
>JANMWT010000035.1:0-2455 GCA_031394145.1 Alphaproteobacteria bacterium | reverse complement strand
GGATCTGCGCATCTCGCTGGCCGAGGCGGTCGAGGGCGGAAAGGTTCCGGTCGGCACACCCTCAGGCGCGGTCTCCCTCACCATCCCGCCGGGTTCCAATTCCGGGGAAATACTGAAGCTGCGGGGCAAGGGCGTCCAGACGCGACCGAATCCAGGCGACCTCCTGGTGCGGCTGCTCATCGTTCTGCCGCAGAAGGACGACGCCGAACTCAAGGCGTTCATCAAGGGATGGGGCAATCGGGCTCAGGACGTCCAGCGCTGAACGCCCAGAGCTGAACGCCCTGACCAGCGCTGAACCCCCTGAATTGTAAGAAATTGTACGAAAATGCAGGGTGTTCAGATCGCGTTCAGTGTGCCCCACCTATCAAATTGAACCATGGTCCGCCGCTCGTTCCTCTTCAGTATCGCCGCCCTGATTATCGCGACCCCCGCGACGGCGCAGCGCTTCAGCTTTCAGGATCCGCCCCAGAGCCGTTCGGACCAGGAGCATCGCCGACAAAATGATCGCCCGCGGGACACCCGCGATGAGGGACGCGGCAATTTGGGGCGCGAGGATGACGGCCGCGCCCCCGGCGGGCGCAGCGAGCGCACCTGGCGTCAGCAACAGCCGGAGACCCACACTCCGCCCTCCGAGCCGTCGACCGAGCGGGCCCCGCCCCTCGAGCGGCGGCGCTCTCAGGCCCAGGATCAAGCCCAGGATCAAGCCCAGGATCAGGCCCAGGATCAGGGCCAGCGCTCGCCAGACCGGCCGCCAGACCGGCCGCCAGACCGGCCGCCCGAGCGCCCGCGGGAGGTGCCGCTCACCGACATCCTCCGCAACCTGCGCGGACAGTATGGCGGCCAGCATCTGGATGCACAGAGGTCCGGGGAGAACTATGTTATCCCGTGGCTGTCGCGAGACGGTCGCCGTATGGTCGTTGTGGTTGACGCAGCGACCGGCCGCGTCATTTCTGTTCGCTAGGACCTCATGCGCATCCTCGTAGTCGAAGACAATCCAGATCTTGGTCGCCAGCTCTCCGAAGCGCTGGGGCAGGCCGGTTATGCCGTCGATCTTGCCCCGGATGGCGAAGAAGGCCTCTTCCTCGGCGAGACCGAGCCTTATGACGCGGCGGTGCTTGACCTTGGACTGCCCAAGCTCGATGGCGTTCGCGTGCTGGAGAAGTGGCGAGCCGCAGGCAAGGATCTGCCGGTGCTGATCCTCACCGCGCGCGACCGCTGGAGCGAGAAGGTGGCGGGCTTTGACGCTGGCGCCGACGATTATCTCACCAAGCCTTTCGTCACCGAGGAGCTGCTTGCCCGCTTGCGCGCGCTTCTGCGACGAACGGCGGGCCACGCCAACGCAGCGCTCGAGTGCGGCGATCTTCGCGTCGATACGCGGGCCGCGCGGGCTTCGGTCAATGGCGAACCGATCAAGCTCACCGCGCATGAATATCGGGTGCTCAACTATCTGATGCACCATCAAGGCCGGGTGGTGCCGCGCACCGAGCTCGTCGAGCACATCTACGATCAGGATTTTGATCGCGATTCGAACACCATCGAGGTCTTCATCGGTCGGCTGCGCCGCAAGATCGGCTCCAACCGGATCTTGACGGAGCGCGGCCTTGGCTATCGCCTGATCGATCCGAAGGCCGAAAAGATCAGCGAGTGACATGACGTCCGGCGCGGCGGGGGCCGAAAGCGAAGCGACCCGGACGCGCGGTTCGATCGCCCAACGTATGCTGGTCGCCGCCGCGATCTGGAGCGTGGTCGTGCTGGTCGCCGCCGGCTGGTCGTTGGCGATGCTCTACAAGTCGGAAGCCGAACAGCGCCTCGATGACGATATCGACGCCACCATCATCACGCTCACCAGCGCCATCGACACCGACCCGGTAAGCGGAGCAGTCAGTTACAACAATACGCCGGTGCCCAAGGACGAGCGCTTCAACCGCGTCTATTCGGGCTGGTATTGGGCGTTCATCGGCCTCGATCTGCAGAACCGGACCTATGCGCCGCTTGCCGACGGCGAATCGCAGAGCCTGTTCAAGACCAAGCCGGAAATACCTCCCGGGCTGATCTCGACCGCCATCGCGCGGCCAACGGCGTCCGCTCACGGAGACGCCGCTGGTCCAAATGACGGCGACCTGCGAATCGGCGTGCGTGCGGTCAAGCTGCCGGATCGCGCCAGTCCGATTCTGATCTATGTCGGGATTGACCGGGCGGTCGTGAACCGGGCTGTCGGGCGGTTCACGCTGGTGATGGCGACGGCGCTGGCGGTCCTGGCGCTGGGGCTTGTCGTGGGCGTGCTGGTGCTGATCCGCTATGGCCTGCGACCTCTTCACGAGATCGAAGACAAGCTCGCCGACGTTCGCGCGGGCCGGCGCGATCTCCTCGACGGGGAATATCCGCGCGAACTTTCGCCGGTGGTCAAGGAGATCAACACGCTGATCTCGCACAACCGCAAGGTGGTCGAGCGCGC
>JANMWT010000019.1:0-2824 GCA_031394145.1 Alphaproteobacteria bacterium | reverse complement strand
TAGTAAAACGGGTGCGGCGTGATCAGCGCGTTCACCCGTCCGAGGGCATTCGCGGCGTAGCTGGACCAGCGATAGGCGTCCGGCCGGGTCACGAGTCCCGCCCGCACGGGGTTGAGCTCGATGTAGCGCATGCAGGCGAGGAAATGCCTTCTGGCATGGATCGGCGAAGCCTCGAAGTCCTCTTCCCATAGCGCGGTCGAACGAAGCTGGGTTTCGTTGACTGACCGTTCGTGCCGCTCGCACAGTTTGGTCAGGAGACGCAGGGTGCCTCCGCTGTCCGATGCAGTGAGCAGCAGGTGAACGTGATTGCCCATCAGCGCGTAGGCGTGAACGGCGCATTCAAAGCGCGCGGCGTACCTGCACAACCATCGCAAAAACGCCACCCGCTCATGCTCGTCAAAAAAGCATTGTGCGCGTGCGCGCCCGCGACGGACCACGTGCAGCGCCACTCCGGAAGGATGGACATTGAAAGACCGGGACATTGCCAAGCAACGAAGCGACCGGCTCCGCCGTTGACTTGGCCAAGCGCAGGTAAAAGCTAGTGCCGGACCCCCGGATTGGTAATGGGCTTGGGGATCTCAACGCCTTGCGCGCGGGCCTTCTGATACCACTTCAGCGACGTTTCGTAGTCACGCGGCACGATCGCGTTTCCTGCGTTGTAGAGATCGCCGAGCCGCTTCTGCGCCGTGCCGTTTCCGGCCTCTCCAGCTGCGAGATAAGCCGTCATCGCAGCGCGCAGATCACCATCCCGCTCGAATTTAATCCCTGCTTGAAAGCGCTCCGCCGCCTGCGCCGGTGTCAATGTGGGCGCGCTGACCGCAGGTTTCGTGGCCGGTTCGGGCCTGGGCTTGACGGGCCCTGGCACCTCTTTCGCCGGCGGGGCGCCCGGAGGGACCGGAACTGCCGCCCTGGCCACGAGCTTCGTCAACTCCTGGCTGGCTTGCGCCGCATCGACTGCCATCACTGCTTCAAGGGGGGGAACCTTGAGGACTCGCCCGACGATCAGCTGATTGATATTGCCATCGAGAAATGCTTCAGGGTTGGCGCGGTAGAACGCCAGAACCATCTGGCTGAGCGTCACCCCTGGATGCCTCGCCCTGCCGGCAATCCTGAAGAGCGTGTCGCCCTTGGCTACCTCGTACTCAACCGGTACTGCTGTCGCAGGCGCTTTTGAAGCGGTGGACTTTGCCCGGGCGCGAGGCACCGTGTTTTCCTGCGCCCACGCCTCCACCGGTACGAGATGCTGGAAAACACAGGCTTCAGCGACTATCAGGACCGCCATCAGGCCCCGGAACAGGGCATATCGCGGACTTACTCGCAAAAGAATTCGACGGTTTCCGTAGCGCTGGCCCGCGGCTGGCCGAAAGCTATCCAGCCATGCCCCCTCAGGGCGAATTCAGCCCGCCTGAGCACGACCTCGCTGTCGCCCTCGACCGTCACGTAAGTGCCGTTCGCGCTATGGTCGGCGAGCACGAACTTGTCCAGGCGGCGCTCGATCTTGCCGTGCTGGCGCGATGCCATGCGGTCGATGATCACCAGGTCGCCAGCCTTGTCGCGTCCCAGAGTGAGCGAGGTCCGCGCGCCTTCCAGAACGATCTCCTGGTCAAGGTATTTGAGACGCAGGGCGGTCAGCTTCTGCTTGACCATGGAACGGTTCGTCGCGAGCGTAGTCTGGTCTTCGGTCTGCTGCCAGAGGATCTCGTACAGGTCCACGGCCTGCGCCTTGCCCTTCACTTCGATCGAATACAGGCGGCGGGAGGACGATCGCATGATGGGGCTCATCAGTTCGACCGTTTCGCGCGAAGTCATGATCTGGCCTTTGGAGGCAAGGCCGGCGAGCCTGGCCGCAAGGTTGACTGAATCTCCGAACACGTCCCCGTCGCGCTCGACCAGCGGTCCGAAATGGAATCCGATCCGCACACCGATCTTGGTATTGGCCACGGGCGGCAATTCGTCGATCGCATTCTGCATCTCGATCGCGGCGCCGGCGGCGGAACTGGAGTCGGGAAACGTCGACATCACCTCGTCGCCGATCGTCTTGATGACCCGACCGCCGATGATCGCCGTTTTATCCTTGAAGATTGTGATGCACTTGTCGATTGCGGCGTGCGCAACCGCATCCCCGGCGCTTTCGTAGAGGCGTGTGCTCCCGCTCACGTCCACAAACAGCACCGCAGCTTGGGCAGTTTCGTTCATCTACGAATTATGGCCAAGTTACGGCGATCCCGCCACTCGGTGCTCCGTGGAGTCCCGGGACCGGGAGAGACGCCCGTCGCCCCTCGTGCCGCGGGACCGGGGTAGCGTTGGTTGATCTGAAACGCCGCGCTGCCCTAGTTGCTCAGAACCACTTGATGGCCTGGACCCAGACCTTGGGCTCGCGTCTGACGGTGTCTGCATCGGGTACGTCGTTCTCGCCGCGCCAGGCCAGAGTGGTCTTGAGCAGGAAATCGTTGTCCTTGCCCACCGAAATTCCGACGCCGAGTGCTGAAATCCCAATGAAGTTCGGTGTAGTGGCGGTGGCCAACGGGCTGGTACTGACTTTGACGCGACCAGCATCGTAGAAGCCAACGAACGTGACATCGCCGGACCAGAGTTGAAACTTCGGTACGTTGTAGCGCAGTTCTGTGCTGAACAGGAAGCCCTGGTCCCCGATCCCCTGGCCAGTGGGGTAAGCACGCACGCCGCTAGCACCACCGAGAGACATTTTCTCGGCGGAGGCGAGGTTCTTGTCGGCAAACTGCCCGCTAAGGGCAACAAGAAGGTTTATATCCTCGGTGATCAGCTGGAGGCGCCTCACGTCAAAGTTGGCCTTCGCGAACTTGCC
>JANMWT010000003.1:0-5080 GCA_031394145.1 Alphaproteobacteria bacterium | reverse complement strand
CACCGCGACGCCAGCCTTCACCCGTGTATCCATGCCCATCACCGAAATCACATGTCCGCCGGCGATGTCGACGCCCAGCATGCCGATCGCGGTTGGATCAACGCCAGCCTCGGACTGGAGGTAGGTGATGGCGTTGCGGATGTCCTGCACCTGTCGCTCCGGATCGAGCCGGCCGCGGCGGATGACCAGGTCTGGCGTCTGATCGGTGAAGCGCTGGGCGTCATAAAAACCGATGCGCTCGCCGAGATAGATGTCGCCGCCCGACTTGCCCCAGCCGCGATAATCGACGGTCAGCGCGACGATACCATGTGCAGCAAGCGCCGTCGCGTAGGGTTCGAGCGTCGCGGCCGTCTCGCCCCAGGCCGGCGCGAGAACGACGCCGGGCGTCTTGCCCGACGGACTGAAGCCAGCCGGCAGGAAGAGCTTGCCGTTGGCGCGCACCGCCTCGGAGAACCAGGTCGCGTCTCGCGTGGTTTGCGCCGCGGCGGGCAGGGCGGCGAGGGTTGCGATCGCCAGTGCGGAGGCAAGCAGGGTGCGAAACATGGACATGTGCATCGGTCTCATTTCTTGCCCCCGAGGAACTTTGCGAACCAGTCACCCGCGAGGGTCGAGCCGACTTCAAAGCCGGTCGCTGAATAGGCCTGGAAATGGGTGAGGCCGGGGTAAGTGATCACCTGGCTGGGCACGCCCTTCTTGGTGAGGAATTCCGATCCTGCCAGTGCAGATCGATTGCCGCCGATCAATTCGTCCTTCTCGGCAGGCAGAAACAACACCGCCGTTGAAGCGCGCACGCGATCGAGCATGGCGCCCGACTGGATGTCGCGACTGCGCGAGCGATACCAGGCGTCGACATTGGTCTTGAAAGAGAAACCGGCTTCGGTCTCGCCGCCCTGGCCGGTCTTCACGCGGGCGATGGCGTCCTGGAAGGCGGCGCCCGATAGATCGAATGCACGGAGTGGTCCGGGCGCCTGGCCCATCACCTGGATCACCGTCGCCTTGAGCCGCCCGTCGATGCCGACCAGCGCGGATTCCACGATGCCGCCATTGCTGGAGGCCCAGCTGCCGATCCGGTTGGCGTCGACGCCCGGTTCGCCCTGCAGGTAGGAGATCGCTGCACGGAAGGCTTTGACCTCCTCGACGTTGTTGAGATTGGTGCGCTTGATCCGCACCCGCATCTGCTTCTTCGCAAGCAGGTCCTTGTCGGTTGTCGTGTCGGGTTCGAGCAGCAGCAGCTCATCCGCGCCGGAATCCGAATAGCCGTAACTTTGATAATCAAACGCCATGGCGACCATGCCGCGGTCGGCAAAGCGCGCCGCGTATTTTTCGATGCCGACGGCCAGCGCGTTGATGCCATGCGCAACGACGACGCCGGGATAGCTGGCCTTGGGATCAAATCCTTTCGGGTAGAAAATCTTGCCTTGCAGCCGCGTGCCGCCATCGACGTAGAAGCTCACCTGCCGGGTGGAGACGCCATCGCCGAGGGTGTAGGCCCAATCTTCCGGTAGCGTCGCATCGCGCTTCCATTTCGCATCGCTCGCCTGGGTCTGGAAACCGGCGGCGCTCTTGGCGACGAGTCCGTCCGGTATCACTTTCGGTCCGGTATACTCCCCGGAACTCAACTGCGGACGGCCGGCCGGCGCTGTCGGTGAAGGCGTTTGCGCCGAGGACATCTCACAGAAGGCTGCGAGCGCCGCCAACGCGCCAACCGGCAACCTGAAGTGCAGCAGGCGTGATCGCGCCATGGTTTTCTCCCTCGAGCTCCGTCGTCTTTGCGTCAGGTAACCCTCAGCCTAGACCGCCCCGCCACATTCGTCCAAGCGGCGATCGCCCCGCGCAAAATATTTTGCCTCAGACCTGCGCGGGTCGCGACGGAGGGCGGATGCGACGACGTTCAAATCATGTTCGGGATTGGCGATCAGCTCGACCGCACCATCGCCTGAACAGATCCAGCCGCCTCCCCAAGGGCCACGGATCTGAACCTCTGCGCGGAGATTTACGACGTCTCCTAGCCTGGATGCGCATTATTCAGCCGGTCCTGTTGGTTCAGGGCCGGCTTTTTTCTTGGCCGCCCCTTTTTCCCTTGTCCGCCGGTTTCCTTGTCCGCCGGTTTTCTTGGCCGCCGGTCAATCGTTTGCGGGCGCTGGGATGCCGACCATGAACGGTGCGATCGCCTGCGCCAGTTCACGCACGATGATCGGTTTGCCGGCGACGCCGTCGAAGCCTACCGCTGCGTAGCTGGAGACATCTTCGGAGGCGAGCTTGGCGGTGAGGGCGATTGCCGGGGTCTGTGCATTCCGGCCGGTCTCGTCATTGCGCAGCCGGCGCAGCGTCTCGATGCCGTCCATGTCCGGCATGACGATGTCCATCAAGATGAGATCGAAGGTTTCGATGCCGCAAAGATCGAGAGCCTCGGGACCCGAGGCGGCGGTGGTGACCGAAAGCCCGAACTTCGACAGCAGCAACTCGGCGATCCTCCGGTTGTTCTCGTTGTCGTCGACGCACAGCACGCGCCTGCCTGCCCACTGTGGATCGTCTTCCGGAACCGCTGCACCATCAGCTATCGGCGTGACATAGTCGGCGACCAGCGCCACGCGGAAGTGCGATCCCTTCGCCCGCGCCGGTTCGAGGGTCACATCGCCTTCCATCAGTCGCGCCAGCCGGCGCGAGATGAACAGGCCGAGGCCCGTGCCGCCGCGGCCATGGTTGGACGGCGCCTGCTCGAACGGTGCGAAGATGAATTCAGCGATGGCGCCCGGCACGCCGGGACCATCGTCGATGACGCTGATCATGATTTCGCTGCGCCCATCGGCTCGCTCGATCGCCCATAGCCGGGTCGAGATGACACCGACGTCGGTGAACTTGACCGCGTTGGAAATCAGGTTGCCGAGAATCTGTCGAACCCGCACCGGGTCGATCATGACCTGGCGCGCATCAGCCTGCGTGCAATCGACGGTGAGTTGAAGCCCCTTGTTGGACGCCTGCGGCCGCCAGAAATCTACCGTGCGGGTGACCAGCGTGCGCAGATCTGTCGGTTGCGGGATGACGTCGATCTTGCCGGCTTCGATCTTGGACACGTCGAGCAGGTCATTGACCATCGCCAGCAGGCCGCGGCCGGCGTCGTCGATCAGCGCGATCAGTTCAGCACTGTCCTGACCATGCTCGCCGCGTTTCAGCACCTCGACGGAACCAAGAATGGCGTTGAGCGGCGTACGCACCTCGTGACTCATGACCGCGATGAAGTCGGACTTGGTCTTGTTGGCTTCGCGCGCCCGGTCGCGCCCAGCGCGCAGCGCCTCTTCGGCGGCCTTGATGAAGTTGATGTCCTGCAGCGAACCGGAAATCCGCGTCGTGCGGTCGGGATTGCGCGAATACCTGGCGCGCGCCGAAAACCAGCGATAGCCGCGCGCGCGGGTCATCAGCCGGAAGTCGATCCGCAACCGCGAAAGGCGCTTTCGGCTCAGCGCGAAAGCTTCGCGCAGCGCGACCAGATCTTCGGGGTGAACGAACTCATCCAGCCGGCCGAAGATGTTGCTGAACTCGACGCCGGAATAGCCCGTGATGGTCTGGAAGCTCTCCGAGACGTGGAAACACCGAAGTTCGGCGTCGGGCACATCCCAGAGTCCGACCTTGGCCGCCTCCATGGCGACATGGCTGCGGGAGGCGGATTCCACAATCGTCGAATTGGCCGCCGCAAGCCGCTCGATGGCGTAATCGCGCGACATGTTGGCGATCCAGGCGATGCCGGCGAGGCAGACCATCGACAACCCCAGCGAGATGAACGATATCGCCGCATAGCCGTCGGGCGTGTAAGTGGTCGGCAGCCCGATCAGGCCACGTGAGGTCAGATAGCAGAAGCTGACCACGACAAGCCCGACGGCGAATGCGATGCGGCGCAACCTCGCCTGGAGGTAGAAGGCGGCGATACCGGTGGCGACCGGAAGCGCTGCAAGGCAGGGGGCCAGCAAGCCGGAATGCTGATAGCTCAAGACGGCGACGGCGATGAGCGCCGAGATCACCAGGAGCCCGGTCGCCAGCCGTGGATCCTGGCGTCGCCGGATCCGGCCAAAGCCATAATAGCAGGCGATCGCGTTCAACACCGACAGGATGTGGGAAGCGAGGTTGGTTGGATTGAGGACCAACACCACGAGACCGCTGACCAACCAGCCGACCGCACCGGCCAGACAGACATATCCCGCGCCGATCTGGCGCGTGGCGTCAGGTGAATCGGAGAACGCGGTCGTGTCGGCGTAGAACTGTCGGCGCAGACGCCCTGACACGAATGCCCAGATCACCGCCCAGGGATTGCCGAACCGCGCGTCGGACGGTCGCACGGGCGTGGGGTCGGCGGGCGAGGCGAGGGCGGACGGCAGGGCGATCGCGGCGCTCCGGTACGGGGTTCAAGATCGGAATCTGCATCCGATAGATAACCAATACGTTGGTTGTTCGGAACGTCTGGTTAATCACAGATTACTGCTTTTTTGCCCGCCAACTACTGCAGGTAGCTCTTGGCGATGGCGTCGGAGATGGCGCGGCCGTGGGCGGCGATCTGGGCTTCGACCTGGCGCAGGTCAGGGGTGCAGGATTTGCGCTGGCTCGACTGGGTGCGGTAGCCGCGATTGAAGGCGCCGGTCAGGGCGGCGCGCCGCTGGCCGCCGCCGGGGGCTTCCATGTCCAGCAGGCTCTGCATGTAGTTGCGCCAGGTCTGGTCCGTGTCGCCATTGCACAGGGCCCGGATGGCGTGCGCCTCGCCGAGCGTCTCGGCGAGCTCGGCCAGCGTCTCCAGCCGGGGACCGGTCGTCGGCTCCTCCTGCGCCGGTGCGGGCGCAGCGGCCAGGCCGGCGAACAGGATCAACGCAAGGGCGGCTTTTGGGAACATGCCAAATCCTAGCTCTGCCATACGGCTTAGGCAAAAGGCGCATCGCCGACTTGCCTTCACGCCCGATAGCGGGTGAATCGGCCTCAAGCGGGCGTGGCGAAACTGGTAGACGCAACAGACTTAAAACTCTAACCGAGCAACATAACCTGATCTCATCGAGCGCAAAATGGCTCGGTGTGGCGCGGTTTTTTGGGCTGTCGCTGG
>JANMWT010000583.1:0-3845 GCA_031394145.1 Alphaproteobacteria bacterium | reverse complement strand
CATGATCATGATCATGGTCGTGGCTGTGGTCGTCGGCGTGAGCTGTGGTCGCCATCAGAACCTCGTCTCCCTATATCTCTAGTGCGCCGAAGCGACCTGGGCCGGCCCCAGCGGCTGGACCTGGTCGAGATAGGCGCGTCCTTCGGACAGCGACGCCTTGGCCTTGGTCAGCCAGGTTGCGTACTGGTCCGGCGGCAGAATGCGGAGTTCGATCGGCATGGAGGCATGTCGGTCTCCGCAGAGTTCCGAGCATTGTCCGTAGTAGACGCCCGGCGTCGGCGCATTGAACCAAAGCTGGTTGATCCGCCCCGGCACCGCGTCGACCTTGAGCCGGAACTGCGGCATCGCCCAGGCATGGATCACGTCGGAGGCCGAGATCGTCAGACGCACCACCTTGCCCGCAGGCGCCACCATCGGATTGTCGACCGAGAGCTGACGGATCTGGCCCTTCTCGGGTTTGATCAGGTCGGCTGGCAGCATGTTGGAATCGTATTCGAGCGCCTCATCGCCCTGGCCGTAGATATAGCTCCAGAACCACTGGCGACCGTAAATCTTGATGTCGACGACCTGGCTCTCATCGACCTTCGGCATGACGTCCTGCTCGTAGAGGAGCGGGAACGACTTGTAGGCGATGAAGACGAGGATCAGGACAGGCAGCGCCGTCCAGAGGATCTCGACCAGCGTGTTGTGGCTGAACTTCTTCGGCGTCGGGTTGGCGCGCTTGTTGTAGCGAACGATCACCCAGAGCAGCAGCAGCGTCACAAAGAGCGTGATCGCCGTGATGATGATCAGCACTTCGTTGTGGAAGTCGTCGACGTGTTTGGCGAGCTCAGTGGCCGCCGGCTGGAAGTTGATGCCGCCCGGTACCGGCGCCGCCGAAGCCGCCCCCGCTCCGAGGAATCCCGCCAGGCCGCCCAGGCCGGCGCCGATCAGCGCCCCGTGTTTCAGACCGCGAAAACGCATGATCGTCCACATCCTCCACGCAGACGGTGAATTCGGGGCTTTATCGTGATATGCTCCCGACTTCCACCACCCGGCCTTGACCCCTCTGGGAGCATAGTGTCGCAGGCGGTTCGAATCCGGTTGGCGGCGTGAGGTCGCTATCAGAGCGACGGAGGAATGAAAAGATGAACACCCGGTTCCGATTGGTTTTTTCTGTGATTGCACTCACCTGCCTAAGCGGACTGACCGCCGCCCACGCCCAGGTCATGGTGATTGGCGGGGGAATGGCCCGCGATTGCTACAAGGCGGTCGAATTCGGCCGCACCGGCTCCTCCCAGGCGATCGAGCTTTGTAACAAGGCGATCGACCATGAGCAGCTCAGCACGCGCGACCGCGCGGCGACCTACGTCAACCGCGGGATACTGTTCATGCGCCAGTCCAACTATCAGCGCGCCATGTGGGATTACGAGCAAAGCCTCAAGCTCCGCCCCACGCTGCTCGAAGCCAAGGTCAATATCGGCGCGGCCCTCTACGGCATGAAGCGCTATGACGAAGCCATGACCGCGCTCAACGAGGGCCTCCAGACCGACTCAATCGAAGCCCGCGCCGTCGGCCTCTATAACCGCGCCCTGATCTGGGAGAACCGAGGAGACGAAACGGCGGCCTATTACGACTACAAGGAGGCTCTCGAGCTCAAGCCCACCTTTGTCGAAGCCGCCAAGCAGCTCGAGCGCTTTACGGTCACAGAAGTCGGCAGCTGAGGCCAATCGGCCCCGAACGCTGTCAAAACGGCCTCATGCAGCCTATCTAGGGTCTGCCGGCGCAAGCGATTGCGCCTGCGGCGACATTTGTAGCGGAGCGCGACATGAAGGCCGGCAGCCTGATCAGCGAAATTGGTCCCGGCCTCGAAAAGGCGGCTGAGATCCTAGATGGCGCCCTCGCCGGAGCGGACGACGGCGAAATCTACGTCGAATCGGTCAGGTCCGAGAGCTTCCTGTTCGACGACGGCCGGCTGAAGTCAGCTTCGTATGATTCGGGCCAGGGATTTGGATTGCGCGTGGTCGCAGGCGAGACCACCGGCTACGCACATGCCAGCGAAGTCTCCGAAGACGCCTTGAAGCGCGCGGCTTTGGCCGCTTCCGCCGCCAAGCGCGGTCGGGGCGGCAAGCTGGCCCTCGGCCCCACCCTCACCAATCGCCGCCTCTATGCCGACGTCGATCCCACCGAGTCGCTCGATTTTGTCTCCAAGACAAACCTGATGGCCGAGATCGACGCCTGGTGCCGGGCGAAGGATCCCCGGGTGGTTCAGGTCTCGGTCTCGCTGTCCGGATCACGCACGGCGGTCGAGATCATCCGCGCCGGCGGGGCCAGTATCGCCGAGGCGCGGCCGTTGGTGCGCCTCAACGTGTCGGTGACCATGGAAAAGGCCGGACGTCGCGAAACCGGCTCGGCAGGGGCCGGCGGCCGAGCCGCCTATGACGAATGGATCCAGCCCGATCGCTGGAAGGGCCTTGCCGAGCGGGCCTTGCGCAAAGCCGAGATAAATCTTGAATCCGTGCCCGCCCCCTCGGGGGAGATGGAGGTGGCGCTTGGGCCGGGGTGGACCGGCGTGCTGCTGCACGAGGCGGTCGGCCACGGCCTCGAGGGCGACTTCAACCGCAAGGGCACGTCGATCTATTCGGGCAAGATCGGCCAGCAGGTCGCGGCCAAGGGCGTCAGCGTCGTCGACGACGGCACGATCATGAACCGCCGCGGATCCCTCTCCTTCGACGACGAGGGCACGCCGACCCAGCGCAACGTGCTGATCGAGGACGGCATTCTTGTCGGCTACATGCAGGACCGAATGAACGCGCGATTGATGGGCGTGCCGGCGACCGGCAACGGCCGACGCGAAAGCTACGCCCACGCGCCGATGCCGCGAATGACCAACACCGTAATGCTCGGCGGCGAAGCTGATCCCGAGGAAATTGTCCGCTCGATCAAGAAGGGCATCTGGGCGGTCGATTTCGGCGGCGGCCAGGTCGACATCACCAACGGTCAGTTCGTTTTCCAGTGCACCGAGGCCTATCTCGTCGAAGACGGCAAGGTCGGTCCGCCGGTCAAGAACGCGACGTTGATCGGTCATGGACCGACGGTCTTGAACAGCGTCTCGATGGTCGGCAACGACTTCGGCATGGATGACGGCGTCGGCGTCTGCGGCAAGGGCGGCCAGTCGGTGCCGGTCGGCGTCGGCCAGCCGTCGCTGAAGATCGATGCGATCACCGTGGGCGGCGCAGGCGGCTGAAACAGGCACGAGGTTCGGCATGAATATTCTGGCGGGATTGCTCGCATTGCTGGTGGCGGCGGCGCCGATAGCGTTGGCCGAACCGCCTCAGATATCCACCCCGCATGCCAGCGTAAGGCTGCTTTCCAGCGCCGCGTTCGCGAAAGCGACCGGCGGGGCGACGCTGATCGACGTGCGCGAACCTGCCGAATGGTCGGACACCGGCATGCCCGGCGATGCGCGCGGCGTGCCGATTTCCAGCCCGGACTTCATCAAGCGCGTGCTGGCCGAGCTCGGCGGCGACAAGTCGAAGCCGGTAGCGGTGATCTGCAAATCCGGTTCGCGCTCGGCGCGGGCGGCGGATCAGCTTGCGGCGGCTGGCTTCACCCACGTGACGAATGTCGGCGATGGCATGGTCGGCCGACCGGATGTCGGCCAAGGGTGGGTCGCCTCTAACCTGCCGGTGCGACCCTATCGGCCCGCACCACTCAACTAGCACTACTTTGGCAGATTGCGATTTTTGGGCCCGAGCAACGATTTCCGTGATTCATGGAGAACCAGCTGTTTTGGAGGCTGGTGATGGCGCAGGACTGGCGGGGCGATCTGGAGGCTTGGCTAGCGCCATTTCTGGCGGCGTTGA
>JANMWT010000562.1:0-6487 GCA_031394145.1 Alphaproteobacteria bacterium | reverse complement strand
GATCGTGGCGCGGTCCGGGGCGCCGGCCTGGGCGGTTATCGGCGCCATTGCCATTGCCTGGGCCGGGATGTCTGTCCGCACGCTCTGGATCCAGGGGCCGGATCCCAAAACCTGGCTCTTTGCAGGCGTCGGTCTAGGCGGCATTGTTGTACTCGCCGGCGCAGGATGGCTGTTGAATCGCGGCGGGGTGTCGCGCCCCTGGATCACGCTTGGAGGTTTGAGCATGGCGGTCGGACTTGCGGCATTGCCACTGTCGCCGGCATGACGGGGCCGGAAGCCCTGGTGATGGAGGGCGCGACGCTTTCGATCTGGCGCGAGGCCCCGTCGCTGAACGGATTGCGCGCCGCTGCAATCGGCGGCTTTGCCTGCGAGACGGCTGAACAGGGCGCCAAGGCAATCCGCTTCGCAATCGCCAAGCTCAAGGCGGAAGGCTTCGAGGCGGTGCTTGGGCCGATGGATGGCGACACCTGGGGCAAGCATCGGCTGGTGGTGGAAAGCGATGGCCGGCCGCCTTTCCTGATGGAGCCGCATAACCCGGCACACTATGTTGGCGCGTTCGACGCCTCCGGCCTTAAGATCGTATCGCGATATCTCTCCGCCGATCGCCCCGCCGATGTCGCAGTGAGCAGCACGCCGGCGCCGGCCGGATTGAAAATTCGCCAGTTCGACGTCACGCGGGCTGAAGCGGAACTAACCCGTATCCATGCCCTCTCGCTGGAGGCGTTCGCCTCCAACCATTTTTATGCTCCGATCAGCGTCGAGAAATTTATCGAGAGTTATCGCCCCGTGCTGAAGGCGATTGATCCAGACCTCGTGTTTCTCGCCGAAGACGAGGCGGGCAGTCTCAAGGCCTTCCTCTTCGCCCTACCCAACTTCGCCGAGGGCGAGTTCCCGAAAAGCGTTATCCTCAAGACCTACGCTTCGCGAGTGAAGGGCGGCGGGTCGATGCTGGCGAATGCGTTCCACGCCCGCGCCAAGCGTCGCGGCTATGCGCGCGTGATCCACGCACTGATGCATGAAAGCAATCTTTCAGCTCAGCACAGCGATAATACGGGCGGCAAAGTCTTCCGGCGCTATGCGCTCTGGGGCGGCCGGCTTTGAACCTGATCGAGGCGTTTCTCATCCAGGTTGCGGCGCGCCCCGCTGCGCCCGCCATCATAACGGCGAGGGGCGAAGTCCATACCTACGCGCAGCTGTCGCACCGTTCCGCCGCCCGCGCCTGGGCAATGGAGGCTACCGGCGTCCGCCAGGGTGACATCGTTCTGGTCGCCCGCGGCGTCTCCCCGGAACTCTACGAGACACTGCTCGCAATTTTCCGCCTTGGCGCGGTGGCGATGTTCCCGGAGCCGGCTGCCGGTCTGAAGGGCCTCAGCCAAGCGGTCGAGGCGGCGCGCCCCAAGGCGATGGTGACGACCAACCTTGGCCGGCTGATCCGTCGCTTCGTGCCGGGGCTTGCACGCCTGAAGCTGTTGCCGGATCCGATTGGCCGCGAACCGAAGGTGGAATTGGTCAACCCGACGCCGGGCGACGCGCCGGCGCTGATTACCTTTACTTCAGGTTCGACCGGGCGACCGAAAGGTATCGTTCGCTCGGGCGATTTCCTGATGCTGCAACACATGTTGCTTGAACAACTGCGCAAAACCAGGCCGACGGACGTCGACCTGATTTCTCTGCCAGTCTTCATTCTCTCAAACCTCGCGAGTGGCGCGACCAGTGTAATTCCGGCCGGACGGCTCACACGGCCTGCGCAGCTCGATGGCGCGCGGTTGCGCCAGCAGATGACGGAGCATGGCGTCACCCGCATCATTGCGCCGCCCGCCGTTTGCGCCCGCATCGCCGGCGGCGGCGAGCCAATGCCGGATTTGCATGCGATCTTCACCGGCGGCGGCCCGGTGTTCCCAAACCTCCTGCACGAGCTCGCCCGCTTTGCGCCGAATGCCGCGATTCACACGGTCTATGGTTCGACCGAAGCCGAGCCGATTGCGCAGATCGAGCTGAAAGATATCTCGCCGGGCGACTGGCAGGCGATGGCGAGCGGGCAGGGACTGCTTGCGGGCAAGCCGATTCCAGAGATCAGCGTCGACCTTCGCGACAACGAAGTGTTTGTCGCGGGCGCTCATGTCAATGAAGGCTATCTCGATCCCGCCGACGACGCCTCGACCAAAACGCGCATGCAGGGTCGCCTCTGGCATCGCACGGGAGATGCGGCGCGGATCGACGATCAAGGGCGGCTCTGGCTGCTGGGACGCAAGGAGGCGGCGGCCGGCGGGCTTTATCCGTTCGCCGTGGAAACGGCGGCGCTGAGTTGGCCCGGAGTGAGACAGGCGGCTTTGCTGGCCGGCGCGGGTCGGGCAAGGCTGGCGATCTCGGGCGACAGGCTTGACCTTGCGGATCTCAAAGGCCGCCTGGCGTGGCTGGGCGACATCGAGTTGATCGAGCTTAAAGCCGTGCCGATGGACAAACGGCACAACTCCAAAGCCGACTATGCGCGCCTGCGGACGATGATTGGATGAACCTGTTTGCAGCGATTGGGCGAGACTGGGGCGCCGCAATGAATGCGGCCGACCGGACGCGCGTCTGTCTTGCCTTCGGATTTGTCTTTGGCGCCATCAGCCATGTCGGTTGGGTATTCGCCCATGGCGACGCCTGGTATCACGGGCCGGGGCCGGAGTGGGCGCCGTGGTTCTGGTATGGTCTGTGTCTGATCGATCTTGGCGTGTGCTGGCTGATGCTCGCCAGCGTGCGGGCAGGCGTTCTTGCAGGCGCGCTGACGATGGCCGTGTCCTTGTGGGTGAACTGGACGCAATTCCCCACCTTCGAATTCCAGTTCAACTATGTGTTGCTCGGTCTCACACTGTTCGGCGTCATGATGTTTGCGGCGGCGCCCTGGCTCTGGCTGTCCTCGACCTGGCGCTTCAATCGCTCGTCTTCAGGACATACCGCCGATTGAGCGGCTGCACCGGTCGGGCGTTGTTCGGGAACATCGCCGCAAAGGCGGCGATCTGCGAACGACTGGCGGTGATCGGCTGGGCGAGCACCACCCACGTCACCGTCTCCGAGCAGGGCGGGGTCGTCAGCGAGCCTTCGTAGCGATAGGCGGAGGTCATCGCGCCGACCAGCTTTGCCGGATCAATCTGGAAGGCCACAGCCGCCTTGCCTTCACGCCCCGGCGCCGTCGCCCAAACGGGGTCGAGTGCAGGGTTGGCGGCGCCTTCCTCAAACAGGACGCCGATCACCGCAAGCTTTCCGTCGGCTGCGGCGTGGACGAGCTGGGCCTCCATCGCAAAGCGTTTGCCGCTGATCGTGTGTTCGGAGGGGTGGTGGAACCGCACCTGCTTCAACCCGTATGCGATGCCCTCGATGGTCACACCGCCTGCGCCTTCGACATCGACTTCGATGGTATGGCCGGTGTTGACCACCATGCCGCCATGAGCCGATTTCCATTTCATCGCCGGAAGCCCGGCCGAGGCGGGGACGGCGCGGCCAAGATCGACCGGCGACTGCTGCTGGCCAGACGCGCAGAGATCGCCAGCGGCGTTGGCCGGGATCGCAGCTCGCAGGTCTTCCCCGCTGGCGGGATGCTCGAGCAACGCCAGGCACGCCAGCGCAACGAGCGCGACGCCGCCCAGGGCAAGGGAGTTGCGGATGGAAACGCTCATCTTCGGCAGGATCCCGAGTGCCTGTTGAGTCTGGGTGGGTTTGGCTAGCGGAGTCTTAACGCCGGAGCGTCAGGAGTTAACCCAGTCGAATCAACGGCCCGCCACCGCCGTACCGACGGGAACAAGATGGGTGATGACCCGCTTCACGCTCTGCGACTGGCCGACACCCATGACCTTGCCGTTCATCACCGTGTCCAGCCTGGCGGTAAACAGCCGGCCGTTGGGCGCAACCGCGCATTCGCCCCGCAACTGCACGGTATCCACCTTGGCGACAAAGATCGGCTTCCACGCCTTGGTCAGGTGCGCGGAGAACACGCGGATCTGCCCGGTCACGGCGTCGACCACCATCTCGGCGGAAAGCCGGCGATAGAGGTCGCGCTCGTCATCCCTGGCATTGGGCTTGGGGACAGGCGTGAAGGTGTAGATCCGCGTTCCGTCGGCGGAGGATCTCTCGGCCACGGGGCCGTCCGCGCCATAGCTCAGATTATCGCACCAGATGTCGCCGCTGGAGTTGCGCTCGTAGCGCTCCTTGGCCTTCTTGGCGTCGTAGTCCTTGCCGGTCGCCTCGTAGATCGTCACCCGCGAGCCCTTGGGCAGCGACGGATCGATGCGGCCGCGGGTGAAGCTAAGCGAATCGCCGCCCGACTGGTCTGCGAAATCGAAGGCGTAGAGTTGCTTTGAGGCTGGGTGGGCGATGGCGCGGGCAAACAGGTCCGAAGCCGGCGCTTGTCCGAGCGTCTGTGCGAACGCTGGGGCGAGCGCTGGGGCGGCCAGCAGGGCGGCCATAAGGGCGGCCAGCAGGGCGGCCATACGGGCGGCCATACGGGCGGTCAGGCGAAGGGCGCGTCTCATGGTCTGGGAGTTTCCCGTCTTTTATGGCGCAATTTGGCCGGGCGACCACTGAACCGTCGATGAACATGGCCCCTGGGCGGGCAGACATCAGCAGTCCTGCAACCTATCTTTCCTGTCATGGCTGACGACCCGCACAATCTCCCCGTCCTGCCGGCGCCGTTTGCCCAGTGGTTCGCGGCGCGTGGCTGGAGCTTGCGGCCGCACCAGCAGGCCCTGCTCGGGGCCGCCAATCAAGGGCGAGGCGGGCTGGTCATCGCTCCCACCGGCGGAGGCAAGACGCTCGCAGGCTTCCTGCCCAGCCTGACCGAACTCGCCGGTCGTCCGCCACGCCAACATCCGACGCTGCATACGCTCTACATATCCCCGTTGAAGGCTCTTGCCGCTGATGTGGCGCGGAACCTCGCAACGCCGGTCAGCGAGATGAGCCTGCCGATCACGATCGATGTCCGCACCGGCGACACCAGCCCATCACGCCGCCAGCGCCAGCGGTCAAAGCCGCCTGATATCCTGCTGACGACGCCCGAACAGCTGGCCCTGCTGATCGCCTCCGAGCATGCGAAAGTGTTCTTCCAGGATCTGCAGGCGGTCATCATCGACGAAGTCCACGCCATCGCGGCGACCAAGCGCGGCGACCTGTTGGCGCTCTGCCTCGCCACGCTGCGGCGCTGGGCCCCGACAGCGCGGCATGTCGGGTTGTCGGCGACGGTGCGCGACCCGGTCGCGCTGGCGCGCTGGCTGGGACCCGATACGCCGATCATTCGCCATGTCGGCGGCGCGGAGGCTCACATTGACGTCCTCGACAGCGAACAGCGCATCCCATGGTCGGGACATTCCGGTCGACACAACATTCCGGAAGTCTATGAGCGCATTAAGGATGCGAAGATGACGCTGGTCTTCGTCAACACGCGCAGCCAGGCGGAGATGACGTTTCAGGAGTTGTGGCGCGTCAACGAGGCATCGCTGCCGATCGCGCTTCACCACGGCTCGCTCGATGTCGAGCAACGCAAGCGGGTCGAAGGCGCGATGGCGGCGGGGAAGCTCAAAGCGGTGGTTTGCACCTCGACGCTCGATCTTGGAATCGATTGGGGTGATGTCGATCTCGTCGTGCAGATGGGGGCGCCCAAGGGATCAGCCCGACTGATCCAGCGCATTGGCCGCTCCAATCATCGCATGGACGAACCGAGCCAGGCTTTGTTGGTGCCTTCCAATCGTTTCGAGGTTCTCGAATGCCGCGCGGCCGTCGATGCCGTTGCAGCTGGCGAACTGGACGGGCCTGTCCCGCGTCGCGGCGCGATCGATGTCCTCGCCCAGCACATCATGGCCCGGGCTTGCGGCGAAGGTTTCGATGCGGTGGATCTATACGAGGAGATCCGGCTTGCTTCGCCTTACGAGGCTCTCGACTGGGAGACTTGGGAGCGCGTCGTCGATTTCGTCGCCACCGGCGGTTATGCGTTGAAGACCTACGACCGGTTCCGTCGCATCGTGAAATTCCCCGACAAGATGTGGCGCGCCCGCAATGACGATGTCCGCCGTCAGCACCGGATGAATGTCGGCGCGATTGTCGAAGACCCGATGGTGACGGTGCGCCTGGCAAGCTATGTCGGCTCCCGCGCGCCAGGTGAAGTGAAAAGGATGCTGCGCGCCGGGCGCAAATTGGGCGAGATGGAGGAGTATTTCTTTCAGACGCTGACGCCGGGCGACACATTCCTGTTTGCAGGCGAAGTGCTGCGCTTCGAGGGCATGGTCGACACGGATGTGCTGGCGACCCGCACGCATGACGCCAATCCCGCGATCCCCAGTTATAATGGCGGCAAGTTCCCGCTGACGACTTTCCTGGCGAGGCGGGTGCGCTCCATCCTCCATGACCGGGACAACTGGAAAGACCTGCCAGACCAGGTACGGCAATGGTTCGAGGTCCAGGAACGAAAATCCATCATCCCCGAGCCGGATCAGCTTCTGGTCGAGACATTTCCGCG
>JANMWT010000544.1:0-2485 GCA_031394145.1 Alphaproteobacteria bacterium | reverse complement strand
ACCGGTTCTGGCCGCAAACGAACAACACGGTTCGCATGTGAGTTCGGCTCCTCAAGGCGTGTCGCGTTCAGGTGTAGAACCTGATCTGGCTCGCGTCAGCTGGACAGGCTGCTTTCGCCGGGTTGGGCGGGGCGAAAGTCTCGATCCGAAAATTCGCGGCGCATGCGGCGCGGTTCTCGCGGAGAATTGCCTCAAAACTCGCGTTCTGGTTGTAGTTTCACTCCACGGAAACTCGCGGGTTCCTTGCGGAAAGACGGGGTTTTCTGTATAGAGGCGATCAAGCGAGACTCGCATCCGCTGCGCTCGCGCATGAGCTTTTGCTCCCCGGGAGGCTTCCTCGATGAAATATAAGCTGTTGGGCGTCGCGATGGCGACGGTCGCTGCTGGCGCTCTTCTCGGCGTCGCCGCGTTCGGTCAAACTGACCGCGCCGCGTCCGCCCTCACCCAGGTGAAGGTGCCTGAGAAGGTCGACAACTTCCGCCTCGTCGACCAGATGTCGAAGGCGCAGGACCTTTACTACAACAAGAATGCTGCGGCGGTGGTGATCATCTCCTGGGCCGACAGTTCCTTCTCAAGGGACGCAGCGCCCGCCGTCGAAGCCCTGAAAGCAAAATACGCCGGCAAGAACGTCCGCTTCTTCATGCTCGACTCAACGCCGACGGATAACCGCGACGCCATTGCCGCTGCAGCAAAAGCAGCCACGCTCGACGTTCCGGTGATGCTCGACGACAACCAGCTGATCGGCGAAAGCCTTGGCGTCTCGAAGATTGGCGAAGCTTTCGTCATCGACCCCAAAACCTGGAAGGTCGCCTATCACGGTCCGATCGATGACCGTTTCTCGACCCGCTCGGCCAAGCCGAAGGCCACCGTCAAATCCGCCTATGTCGCCGATGCGCTCGACGCGATGGTCGCCGGCCAGCCGGTGAAAGTGTCAGAAGCGAAACTCGACAGCCCCACGATCGCTTTTCCGGAGCGCGCTCGCCAGGCTGATTTTGTGAAGATCTCCTATACCAAGGATGTCGCACCGATCCTCGCCAAGAACTGTGTCGCCTGCCATTCGGAAGGCGGCATCGGCCCGTTTGCAATGACCAGCTATGAGATGGTGAAGGGCTTTGCGCCGATGATGCGCGAAGCCATCCGTACCGATCGCATGCCGCCCTACAACGCCGACCCGCATGTCGGCAAATTCGCCAACGACATGAACCTGTCGACTGGCGATGCGAAAACCCTTGTTCACTGGATCGAAGCGGGCGCACCGCGCGGTTCGGATCCGGCTGACCCGCTGAAGGCTAACGCCAAGCCGGCGCCGGAGTGGCCGCTGGGCGCGCCCGACCTGATCATCACCCTGCCGGCGTTTAAAGTGCCGGCCTCAGGCGTGGTCGACTACCAGAACCCGGTCGTCAACAACCCGATGACGGAAGGCCGCTGGCTGCGCGCCTCAACCGTCAAGGCGGGCGATCGCTCGGCGGTGCACCACCTGCTCTCCAATGGCGTCGGCGGTTATGCTGTCGGGGCTGAGTCGACCGAATACCCGCAGGGCACCGGTTCGTGGGTGGCCGCCGGCCAGCAATTCCGCTTCCAGATGCACTATACGCCCTATGGCAAGGAAACGACCGACGTCACGCGCGTCGGCCTCTATTTCTACCTGAAGGGACAGGAGCCGAGCGTGGTTCGCCGTTCTGCGGTGATCGCCAATCCGGGGATCGAAATCCCGCCGGGTGAAGCGCGTCACAAGGAGGTCGCCTACATCACCTTCCCGCAGAACGCGACACTGTTCACGGTCTTCCCGCACGCGCACTATCGCGGCGAGAACGCTCAGGTCTTCCTCCAGAAGCCTGGCCAGAACGAAGAGCTGATCCTCAGCCTGCCGAAATACGACTTCAACTGGCAGCGTGGCTATGACTTCGCCACGCCGCTCAGCGTCCCGGCCGGCTCAAGGATCATCACCCGCTACGAATACGACAACTCGAAGGACAACCCGGCAAACCCTGATCCCACGATCACGGTGAAATGGGGCGAGCAGTCGTTCGAGGAAATGCAGTATACCGCCTTCGGCTTCCGCTGGGATGACGAGACGGTCGCCAACCAGAAGCCGGAATACATGACCGCGCTAAACGCGTCGCGCTCGATCGGCATCATGGATTCCAACCTTGACGGCAAGGTATCCAAGGATGAAGTCCGCGGCCGGATGGGCGAGATGCTCCGCGCGAACTGGGACAAGCTCGACACCAACAAGGACGGCTTCCTTGATGCGACTGAACTTGTCGGCACGACCGCCATGCTGAACCGCCGCATCGCTGACGCACAGTCGCAGCAGAGCGTCGGCCAGTAAGACTTAACTCTCGAACGAAAAACGAGCGGGCGGCCCACGAAGTCCGCCCGTTAGCGAAACGGAGGAGGCGTAGCGCGACCGGGCGACCCACGCTTTATCATGCATTGCGCAGGACGCGATGGATCGGGCATCCAGCGGCGCCCACAAGGACGG
>JANMWT010000519.1:0-2538 GCA_031394145.1 Alphaproteobacteria bacterium | reverse complement strand
CGCGGGCCGGCAAGGCCACGACCAATCTGGTGGAGGCCGAGATCGATGACGTGGCGAAGCTCGACGACTCGCGGCTTTCCGACGCCTTGATCCTGGGCGCCGCTGGCCTGCAGACGCTCCGCACATCGGATACAGACCCGTGGTCCCGCGCCGACGGCTTTCGCGCCAACGCACCGGCGCGCGCGACCTTCGTGTTCGATGTCGACGGTGAAGCGCGAGCGGTCCAGCTCGAGACGCTGGCGGATGGATCGCATCGCGCCTGTCTCGGCGGCGAGACGTATGACGTTCAGATCGAAGCCAATCCGACGGAGACCGGCGTTCTGGTCGCTGCGATCATCGAGGGGGTTGATGCGGTAGGCGTGGTGCGCGACTTTGCCCAGGGTCCGGCGCTGTTCATGGATGGATGGGCGATCCCGCTCTCTGCGCCCGAATTCTCCCACGTGCTCGATGGGTTGGCTGGAGGCGATGAGGTTCGTGCACCGATGCCAGGCAAGGTGTTGGACGTGAAAGCAGTCCTCGGCGCCGAAGTAAAAAAGGGCGCGCCGCTCGTCGTTCTCGAGGCCATGAAGATGGAGCACACCCTGACGGCGCCGCGCGATGGCAGAATTGCCGAAGTGTCGGCCGTCGCTGGCGCGCAGACCGCCGAGGGTGTCGTGCTGGTCCGGCTGGAGCCGGTTGCCGAAGAGCCGCCGCGTGTCTGACCGGCGCAACTTCCTCCGCTTTCTGGCGGCGAGCCCGCTGCTGGCCGGCCTGCCGCCGCTCGGGCAGGCGCTGGCGCAGACAACTTCGCCGCAGGGCCTCGACAACCTGATCGGCAGCGCCGCTGAAGGGCTCGATGTCTTCGATTTCGAACCGGTCGCGCACCGAAACATTCCGCCGGCCCACTGGGGCTATCTGCAAACCGCGGTCGACGGCGAGGAGACGCTGAAGGCTAACCGCGAGGCCTATGCACGCTACCAGTTGCGTACGCGGCGAATGGTCGATGTCAGCAAGCTGGACATGAGCGTCGATCTGTTCGGGACCACCTATGCAAGCCCGATCTTCCTATGCCCGCTCGGCGCCCAGAAGGCTTTCCATCCAGACGGCGAGGTCGGCGCGGCCCGTGCCGCCAAGGCTCGCAACCAGCTGCAGGTGCTCTCGACCGTGGCGTCGATCCCGATCGAGGAGGTTGTAGCGGCGCGCGGCGCGCCGATCTGGTTCCAGCTCTACACCACAACCAGCCTCGAGATTTCGATCAAGCTGGTCAAACGCGCCGAGGCGGCGGGCTGTCCGGTGATGATGGTGACGGTCGACCTGCCAGCGGGTCGTAACACCGAAACCGGCATGCGCCTGTTGCGCACGGACACGCGGACATGCACATCATGCCATGCTGCAACCGGGTCCGAAAACCGTCTGCGCCCGATGTTCAGCGGCATCGACATGACCGACGTCGGCGTGCAATCGCCTTCGATCACCTGGGACTTCATCAAGCGGATGAAGGATGCGACCCGGATGAAGGTGCTGGTAAAGGGACTTGAAAGCGGGGCCGATTCGGCCTTGGCGGTGAAGTCGGGTGCCGACGGGATCGTCGTTTCCAACCATGGAGGGCGCGCCACCGAGACCGGGCGCGGCACGCTTGAGGCGCTTCCTGAGGTCGTTGCGGCGGTGAAGGGGAAAGTTCCCGTGCTGGTCGACGGCGGCGTGCGCCGCGGGACGGATGCACTGAAGGCGCTCGCGCTGGGCGCAACCGCAGTGGGGATTGGCCGCCCTTATATCTGGGGCCTTGGCGCGTTCGGCCAGCCAGGGGTCGAGCGCGTGCTCGGCCTGCTCAACAATGAGCTGAGGCTGGCGATGGTTGGGGTTGGCGCGCGTTCTGTCCGCGAGATCACACCCGCCGCGCTGATCCGCAGGGCCTAGCAGCGCCGGCGCGACTCCTCCAGAATGCGTGAAGGTCCGAGACAAGGCCCCAGAAAGTGCATGAGACAGTGCATGAGCCAGTGCATGAGCCAGTGCATGAAACAGCGCCTGAGACTGCGCATGAGACGGGGCCAGAGACAGCGCCTCCGGCAAGGGAGACATCCATGATTGTCGTGACCACCAATGACCTGCCAGGGCACAAGGTCCTGCGCCATATCGGACTGGTGCGCGGACTGACGGTGCGCTCGCGCAATCTGGTCGCCAATATCGGCGGCGGGCTGCAGTCGCTGCTCGGCGGCAATGTCACGATCTACACTGAGCTCGCCGAACAGGCCCGGCAGGAAGCTTATGATAACCTCGTCGCTCACGCGGTCGGCATGGGCGCCAACGCTGTGATCGCCATGCGTTACGACGCCAACGAGATCATGGAAGGCATCACCGAAGTGCTGGCCTACGGCACGGCGGTGTGGGTGGAAGAAAATTAAAAAACGGGGTCGTTTGGCTTTTGTTCATCCTGACCTTGCCAGTCTGGCGTTTTCCGCGGCCGGCCATTTGTAATGATCGGCGGCCAATTCCAGCCACAATCCGCCGCGAGTCTGGCCGCGAGGATAAGGGCGTCAGTTTCGGGTCAGGTTTCGGGGC
>JANMWT010000308.1:0-2576 GCA_031394145.1 Alphaproteobacteria bacterium | reverse complement strand
CGCGCGCGTCGGCGGCCTGGATCTTGGCTTTCTCCCGGCCAAGGGCGGCAAGGACGTCGCAGGAATTCTGGCTGGCGCCGCTTCCGGCGCGATCAAGACCCTCCTGCTGCTCGGCGCCGACGAGTTCGACACGACGAAACTCGGCAAGGCCGGCGTCATCTATATTGGCAGCCATGGCGATGCCGGCGCTCACCGCGCCGACATCATCCTTCCAGCCGCCGCCTACACCGAGAAATCGGCGACCTACGTCAACACCGAGGGCCGGGTTCAGCGCACCTCGCGCGCCACGCCGCCCAAAGGCGATGCGCGCGAGGACTGGGCGATCCTGCGCGCCCTTTCCGCTCTGGTCGGCAAGCCCTTGCCCTATGACACGCTGGCCCAGCTACGCGCCAAACTCGCCGCCGAACACCCGACTTTCCGTGGGACCGACTTTGCGCCCCACACCAATCCGGCCAGCGCCGCGCCGCCTTACGGCGTCGCCGGCTCGCTCCAACCGGCGCCGATCCGCTCGACGCTCGGCGCCTTCCACCTGACCAACCCGATCGCTCGGGCTTCCAAAACTATGGCGGAATGCGCCGAACTCGCCATGGGCCGCGCTCCGGCCCTGGCGGCGGAATAGGAGGGCGCGATGGCAAAGCTATTCGAATGGGGCGGCGGGATGTGGGGCGGGATTGGTCTTGCCGTCCTGCAGATCCTTGCCTTCATCGTCATCCTGTTGGTGTCGATCGCCTTCCTGCTGCTGATGGATCGCAAGGTCTGGGCGGCGGTGCAGCTGCGCAAGGGCCCTAACGTGGTGGGACCGTTCGGCCTGTTCCAGTCGTTCGCCGACCTGATCAAGTTCCTGCTCAAGGAAATCATCATCCCGGCGGGGGCCAACAAGACCGTGTTCCTGCTTGCGCCGATCATCACACTGACGCTGGCGCTGGCGGGCTGGGCGGTGATCCCGGTCGCGCCCGGCTGGGTGATCGCCAACCTCAATGTCGGCATCCTCTACCTGTTCGCCATGTCCTCGCTGGGCGTCTACGGAATTATCATGGGCGGCTGGGCGTCGAACTCGAAATATCCTTTCCTCGGCGGACTGCGCTCGGCGGCGCAAATGGTCAGCTATGAGGTCTCGATCGGCTTCGTCATGGTCACAGTGCTGCTCCTCACCGGCTCACTCAACCTCACCGATATCGTCAAGGCGCAGGATGGCGGCATCTGGCACTGGAACGCCTTCCTGCTGTCGCCCCTGTTCTTCGTCATGTTCCCGATGTTCGTGATCTTCTTCATCTCGGCCCTGGCGGAGACCAACCGCCCTCCCTTCGACCTGCCGGAAGCCGAATCCGAACTGGTTGCGGGCTATCAGGTCGAATACTCGTCTTCCCCGTATCTGATGTTCATGATCGGAGAATACGTCTCGATTGTGCTGATGTGCGCGATGCTGACCATCCTGTTCTTTGGCGGCTGGCACACGCCCATCCCGATCCCGACGACCGGCATGCCCGACTGGCTGGTCAGCCTCGGCGGCCTTCTCGTCTTCGCGATCAAGGTGACGTTCTTCTTCTTCCTGTTTGCGATGGTGAAAGCCATCGTGCCTCGCTACCGCTATGACCAGTTGATGCGGCTGGGCTGGAAGATCTTCCTGCCGACTTCACTTGTCGCGGTCGTTCTCGTCTCCGCCTACGTCGTCTTCGTCCGTCCCGCTGCAGGGGCTTGAGGAGCTAGCCATGTCGATCGGCCAGGCCATTCGGGGAGCGCTGCTGACAGACTTCCTGTCCGCCTTCGGCCTCGCGATGCGCCAGTTCTTCACCCGCAAGGCGACCTTGAACTATCCGTTCGAGAAAGGCCCGCTATCGCCCCGCTTCCGTGGCGAGCACGCGCTTCGGCGTTACGCCAATGGCGAGGAGCGCTGCATTGCCTGCAAGCTCTGCGAGGCGATCTGCCCGGCCCAGGCGATCACCATCGAGGCAGAACCGCGCGAGGACGGCAGCCGCCGCACGACGCGCTACGACATCGACATGGTGAAATGCATCTATTGCGGCTTCTGCCAGGAAGCCTGCCCGGTTGACGCCATCGTCGAGGGTCCAAACTTCGAATTTGCGACCGAAACTCGCGAAGAACTCTACTACGACAAGGACCGTCTCTTGGAAAACGGCGACCGCTGGGAGCGCGAGATCGCCCGTAACCTGGAACTGGACGCCCGCTACCGATAGACGATCGCCGGTTCAAGCGCCGACCATTCGGCGCAGGGGCCTGATAGCAAGACTTTCCGCCTCCATCCGGAGGCGGTCCAAGACGAGAAAGGCGAGGGGAGAGCCACAGCCATGCAGCTGATCGCTTTCTACATCCTATCGACGATCGTGGTTCTTTCCGCGCTCTTCGTCATTTCGGCGCGCAACCCGGTGCATTCGGTGTTGTGGCTGATCTGCGCCTTCTTCACATCCGCCGGCTTGCTGGTTCTGATCGGGGCCGAGTTCCTCGCGATGATCCTGGTGGTCGTCTATGTCGGCGCCGTCGCCGTGTTGTTCTTGTTCGTGGTGATGATGCTCGACGTCGATTTTGCCGAGCTGAAGCAGGGTTTTCTCAACTATCTC
>JANMWT010000462.1:0-2558 GCA_031394145.1 Alphaproteobacteria bacterium | reverse complement strand
AACGCGAACCTGGTTTGAGTCTCCGTGTAGATTCTTGAGAGCTAAGTCCCGGAGAGTGCGGCTCTATTTGGAAGGATATGTACCGAAGGCCCGGAGACTAATTGTCCCTGGCTGGGGCGCTAGGATTCGAACCTGAGAATGTCAGTGCATCTTTCGCAACTGGCGATCCGATAAGCAAATTTCCGCTGGCAAATCAGTGATGGCCATTCTGGAACTCGATGCAGACACTCGCATCACCAGCCGCGATGGGCGAGCTTGGCCCAAATCGGCCGTCACCCATCCAACATGTGTAATCTGCGATTTGCTTACGACTGCCCCACTGACCGTGGTCATGGCGACGCCCTAGTGGCCTGGTGAGGCAAGGTTCGTGTCAGCGCACCTTGCGCCCTTCCACAGGCTGGGAAGCGTTGAGAACGTCCCGAGGTTGTAATGATTGGAGCCCCTGCCGGCGACCCGGTTCATCTCATTCCAGACATCTGATTTCCACCGCCCGTAGTCTCCGACCGCTCCTGAGGAGTAAGCCGACTGGCTGACCCCGCCATACACCACCTGGGAAATGGATGTGCGCAAAGGATGTCTTCCCCACAGCCCCGCATCGTCGCCCTGCGACGCGATGATCAGCTTGCGCCCGGGAGGGAGAACCTGACCGGCTCCATCGCCCGAGCCGCCGCTCAAGGAGGTGCCGACGCCCGCCTGCGCGCCGAGAGGATAAGCCGGTAGATTGCCATCGCCGCCGGTGTAGGTCGAGCTCATCCGGACGTCCGAGCAGCCTGCGGCATAGACCGTCACGTTCTCGCTGCACGTGTTGGTAAGGACGAAGATCTCCCAGTTGGTCCAGGTGGTGTTCCCATACTCAATCGCGACCAGATAGAAATCGGTTCTGCGGTTGACCTTGTCCAGCGAGCCAGGCTCGAGGCTGCCCTGCAGGCAATTGGTCCGGGACGCCGCGGCCGGAGCAAGCTGCAGGGTTTTGACGAACCCAGGTTGAGGCGTCACGGGGGTCTGGGGAGGCGACGTCGGGCCGGCGACGGCATGAGGCGCTGATAAGCCATCGAGTTGCGCCAGCCGCGCCGCCCCAAGGCATCCGTAGAATTCCGCGACGAGGGCGGGCTGGTCGCTTCTGGCCGCATCCTGCTTGGTGGTCTCGATCGCGCCGAGAACCTTGGCCCTATCCTGAAGTGCGACCCACACTTCGAGCCCGGGCCGGATGTGCCCTAGCTCCTCACTGGTGGTGATGTGCATCAGTGTCGCTTGTTGATTGATCATCCGTGTCGTGACGTCGGCGCACTTTCGCCACAGGCCCTGAGCGTCAGGCGACAGCCCGGGGATGGCTATGGTCGCCTGCGCGACGCCCGGTTGACCTGCGCCGACAGCGCCAACCACCGCGAACGAAGCCCAGGATCGTCGTCAACAATCTGAACCGCACGTTGCCTCCTGATTTGAACGAACCCGAGCGATGCTGCACCTGCCGCGAGGTCAGGAACCGCCTCGCCGCCGCAACAGCCGCGGCGCCTTGACCCCCAAAGCATCAGCCCCGGCCCATCAGATAGGCAGGCCGCCAGATTGCGGACCCGGCCCACCGCTTCTACAAATGCCGCCGGAAGGATCGCCTTCCGAGCGGAACTTGACGATGATTTTGGGATTCGCCGGACCTTCTGACGTGATCGAGCCGACTTTTTTCCGACTTTTGGCTGGGGCGACCCGCGCACGAATGCATCCATGAGTAGATTGAATCTCGCCCAGCTGCCCGATTTCAGGATCGGTCCGCTCAGAGTGTGTCCGTCAGCCTGCCGGATCTTCGCTGAAGACACGGAGGTTCGCGTCGAAGCGCAGACCATGGCGGTTCTCGTAGCGCTCGCAAACGCCGACGGCGCGACCGTAACCCGGGAAACTCTGATCAACGCTTGCTGGGATGGCCGCATCGTCAGCGACGACGCGGTCGCCCGAACCATAGCCAAGGTTCGGTCCCTCGCGCGCGGCGCAAACCCGGCCCCGTTCAGTCTCCAAACCATTCCCAGAGTTGGCTATCGCTTGCTTGCGTCAAAACCGCCGGGGGATCTCCCGCCGATCGCAAGCCACGCCGGCGAACCCACCGCCGCGCCCCGACCCGCACGCTTCGGCGGCCGACGCAACTGGAAGCAGATCGCGGCGGTCGCCGTCGGGGTGGCGCTGGTCTGGAGCCTGCTTCCGAAAACACCGATGAGCAGCCCCGCCCATGCGACCAGCGCACCGACACCTTCGAGCCCGAGTGCGGCGGAAGTCTCCGACGCGCTCTGGACGCTCAATCAGCCGCGGCTCCGGCAGGATTTGCAACCAGGGTCACTCGATTCCGAAGGCAACGCTGCACTGCACATCCTCTTGCTGGTCTGCGAACGCAACCCGACCCACGATCAGGCAGGCCTGACCCGTCTTGCACAGTTTCTGGTGGCCTCCGGCGCGAACCCGGCGACGCCGAATAAATGGGGCGATACGCCGCTGACCATCGCAAGCTCTCCCAGATATTGCGGGCCGGATCATCCCGTCGTCAAATTCCTGCGCAACGCCGCGGCCGCCGCACC
>JANMWT010000455.1:0-16326 GCA_031394145.1 Alphaproteobacteria bacterium | reverse complement strand
CAGATGAACCCGGCCTGGATGAACAACGGCCGGCCGATCCCCACCGATTGGCTCGGCGGCGGCGAGAACCTGCGCGGCAAGGACATGACCGTGCTGCATCACGCTGCTGAGACGTTTATCTCGGTGCTGGTGTTTGACGGCGTCTTCCAGCGTCATCCTCAGCTGAAAGGCATCGTGGTCGAGCTCGGCTGCGGTTGGGTGCCGGAGCTATTGGTGCGGCTCGACTGGACGCACAAGGCGTGGAGCCGCTCGGAAAAGCTGCTGGCCGAACTGACCTCGCCGCCCAGTCAGCAGATCATCGAGCACATGGCGGTGACGCCCTACCCGTTCGAGAACATTGGCGAGATCATCAAAAGGTCCGATCCGCGCCTCTACATGTTCGCGTCTGACTATCCCCACACCGAGGGATCGAAGACGCCGATGGAGCGTTTCGACGCAAGTCTCGAGGCGAGCGGCGCGGATCAGGCGACGAAAGACGCCTTCTACTTCGGTAACTTCGCTCGCCAGTTTGCACTGGCGCCCGAGCCGGCGCTTGTCGCGGCTGAATAGGACAAACGAACCGTGGGAGACCTGATGCGCGCTGCGACGATTGCCGTGATTGCGGCCTGCTTGATTGCCGGTTGCTCGCCAAAACCGGCGACCACAAAAACGGCGAGTGCGCCGGCCGACGCGGTCCCGAATTCACCCGCCGCAGCCGCCTTCGCCAACGTGCATGAGCCGGTCGATTCGCCCGACAGCATCAAGCTGTTCTACGGCGCCTGGCAGGTGACCAACGCCACCGTCGCGTCGTTCTACAGCGGCGACGGCGCAAAGCCCGCCGCCGATCCGGACCTGATGGGCAAGACCGTCGTGTTCACGCCGATCAGCGCTTCGGGATCCAAGGTTCTGGCTTGTCCCAAGACGATCTATTCAGCTGCAAAGGTGCCGACGGATTTCCTGTTTGAAGGCAATCTCAAAAATCCGGTGAAGGATGCAGCCGAACTCGGCTTCAGGGGCGAGGAGATCGTCTCGCTCAACGAGGGCTGCGACACCAAGGATGGCGATCTGGAGTTCGACTTTCCGATGGTCGACCAGGACACGATCCTGCTCGGCCTCAACAACATGATCTACACGCTGAAGCGGGTTGCCCACTAGCAAGCGCCAAGGCGGCGCGAGCGACGAGCGACCTGCGACCAGTGACGACCGAAGCAAACGCAGCCCGGGACCAACCGGGCGGAGTGTCAGGGGTAATTGCATGAAACTCATCGAGACCGCCGGGCTTGCGCTGAACCGCCGTTGGTTGCTGCTCGGCGGGGCGGCCTTCGCCGCCCTCGCTGCTTGCTCCAAACCGACGGATGCCGGAACGACGCCGAGCGCGTCGGCTGATGGCACGGTTGTCACGACCCAGCACGGACATGTCCACGGCGTCGCCGAGGACGGCGTGCTGGAATTCCGCGGCGTGCGCTATGCCCAACCCCCGATCGGCCCCTTGCGCTTCCAGGCGCCAAAGAAACTCGAGCCGTGGACGGGCGAACACCCCGCCAACCAGTATGGCCAGGCCGCCGTCCAGATGCGCGCGGGCGCCGGGGCTGCGTCCTATCCGGGCGGCGTCGGCGCCGCCATGACCGAGGCCTACAAGCCGCCAGAAAATACCAAGGCCGGAGGCGATGAAGATTGCCTCGTGCTCAACGTCTATACGCAGAAGACCGGCCCTTCAGCCGGTGCGACGCGGCCGGTGATGGTGTGGATCCATGGCGGCGGCTTCTCCTACGGCCAGGCGGCGCTCAACATCTATCGCGGACACAATCTCGCGAAGAACCACGACATCGTGTTTGTCGGCCTCAACCATCGGCTCAATGTTTTTGGCTATCTCGCTCTCGACAGCGCAGGCGTGCCCGGCTTTGCGGGATCCGCTAACGCCGGTCAGCTTGACCTGATCACCGCGCTCGAGTGGGTGCGCGACAACATCGCCCAGTTCGGCGGCGATCCCAACAACGTCACCATCTTCGGCCAGTCTGGCGGCGGCGCGAAGGTGTCGACCCTGCTGGCGATGCCCGGCGCCAAAGGCCTGTTCCACAAGGCGATCATCCAGTCGGGCGCCGGCCTCAAGGCGGCGACCAAGGAAGAAGCCGCGGATGTCGTGAGCCAGTTCCTGATCAGTCTGGGCATCGCAGCATCACAGGCGGGCGCCATGCTCGGGACAATTCCGGTCGCTGATATCCTCGCGACAGCGACGCAGATGGGCGCCAGCAAATTCCGCCCCTCGATCGACTCAGAAACGCTGTTGCGCCACCCCTTCGATGCCGATGCTCCAGAGCAGTCCGCTTCGATCCCGGTGATGATCGGTTTCACCAAGGACGAGCAGACGCTTTACAATGTCGGGAACCCGGATTGGCCCAAGACGACTGACAAACAGGTGCTCGACGCCGCCGAGCGCGTCGCGCCCAGGAAAGGCAAGGCGCTGGTCGAAGCGTTCAAGAAGCAGTTCCCAGACTACAAGCCGCAATACCTGCTGATGCAGGTCCTAGGTACGGTGAACTCCCTGCGCTCGCACCACACACTGGCCTCGCGCAAGTCGGCGCAGCCGGCTGGCGTCTACGCTTATGTCTTTGCCCACGATCTGCCGCCCGACAACTTCGTTCTCAAGGCGCCGCACACCTCGGAGATTCCCTACATCATGGACAATGTGAAGGAGGCGCCGCTGTTCGCCGGCGCCACCGACGCCGACTTCGCCATGGGCAAGCTGATGAGCGCGGTATGGGTCAATTTTGCCAAGACCGGCGATCCCAATGGCGCGCCCGGCTTACCGGAGTGGCCGAAGTTCAACCCTGCCGGCCGGCCGACCATGTTCTTCTCGAACGAGCCAAAGGTATGGGCGAACCCCTATGCCGACGTCTGGAAGAACATTCTCGAAAATCCAACTCCAAACCCGCGGCCGCTTTCGGCCCCCCCCCCCCCGCAAAGCCAAGTTAACGCTTTCCTTACCCGGCCTCCCCTAACCGTTAACGGCTGGGAGGCTGGCGCTGATGCGCGTCCTGATCACAGGTGGGTGTGGATTTATCGGCGCGGCGGTTGTGCGCGCAGCGGTGGAGCGCGGCCATCGCGTTCTCAATATCGACCGCCGCCGCAAGAGCACCCCGGTTCCAGCCCTCGCCGCGATCAACGGACGCGCAGGCTATGCGCGTATCGAGGCCGATGTCGCCGATCGCGCGCTGATGCGCGCCTTGTTTGGCGAATTCCGACCCGAGCGAGTGATCCATCTTGCCGCCGCAGCCAATGACGACCCGGACGCGTTGTTCGACGTCGACATCGCAGGCGCTTTCTCGGTGATGGAGGCCTGCCGTCGCCATCTCGAGCGACTGGATGAGGCTGGCCGCAGCGCCTTTCGTCTTGTCCACGCCGTGCGCGCGAGCGCCGAGACCGAGAGTGATCATCCGCCGTCGGCGCGCGAAGCGGCTTCGGCTTCAGTTTCGGCGATGCTTGGCGGCTTCGCGCGAGCGCAGGGCTTAGCGCTGATCACCTGCTCGGCCGATGAGGTGTTTGGACCCTGGCAAGCAGACACCGCCTTCCTCTCGAGCCTGATGGCCGCATTCTCAATTGGCCGGCCCTTCACCTTGGAAGCGGCCGGCGAACGGATGCGCGACTGGTTGCCGGTCGCGGATTTCGCAAGCGGTCTGCTGCGCGCCGCCGAAGCGGGTGCGCCGTTCGCGCGCTACGAGTTCAGCGCGAGCGCCGAGCGATACGATCGCGACATCGCAGAATCGCTTGCGACCTTCCTGGATATGCGCTGCCCGCGCGGCGCCGGACCCTGGTCGGAACTGCTGGACATTGCCGGCGACCCGGCGCGCGCTCGTCCAGCTCCGATGCTGGATGCGCTCGCCGCCGAGAGCGACTTGCGCTGGCAAGCAGCCAGCTTCCATGCCGGCCTTGATCGCGCCTTGAACTGGACGCTGCAGCGCTTTCCGCCTGCGGCCAGACCGGCGCTGGCTGCAGAGTAGTGCTTGCCGATGACAAGTTCGGGATGCGCCGTGGACCAGCTAGGAATTCGCCGCGCCGCGCACTAGCCTCCCGACCAAAGACGATACCACCTCGGGAGGAGAAACCATGGCGGATCTTGGCGATCGCGCGCGGGCCGGATCAGCCGCTCCGCCATCCGTCGTCCTGATCGCCCTCGCATGCCTGGCTCTGGCTCTGCCTGTGTCTGTGTCTGGCTGTGCGCCCCGGCCCGAAGGCGCCGGTCGCGCCGTTCGAACCGCCGAGCAGGACGCCGCCCATCCCGGCAAACGCGTCTACCAGGAAAACTGCGCATCCTGCCACGATAACCCGGAGCAGAGCCGCGCCCCCAGCTTTGCGTCGATCCGCGAACTCAACCGCTCGACGGCAAAGTACGCGCTTGAGCTCGGTTACATGCAGCAGCAGGCGAAGAACCTGTCGATCGAGGAGCGCGCCCAGCTGATCGACTGGTTGCCACGCGATGAAGGCAGGGCCGACCAATGGGTCGAGAAGGCGCGCTGCCCGACCAAGCTTCGTCAGGTCAATCTCGACAACGCACCGCGCACCGCCGTCACATTCGGCGTCGATGACGGCAACAACCGCAATGAAAGCGCCAAACAGGCTGGCCTCGCCAAGGCCGACATGCCGAACCTTGAGCTCGCCTGGGCAGTTGCCTTCCCCAACACGCCGACCATGCGCTCGCAACCGGTGATCATCGGCGACACCCTCTTCATCGCCACGACCGATTCCGCCCGCCTTTATGCGCTGGACGCTGGCACTGGCTGCGTTAAGTGGCAGTACGCATCCGACCTCAGCTTGCGCTCGTCGCTGACCTTTGCGGACAAGACGGCGAAATCGCCGGCGATGATCCTGGCAGGCGATGCTGCCGGATTTGTCCATGCGGTCGATGCGAAAACCGGCCAGAAAGTCTGGATCTCTGACGCCAAGCTGACGCGCTACAATCGCATCACCGGCGCGCCGGTCGTCCATGACGGCAAGGTGTTCGCGCCCGTCTCGGCAATCGAAGTGAACTACGCGCTGGACGACGCCTACGAGTGCTGCAAGGGCCAGGGCGCCGTGGTAGCGTTCGATCTGGCCAGCGGCGCCAAGTTGTGGACCGGCACGACGATGGACCCGGCAACGCCCCAGCGGCTCGGCCGAACCGGCACCCAGCAATGGGGACCGTCCGGCGCCATCGTTTGGTCGACCCCGGTGGTCGACGCCAAACGCCAGGCGCTTTACGCCGGCACTGGCGAAAGCGTTTCCTGGCCGGCGACCGACACGTCGGATTCGATCATCGCTTACGACATGGCGACCGGCGAAAAGCGCTGGGTGTTTCAAGCCACCAAATCCGACATCTGGAATTATGCCTGCGGCCGCAAATCGGCCAACTGTGACTGGCCGGGCGAGTATCACAGTCCGGACTGGGATTTCGGCGCCTCATCGATGCTGGTGAAGCGGCCCGACGGGAAGGAGCTGGTGATTGCCGGTCAGAAATCCGGCGTCATCTGGGCGCTCGATCCGGACGACCATGGCAAATTGCTGTGGTCCAACCGCGTCGGGCGCGGCGGCGGCAATGGCGGCATCCACTGGGGCATGGCCTATGACGGCCAGCGGATCTATGCCCCGCTCAATGACATCGCTCCGCAAGCCGACCTGCCGAACTCCGGCGCCGGCGTTCTTGCACTCGACGTCAACACCGGCGAGGTCGCCTGGAGCTACAAACCCAACGCGCGCGATTGCGGTCAAGACCTGCCAAAAGCCGTCGCATTCAAGCCGGAGGTGAAGATCACGCCGATCGCTGCGCCGATGCTGCCTCCGCCACGCCAACCCGCCTCGGCGCTGGCGCCAAGTCAGCCGCCCCGACCGACGGCGCAGATCCTCGCCCAGCCGCTCTCGCCTGTCCCCGGCGTCAGGCGCGCGCCAGCTCAACCGGTCCCGGTGAATGCGGCGCCATCTGTCGGTGCAGCGCCGGCGGCCGCCTCCCCGCCCGCCGCTCGATGCCGCCTCGGCATGTCGCCGGCGCCGCTGTTGGTCGACGGCGCGCTGGTCACCGGCACGATCCAGGGCATGCTGCGGATCTTCGATGGCGCGACGGGCGACGTGCTGTTCGAATACATGACCAATCGGCCCTATGATGCGACCGTCAACGGCGTCGAAGGCCATGGCGGCGGCCTCGATTCGGCGCCCTATATTGCCGGCAACGGCACGCTGTTCGTGCAATCCGGCTATGCCCGCTTCGGCGAACCGCCCGGCAATGTGCTGCTGGCTTTCAGACCGAAGAAGCAGAAGTAGCGCCCGTCGCGGCCGCGGGACTGCGCCGGACCAGCGATAGGGCCATCCACAGCACTGCAGCCGTCAGCATCAGCGTGCAGGCCTTCACGCTGTAATCACCGAGGTCAAGGCTGTTGCCGAGGCCGCCAATGCAAACACCGCCAGCCGCCAGCGCGACGACGCCGCGGCGCACGCCCTCCGGTAGCGCGGCCGCACGGGCGACAGCGATCACCGAGCCGGTCGCCAAAGCCAGCGGAAGGATGTCGTTGGCCGACAATCGCGGATTGACGAGGCAGGCAATGCCCAGGCCAAGCGACACGCGAGCGGGTCCGTCCAGCCTGGCGCGCACAGCGATGGCGATCGCCGCCAGAGAGAGAGCGCCGATATAGAGCGCGCACGCTACGGCTGCCCCAAGGCCGCGCCCATCCATCCCGATGGCAAAGAGCCAGCCATAGAAGCCCTCGCCCGGCTGACGGTCGTAGACGAAAATTTCGAGGGTCCGGCGCCAGGCGGCGACGACCTCGCCGCCGCCGAGCACGAACACTGCGGTCGGCGCAAGGCCGAGCGCCGTCGCCGCGGCGCCGGTCGCCAACCGCGTCAGTACCGGCGCCTGCACAACGAGAAGCACGAGGCCGTAGACGAGATAGACCGGCTTGAGCGCTGCTGCCGCAGCCAACGCCAGGGCGAACAACCAGGGACGCTTTGGCGCTGCTAGCGCGGCGAGGCAGATCAGCGCGTGCAGCGGCACGGCGATGTTGGCGAAGTAGACGAGGCTGCCGGTCACCAGCCCAAAGCCTGGCGCGCGATCCCAGAACTCCGCCGGCGCTCCGCGCCTCAGGAAGACGAACCAGCAGAGAAACCCGAAGCTGATCGCCGCTATCAGGAGGTAGAGGGCCTTGAAGACATCCGCTCCAACCGCCTCCGCGCCGGCCTCGAACATCTGCGCGACATACGGAGGGTAAACATAACCCGACGGTTGCATCCCGTGCGAGCACGATGTCGCCAAGACATAGAAGTCTTCGCCGTGCGCAAGCTTCTCCCCGGCACAGGCGACGGCATCATAGTCGGAGAACCAGTGTCTGTGCTTGAGAAAGCGGCTGATGATCCCCATCACCAGCGGCGCACAACACAAAAGGAGAAACAGCGCGCGCCGCCAGCCCTGCGATATCAGCGCATCGAACCAGCGCTTCGTGGGCGTCATTTCTCGAACGGGTCGCGCATCAGAATGACGTCTTCGCGCTCAGGCGATGTACTCAGGAGCGCGACCGGTTTGCCAACCAGCTCTTCAAGTCGGCGGACATATTTTACCGCCTCGCCAGGAAGCTGCGTCCAGCTCCGGGCGCCGCGCGTCGAACCGCTCCAACCTTTGATCGTTTCATAGATCGGCTGGACATTCGCCTGGTCGGTCATGCCGGCCGGAAACCGGTCGATGATCCTGTCGCCCAGCTTGTAGTGCGTGCAGACCTTGATCTCCTCGAAGCCATCGAGCACGTCGAGCTTGGTCAGCGCGAGCCCGTTGACCCCGGAAACGGTGCAAGCCTGACGGACCATCACCGCATCGAACCACCCGCAGCGTCGCGCCCGGCCGGTGTTGACGCCGAATTCGTGGCCGACGCGGCCAAGCGTCTCACCCACTTCGTTGTCCTGCTCGGTGGGGAACGGTCCGCCGCCGACGCGCGTGGTGTAGGCCTTCACAAGCCCCAGCACATAGGACACGGCGCCGGGACCCACGCCTGATCCTGCCGCTGCTTGTCCCGAGACCACATTCGAGGAGGTGACGAACGGATAGGTGCCATGATCGACATCGAGCATGACCCCTTGTGCGCCCTCGAATAGAATCCGGCGTCCGAGGCGCACCGCCTGATCAAGCCGCTCCCATGCAGGCTGGGCGTAGGCGAGTATCTGCGGCGCGATCTCGAGCAGGTCTTTCTTCAGCGCTTCGCCATCGGGTTCCGGCAAGCCAAGACCCACGCGCAAGGGGCGATGGTGGGCAAGAAGGCGTTCGAGTTTGAGATCAAGCGCAGCCGGATCGGCGAGGTCAGCGACGCGGATGGCGCGCCGGCCGACTTTGTCTTCGTAGGCAGGACCAATGCCGCGCCGGGTCGTGCCGATCTGAGCCTCGCCCGCAGCCTGTTCACGCGCAGCGTCGATATCCTTGTGCCAGGGCAGGATCAGAACCGCGTTCTCAGCGAGGATCAGGTCGTCAGGCGCGATGTGCACGCCTTCCTTTTGGATCGCCGCGATCTCGTTCAGCAGATGCCAGGGGTCGACCACCACGCCATTGCCGATAATCGAGAGTTTGCCGCCGCGCACGACGCCGGAGGGCAGAAGATTGAGTTTGAACACCTTGCCGTCGATCACCAGCGTGTGGCCGGCATTGTGGCCGCCCTGGAAGCGCACCACCACGTCGGCCCGGCTCGACAGCCAATCGACGATCTTGCCCTTGCCCTCGTCGCCCCACTGGGCGCCGACCACGACCACGCCGGACATTGCTGCTCCTTAATGTGAATGCGGGCGCTGTCCCCCCGGATTCGGCCGCAAAGGACACTAGCCCGCCCCCCGTTGCAAGCACGAACTCGGCGCAATCGGCCCCTCGGGTTTAACCGGCTTCTAACCGTCCGGGGTGTCTTCTCCACAGATTGGAGAAAAACGCCATGGCGGCGCTACCATTCCAGTCCGGCAGGGGCCGGGGTCGAAAACGTCCATCGCCCTCGCTGACCACCATCGCTGCGGTCACCGCGCTGGCCGCAGGCGTGGCCTATCTGATCCTGCCAGCCGGCATCGGCGTCAGCGGGCGCTACGACCTGATGACGCGCCCGCCGGCGAGCTCGCCCGCACAAGCAGTCGCGGTCGCGGCCAAGGCGCCAGCGCACACGTCGACCGATCCCCCGCCTGCCGCGATCGCCGGAACCGTCTCAGCGATCGATGGCGACACGCTCCAAATGCGCGATCAACGGATCCGGCTTGAAGGCGTCGACGCGCCCGAGGCGCGTCAGCAATGCCTCGATGCGGATGGCAAGTTCTGGCGCTGCGGTCAGGCGGCGGCCAATGCCCTCGATGACTGGATCGCCGGCAATCCGCTGAGTTGCAAAACCCATGGCCGCGAAAAATGGGGGCGGGTGCTTGCAACCTGCACCGTCCGTGGGGAGAGCGTGCAGGCCTGGCTGGTGAGCCATGGCTATGCCATCGCGTATCGGCGCTATTCGACGGCTTACGTGGCGGCCGAAGACAAGGCGCGCGAAGAGAAGATCGGCGTCTGGGTTGGCGAGTTCATACCGCCATCGGACTGGCGCAAGGGTCTGCGGCTGGCAGGCGAGACGCCCACCAAGGCGATGATCGACGGCAAAGTCGCCGCGAAGTAGCAGCCGTCTCCGGCTCGAAAGCCGGCGCGACACTCTGCGACAAACTCGCCTGCGAGCCGGGATATCGGCGCGACCGCTTTCGGGACCTGTGGGCGGACGGCGAGATGGCCGGCCAAGCCGGCCAGATCAAAGCCAAGCGAGGTCAACATGCGGTGGTCATTGGGCCAGTTGGGCGCGCGGCTCTGCATCGCGGTGGTGGTGCTGATCATGGCCGGGTGCGCCTCGCCGCCGCGCGGCGGGCCGGGCGGGCGCGAAGGCGCCGGGCCGGGCGTCCCACCGATGGCGGCGATGGACGGGCGCATGGCCCGACCGGCGGCGCTGCTGTTTATCAGCATGGACGCTGACAGGGATCTTTCCGTCTTGGCCGCTGAGCTCGCGGACGGCATCAGGACCGAATGGGTGCGCGCCGACAAAGATCGCAACGGCGCCCTCTCCGCTTTTGAGATGTCGGATTGGTGCGCAGCCGTGCTTGGAGATGCCGACGCAACGCCGGGGCGCCTGTCGCTGCATAGCGACGTCAACGGCGTGGTCACGCGTGAAGAATTCGAGACCGGGCTGAAGAAGGAATTCGCGAGCCTCGATCGCGATGCCGACGGTCGGCTCGACCGGTCCGAGCTTTTGGTTCAAGCCCGCGCGCAGGGCCCGGATGGCGAGGTCGGCGACAGCCGCAGGTCCGGCGGCGGCCAGGGCGGGCCTGCTGGCGGTCGCGGCGGCGGACGACATCGCCCCGATTGACTTGGGTTTACCCCAAGAGATTGCGCCGGCGCCGTGGCAATGTGAGAGTGTGACCCTCGTTCTCGAGGGGACTGCCCATGCCTCAACTTGCGCTCGTCACCGGCGCCGGCAGGCGCCTTGGCCGCGCGATCGCGCTGCGACTGGCGCAGGAGGGCTGCGATGTCGCGGTGCACTACAACGCTTCGGAAGCCGAAGCCGATGCGGTGGCGCAGGAGATCAACGCGCTGGGTCGCCGCGCCCATGCGGTTGGATTCGACCAGACCGACGATGCTGGCATGGACGCTGGCCTCGCCGCTATCCGCCAGATTTTCGGCGCCGCGCCCTGCGTGCTCGTGAACTCCGCGTCGATCTTCGAGTGGGACAATTTGTCGACCGTCGATCGCACCAGCCTCACTCGGCATTTCGAGGCCAACCTGTTCGGCCCAGTGCTGCTCGCCCGCAAGCTCGTCGAAGCCTCGAGCGAGACAACGCGGGGCCTTATCCTCAACCTCCTCGACCAGAAGCTCGCCAATCCCAACCCGGATCACCTCTCCTACACGCTTTCCAAATACGCCCTGCAGGGATTTACCACGCTGATGGCGCAATCCCTGACGCCGCGCTTCCGCGTCTGCGCCATCGCGCCAGGGCACACGCTGCAGAGCCCGACCGAAACCGCTGAGCACTTCGCCGCCATTCACGACCAGACGCCGCTTCATCGCGGTCCGACGCCGGACGACATCGCGGAGGCCGCCGCCTACCTGTTCAACAGCCCGGCGGTCACAGGCCAGACGATTTTCGTCGACGGCGGCGCGCATCTGCGTCCGTCAGGACGGGATTTCGCGTTTCATTGAAATCTGCGCCCCGCCATCGTCAGCGCAATGTCAGGCCGTCACTCAAGGGGTTCATGTCACGTATTGGCCATGCCGATGACGCGAGCGGTCGGGTTGCCGATTCGAAGCGTCAGATCGCTTCTCTTGTAGTCGGTTGACGAGGGTAATTGCGTATCTGACCGCGCTCAGCCCGCCGCCAGGCGCCAAGGCGATCTTCAGGATGATCCGAACGTCGTCGTCACGATGCAGCGCGCCCTGCCCCTGGCCGACGACGTTTTGCCCAGACGCCGGATCACACGGTCCTACGAGCACAAGAACGAAGAGCGCAGTCAGTCTGTTCATGACCCATCCCCGAGGCCTGCTTCCGGCAATCCGCAAGGCAAATGCTGCAGGATCTTGAACGCCTCTAGCTCAACAGCTTCTCGAAATAGATCAGCGCGGCGTCGCGGTAGGTGACGCGACCGCGTTCGGTGTAACCGCATTTGACGTAGAACGGCCCTGCGCCAGGAGCGCCCTCATAGGCGTCCAGACGGATCGCCTCCATGTTGGACGCGCGCCCCGCCTGCTCTGCCGCCGCCATGATCACGCGGCCAACACCCTTGCGCTGAAGGGCTGGCAGAATCGCCATGCTGGTGAGATAGAGCGGCCGCCTCATCCGCGTGAAATGGGATGGATCGATCGCCCAGGGCCTGCGCTTGGCCAGCGCCAGCGTGCCGACAATGCGCCCATCATCGCGTGCGACCAGCACCTCGCCGTGTCGCAGATGCCAGAACACGCCCCGATCCGTCACCTTGCTTGACCAGGCGCCCGGACCAAATCTGGCGGTGAGATCGACCGCTACCGCGGTTCGCAGCGCCGCGATCTCGGCAGCATCGGCCTCGGCCGCTGCGAGGATGGACAAGTCCAGCTCCACGATGCGCCTTCTCTTTGGCTGCTCTTCCCGGCCGGGTCCGGACACACTAGCCTTGCCTACATCACAACGCGCAACCTCTGCGATCAAACTCATGCCCTTCATGCTTCGCCTTGCGCGCGTCGATGACATCGAGGCGCTGAAGCCGTTGATGGACCGCGCCATTCGCAGCCTGCTCGAACCCTTCCTGCCGCCTGAAGCGGTGGAGGCCTCGTTCGAGATCATGGGGCTCGACACCCAGCTGATCACCGACGGGACGTATTTCGCCGTGCAGGATGGGGATCGGGATGACGAACCGATCATCGGTTGCGGCGGCTGGAGCCGGCGCGCCACCCTGTTCGGCGGCGACCATTCCGCCGGTCGCAGCGCGGCCCTTCTCGATCCTGCAACCGACGCCGCCCGGGTGCGCGCCATGTATACCGATCCAGCTTACGCGCGTCGCGGCGTCGGCCGCGCCGTGCTTGACGCCTGCGAAGCGGCCGCGGCGAAGGAAGGCTTCGCCCGCGCCCAACTCGCCGCAACGCTTTCGGGCGAGCCGCTCTATCGGGCCTGCGGGTACGCGGTGGTCGAACGGTTCACGTCACCGACAAGAGCCGGTATCGATATTCCGCTGCTGCGCATGGAGAAGGGGTTGCGCCGATAAACGCGACGGCTCGCCAGACCCGAGGTCAATTCAAGGTTTGCCGCATCCCGGTTTGGCGATTTCAACGCGTCGGGTCTTCGCTCGACCCTCATCGGTGTCATTGGTCGCGATCGGCTGCGTCCGGCCATAGCCCTTCGAGGTCAGTCGCGTCGCAACCACGCCATGTCCGGTGAGCCAGGCGACAACCGACTTGGCCCGCGCTTCCGACAGCGTCTGGTTGTCGCCGTCGCCGCCGACATTGTCGGTATGACCCTGGATCTCGGCCTTGAGCGCTGGATCCGTCTTCAGGACGGCGAGAAGAGTTTGAAGCGTCGGATCGGATTCCGGTTTCAGCGTCGCCTTGCTAAAATCATAAAGCACCCCATAGACCGCGACATGGCAGCTCTTCGCCAGCCGGGCGCCAAGATCATCCTGGCCGACGTCGGCAACCTGGATCTCGTACTCCCCGGCGCCATTGTGGAGATAGGCCCAGATGTTGCGACCCGCCCTGGCGTAATGCGCGGTCAAGCTGATGTCGGTCTGGCTTGAGCCATCGCCCTGCTGGAGGATCGTCCAGCCCGCTTTGATGAGCCCCGTGCTGTAGCGGGTGACGAAGGCGAGGTTCGATGTTCCGGCCGGCGGGGTATAGAAGCGGATGATCGATGTCGGGCTGACGCTCTGCTCGCCATCCTTGAGCGCGGCGACAAAACTCCCGCCATCCGACGAGCCGCTGTTGAAGGTCGAGCCAGGCAGCGGCGGCAGGTAGGGGAAGTCGCCCTTCTTCGGGTCAATGATCTCAGGCTTGGCCGCGGGCGGCGAAATGACGAAGTCCGAGACGCCGCCGCCGACCTCGACGAGTTGCAGGCGCATGTCATCGCGACCGAAGATCTTGAGGTAACCCCAGACGTCCTTGCCGTTCTTCTGATAACGCATCATCGCGGAAAACGGGTTGGAATCATACTCGACCGGGATCGTCCATCCGCCCGCGATCAGCGCCGGCTTGATCTTCTCCCAGGCTTCTTTGCCGGTGACCGATTCAGGCAAACCCGCGAAGACAAGATCGGCCCGCCAGTGCTTGCCCTGCTTGACGATCGCATCGTCGCTGCCTGGCTGGTAGAAATCAGCCTAGCCGAAATCCTCGACATCCGGCGACGAGCCGGGGGCAACCGTCACACCTCCCGGAAAAGTGAGAAAGTCCGGCAGGATGCTCGCCCTCACGGCGCTGGCCGACTTGCCCGGCGGCGCGGCGATCGCTGGCGCTATGACAGCAGGCCCTGCCAGCGCCAGGCCGACGATCCCGGCCGCAAACAGTCCGAAGCGATACCCCGTGCAATGCATGGAATTCCTCGAATGCCGATCATCCCGGCTCAACACTACCCCCACCGCTTGATGTGACGGCGCGCGCCGACAATCAACCCGAAGACGCACACACAGCGCTTGTATCGCCCGGTCGGGCGGGCAAGGCTGACCGCAAGGTTTTGGATGGCAAGGCTTTGGATGGCAAGGCTTTGGATGGAAGGGCGATTCATGGCTTATCGACTGGTCGGAGTGGCGATGAGCGCGATCCTGGTGCTCGGCGCCTGCGCCTCAGCACCGGCGATCAGCGGCGCCCCAGGCGTCAGCGCTGCGGCGCTGGCGACCCACATGAAGCTGCTGACCCTCGATACCCATCTTGACACGCCAGCGCAGATCGACACCCAGAGGTTCGACATCATGAAGCGCCACGAGGTCGCGGTGGACGGTTCGCAAGTCGATGTCCCGCGGATGAACCAAGGCGGTCTCGATGGCGGCTTTTTCGCCATCTACATGGCTCAAGGGCCGCTGACGCCGGAAGGCTACTCCGCGGTCCGCGATACCGCGCTCATCCGCGCGCTGGCGATCCACAAAATGATCGCCGCCAATCCTCGAACCTTCGAACTGGCGCTCACTCCCGGCGACGCGCGGCGCATCAACGCTGCCGGAAAGAAGTTCGTCTTCGTCTCGATGGAAAATTCCTGGGAGCTGGGCGAGGACCTCACCCTGCTGGATACCTTCTACAGGCTTGGGGTGCGCCTCGCCGGTCCAGTCCACAACGGCAACAACCAGCTCGCCGATTCCAACTCCGACGCCAAGGGAGCCAAATGGAATGGCCTCAGCCCGATGGGCAAGGCATGGGTCAAGCGATGCAACCAGCTCGGCGTCGTCATCGACGGCAGCCATTCCTCCAACCAGACCATCGACCAGATGATCGACCTGTCGGCGACGCCGATCATCCTGTCGCACCATGGCGCGTCGGGACTGTTCCAACATCCGCGGAACTCACCGGACGAATTGTTGAAGAAGCTCGCCGCCAAGGGCGGCGTGATCCAGATGAACACGCTTTACCTGAAGGCGGCGACGCAGTCGCCGGAGCGGATTGCGGCGCAAGTAGCGCTGATCAAGACGTATGGCGACCCTGAAACGCTGACGGCCGAAAAGGCGGCGTCGTTCCGGACCGAGATGCGGGCGCTGAACAAATCCTACCCCCAAAACCGCGCCGACTTCGAGGACTACATCAGAGCCATTCTCTACACCGTGAAGCTGGTCGGCCCCGAGCATGTCGGCTTCGGGGCCGACTGGGACGGCGGCGGCGGGCTCACCGGCTATGAGGATGTCAGCTACATGCCGAAAGTGACTGCACGCTTGCTCGCCGCCGGCTATAGCGAAACGGACCTCGCCAATATGTGGGGCGGGAATGTCTTGCGAGTGATGAAGCAGGCGCAGGATTACGCGGCGGGACTGAAGAAGTAGCGCCCGCGGCCAACGCAGCCGGCGTGATTCGACGCCAGAAATCCGGGCGCCTCGCTCCGGGTCAGGCGGCGCTTGGATCGGCAGGACGTATACGATAGACGCGGCCAGGCCTAGACTAAGGCTTGTCGCGGGCTGCAATTCTGTCAGGGCGTTTCCATGACCAAGCTGAGCTGCCTGATCTCCAGCCTTCTCGTTGTCGGTTTCACCTTTCCAGCCCTAGGCCAGCAGCCGACCTGGACTGCGCCGCGGTTGGCCGACGGGCATCCCGACCTTCAGGGTGACTGGACCAATTCCAGCATAACCGTGCTCGAGCGCGCCAACGCCAAACTGCCGCTGGTGCTCTCTCCCGAGCAGGTGAAACAGCTTGAGAGGCAGCGCGCCGCGCAGGGCGCCGCGGACGCAGCCCCGACGGCGCCAACCGATGGCGCGCCGGCTGCAGGCGGCGGGGTCGGCGGCTATAACCAGTTCTGGCTCGATCGCGGCGCCCATGTCGGCGTCGTCAAGGGCGAGCCCCGTTCCTCGTGGATCACCGATCCGCCCTCGGGCCAGATACCCTTCTCCGCCGACGGCAAAAAGCGCATCGCCGCGATCCTCGCCAGGCGCAGCGAGAACGGCCCCGAGGGCATGAACCCAGCTGACCGCTGCCTGATCGGTAGCCGCGGTTCGGGCGGCCCGCCGATGCTCAACAACATGTACAACAACACCTACCAGATCGTGCAGGCCCCCGGCGTGGTGATGATTGATGTCGAGATGATGCACGACGCCCGGATCATCCGGATGTCGGAAACGGCCCCGCGCCCGGATGCCGTCAAGCAATGGCTTGGCGACAGCGTCGGCCACTGGGAGGGCGACACGCTCGTCGTCGTGACCCGC
>JANMWT010000418.1:0-7874 GCA_031394145.1 Alphaproteobacteria bacterium | reverse complement strand
CTTTTCGGACACGCCCTTTGCCATGGCCTCCGCTTCGTGCTTCTAACGCGCGAGTGAACCCGCCCGCGCCTGGAGGCCCCATGATCCCCCGTTATTCGCGTCCCGAGATGACGGCGATCTGGACGCCTGAGGCGCGCTATTCGATTTGGCTGGAGATCGAGACGCTGGCGGCCGAGGCGATGGCGGAGCTGGGACAGATCCCGCTCGAGGCAGCCAAGGCGGTCCGTGCGCGGGGCGGTTTCGACGTCGCTCGGATTGATGCGATCGAGCGTGAGGTGAAGCACGACGTCATCGCCTTCCTCACCAGCGTCGCCGAACATGTCGGTCCCGAGGCGCGCTTTCTTCATCTTGGAATGACGTCGTCGGATGTGCTCGATACCTGCCTCAGCGTGCAGCTCAGGGAAGCCTCTGACCTGCTGCTCAAGGGGTTGGACCGTGTTCTTGGCGCCCTCAAGAAGCGCGCCTTCGAGCACAAGCTGACGCCCACCATCGCGCGCAGCCATGGCATTCACGCTGAGCCCACCACCTTTGGCGTCAAGCTTGCGGGCTTTTACGCCGAGATGCAGCGCAACCGGACGCGACTGGAAACGGCGCGCGCCGAAATCTCCACCTGCGCCATTTCCGGCGCGGTCGGCACCTTCGCCAACATTGATCCCCGGATCGAGGCGATGGTCGCCGAGAAGCTGGGCCTCGCGGTTGAGCCTGTCTCCACCCAGGTGATTCCGCGCGACCGCCATGCCGCTTTTTTCGCGGCTTTGGCAGTGACCGCCTCCTCGATCGAGCGCATCGCCACTGAAATCCGTCACCTGCAACGCACCGAAGTCCTGGAGGCCGAGGAGTTCTTCTCCGAAGGCCAGAAGGGCTCCTCGGCGATGCCGCACAAACGCAACCCGGTGCTGACGGAAAACCTCACCGGGCTTGCCCGTCTGGTTCGCTCTGCGGTGATCCCGGCGATGGAGAATGTGGCGCTGTGGCACGAGCGCGATATCTCGCACTCCTCGGTCGAACGCGGCATCGCGCCAGATGCGACGATCCATCTCGATTTTGCACTGAACCGTCTCGCCCAGGTGATCGAGCAGCTGTTGATTTATCCCGACAACATGGCGGCCAATCTCGGCAAGCTGGGCGGCCTGCACAATTCGCAGCGTGTCCTGCTGGCGCTGGTCGAAAAAGGCGCGAGCCGCGAGGACGCCTATCGCCTTGTCCAGCGCAACGCCATGAAGGTCTGGGCCGATCCGGATCGCGGCGAGGGCGATTTCCTCGCGAATCTCCAGGCCGATGCTGAGATCGCAAAGTTGCTGAAGCCGGCTGATCTCGCGGGCCTGTTCGACCTCGGCTACCATTTCAGCGCGGTTGATTTTATCTTTGCTCGCGTGTTCGGCGCCTAGAAAATGGGCCGGACCTTGAGGCCCGGCCCAGTCTGCGATGGCGGAGCGCGCTCCATGGAGCCGTGTCGCCGCTACGAGTCGAAACCGCATAGCATCCGGGGGTCACGGATGCGTCAGGCCCAACGGGGGATGATCGGGCGTGAACAGCGGTTGGGATGGGACCAGTCCGGCAGCGCCGGGCTTCAGGATCGAGGCTGCCGGAAAATCTCTAAGAAAGCCGGCCCGCGCTTAAACGGTTTTGCGGATGGGGCATTCACCATCTGCCTTCGCGGCTTGCCCCAGAACGAGGCATTTACCGTCGTTTCCCGAAAGCGGCAGCGCCCGATGGCGCGGCGATTGGTGAATCACGGAGGCGGACGAAACGACGGAAGTTCGATCTTTTGTTTCAACTCCGGCGGATTTCCGGGCGGTGATTCTGTTGGCGATCCGGGCGACCTCTCTTCCTTCTCGCCGAGCGCTTCGAGATAGGGCCGAATGCCCTCGATCAGCACGGTGACGCCGATGCCGATCAGCGTGCCGATGACGATCAGCAACGTGTCGCGCAGCTGCTGACGGTAGACGTCTTCCCAGAGCACGAACATCCGCCGCCCGCTGCCGAGACCGCGATCGTATTCCCGGCCCTCCGCGCGCTGGTCTTCATAGCCGCCGCTGTAGTGCAGGTTGTCGACGCCGCGCATACGGGAGAAGTTGAAATCGATGAAGCCCGACAGCATCTGCGGCCCAAGTCCGTCCACCAGTTCGCGGTCGCAGTCGGGTGCGTTGGGAGCCAGCGGCCGCTCGCATCTCGGATAGGAGAACGGATTGAAGGCCACCAGTTCGATGCTGCGGTCGGTGAACGTCTCGTACTTCACCATCGATTTGACCTTGCAGCGGATAGTGTAGAAGCCCCGGTCGGCCGACCCGAAATGCGGCGTCAAACGGTAGACGCGCTCGTTTCTCAGGCTGCTGTGGAAACCCTCGATCGACAGCATGCCGTCGTCTTTGGGGCGCTTCTGGTCTACCGGCCCTCTTGGATCGAGCACGAAGCACGCTCTGTCGTTAACGAGGTTGTTCACCAGGATCACCGGGGCGTCCTCGGCGATCACGTTCACGTCGATCGTGTCGGAACCGCCATGGGGATTGGCGATGAAGCTCGTCATGTAGGACTGGTTGCCCCTCGGGGTGATCCGGAAGACAGAGGTCAGCTGGGCCGGCCGGGCTTTCGTCTCGCCGGGCTTCGCGAAAATGTTGTCGTCGTGGCCCACCCAGGTGACCATCGCGGTAAAGACGAACGCCAACACAAACATGACCGCCGCAATGGCCAGCCATATCATCGACGAACGCCTGATACGGATCGCCATTGAGCCCCTCCGCCCCGACACTCGACCGCAAGCCTAGCGGGCCATACTGCGTGGCGAAAAGGGGGAAGAGGCCCGACGGGCCTATTTCTTCTCGGTTTTGACCTGTTCGACGGCCGTGGCCATCAATTCTTCCATCTGGCGGCGGAGCTGGTGTTCGCTCTGGTTGACGCCCTTGGCCTTGAAGTCCCCGAAGACCTTCTGGAACACGTCCTCATCGCCGGGGGCCTCGAAATCGGCCTTCACCACCTCGATGGCGTAGCCGCTGGCGGCCTCGCCCTTGAGCCCGATCAGGTCAGCCGCCCAGAGGCCAAGGAGCTTATTGCGGCGGGCGTTGGCCTTGAAGCGCAACTCCTGGTCGAGCGCGTACTTGGCTTCTTCACCCTTTTCCCGCTTGTCGAAACCGCTCACCACTGTCTCCCTCTGACCGTTTGCGCCCCGCGCAACAGTTGTCGATATAGCCGCTGAACCGGCCAAATACACCCCCGTGACGACAAGCCGGGCGACGCGCCTGCGGGTATGTTGTAGAGAGGCCATTCTGGAACATGAGTCGAACGCCCTGGGGGCGTCTGGCGGCGGCCGCGCTGGCCGTTCCGGGGTTTGGAGGCAGACGATGGCCAAGGGTCGGAAAATCTACGAGGGCAAGGCGAAAATCCTCTACGAGGGACCCGAGCCGGGCACCCTCATCCAGTACTTTAAGGACGATGCGACCGCCTTCAACAACGAGAAACGCGCTGTGCTCGACGGCAAGGGCGTGCTCAACAACCGCATCTCTGAATTCATCATGACGCAGCTGAACAACATCAGCCTGCCGACCCACTTCCTGAAGCGGCTCAACATGCGCGAGCAGCTGATCAAGGAAGTTGAGATCATCCCGCTCGAAGTCATCTGTCGCAACGTCGCGGCCGGCTCGATCGCCAAGCGCCTCGGCATCGAGGAGGGCACGCCGCTGCCGCGCTCGATCATCGAGTTCTGCTACAAGAAAGACGAGCTTGGTGATCCGCTGGTGTCGGAAGAGCACATCACCGCATTCAACTGGGCGACCAGTCAGGAGATCGACGACATCATCGCGATGACGCTGCGGATCAATGATTTCCTCACCGGCCTGTTCGCCGGCGTCGGCATCAAGCTGGTGGACTTCAAGGTGGAATACGGCCGGCTCTACGAGGGTGAGATGGTGCGCACCGTCCTCGCCGACGAGATCAGTCCAGATTCGTGTCGGCTGTGGGACATGGTCACCAGCGAGAAACTGGACAAGGACCGTTTCCGACGCGACATGGGCGGGGTCACCGAGGCCTATGCCGAAGTGGCGCGGCGCCTTGGCATCATCAAGGGTACGGCCGGCGCCGAGATCCTGTCGTTCACGCAGGAATAGTCTTCAGCAGGGAGTTGGCGTCATGCGCGCGAAGGTTCATGTCAGCCTCAAGCCAGGCGTGCTCGACCCTCAGGGCAAGGCGGTTGGAGATGCGCTAGGCCGGCTGGGCTTTGGCGAAGTTGCCGGTGTGCGCGTCGGCAAGACGATCGAGATTGAGATCAAGGACGGCCTGACCAAGGCTGACGCTGAAAAGCGCGTCAGGGAGATGTGCGAAAAGCTGCTCGCGAACATGGTCGTCGAACGCTATTCGATCGAGCTTGCCTGATCCTCGCCCCAGCTGATCGACCGATAGCCAACGCCCGCTCCGGCTGACCGGAGCGGGCGTTGTTTGTCGAATTTCGTGGTTTGTTGAATTGCGCGGTTGATCGACTTGCGCGTGCTAGTTGCCGTTCTTGACTTCATCGGCTTTTTTCTCGACGTGAGCGCCAACCTTGGCGACGTCCTTGCCCGCACCTTCAATCGTGTTGCACGCAACAACCAGCGGCGCCGCCAGAATAAGGGCGGCAAAAATCAGCTTACGCATAAGAGAACTCCCATTCGTCTACCCGGCCGATCAACGCGGGACGGGAAGGAGCGTTCCCAAGAGCAGCTGCGACTAATTGCTCTTGTCGCCTTTGGCCTTATCGGCGGTCTTTTCGATCGCGGTGCCGGCCGCCTTCACATCCTTGCCTGCGCCGGCGACGGTGTTGCACGCAGCCAGCAGCGGCGCGGTGATCAGAAGTGCGAGAAGAAGTTTGCGCATGGGAAAGTCACCCCTTTTGATTGGTAGTCCCGGCGGGAAAATGGCGATGGATCGGGGTTTGCGCAAGCTTACGAGTTGGACATCTGCCTCCGCCGCGGCCAGGGGCCGTGCGACCTCTCAGCACACGGTGGGCGTGGTCCCATGACTGGGGTTGGCCGAGCAGGCGGCGCGTTGGGCGTGGTGCGCCTTCGAGGGCCGGGCGGTGCGGGTCTCGTGGGCGGCGCCGCTGATCGCTTGGCCGGTCGCCGAAAGGTCATGGCCGAACCCTTCGACGGTGTTGCAGCCTGCCAGGACCAGTCCGGCCGTGGCGGCGATGAGAACCTTGCGCATCTGTCCCTCCGTCTTGACTGTCTCGGCTTGCAAGCGCCACCCCCTCTGGGATCGAAATCAGGCGAAATTTGGGGCCGTCGTCGATTTGGCGGAGGCTCGGACAACGAGGAATATCATGCCAACCGCCTACTGGGCGCCGATCGCGCTTCTGATTGCATCCAACGTCTTCATGACGTTGGCGTGGTATGGACAGTTCAAATTCCCCTCAGCCGCCCTTTTGCCGACCATCCTGGTCAGCTGGGGCATCGCCTTCCTCGAATATTGCCTCGCCGTGCCCGCCAACAAGCTCGGCCACACGGTCTACTCGGCCGCTGAGCTCAAGACGATGCAGGAGGTTATCACCCTCGTCGTCTTCGCCGCCTTCTCGGTCTTCGTCCTGAAGGAGGCTTTGACCTGGAAACATGCCATCGGCTTTGCCCTGATCGCGACCGGGGCAGGGGTGATATTCTACCGGCCGGGCTGAGGCTCGCGACTCGCGAAAAAACCTGCTAGACGCCGCGGCAACGGAGGCCTGCCGATGAAATCCGCCGTCATCGTTTTTCCCGGTTCAAACTGCGATCGCGACGCTCAGGTGGCGCTGCGCGAGATCACTGGCCGCGATCCCGTCATGGTCTGGCACAAGGACGGGGCGGTGCCCGGGGGCCTTGATCTGATCGTGTTGCCGGGAGGGTTTTCCTACGGCGATTACCTGCGCTCGGGCGCCATGGCGGCGGCGTCCCCGATCGGCGAAGCGGTGCGCAACCACGCGGCGCGCGGCGGCTTTGTGCTGGCCATCTGCAACGGCTTCCAGGTGGCGACCGAGATCGGCATCCTGCCAGGCGCGCTCCTGCGCAACGCCTCGCTGAATTTCGCCTGTCGACCGCAGCCCCTCGCCATCGCCACAAATTCCGCCTTCACGGCAGCCTACGGTTCGACGCGCGAAGTGTCCTTCCCGATCGCTCACCACGACGGCAACTATTACGCCGACGAGGCCACGCTCGATCGCCTGGAGGGCGAGGGGCGGGTCGCCTTTCGTTATGTCGGCAATCCCAATGGTTCGGCCCGTGACATCGCTGGCGTGCTCTCAGACAATGGTCGGGTGCTTGGCATGATGCCTCACCCCGAGCGCGCGATTGGCGGGCATGAAGGCGGATCGGACGGCCGCCGGCTGTTCGAGAGCGTCATGGCCGCTGCCTGAGGCTGGCTGACGCCTCCGGCAGGCGACGGTTTAACTGTGAACTGGCTTCCCATGTGACGCGTATTGCGCAGGGCAGTTTGTGCATGAGCGCGTCATGTTTAGAATTTCAAGACCCGTCTGGGCGGCGCTCCTGGCCGGCGAAGCGCTCGCCGGTCCGAGCCTGCCGCCGGCCGACAGGTCGTCGATGAAATTCATCGAAGCTCAAGGCGTGAAGGTTCACGTTGCCCAATGGGGGGCGGGAGATCCGATCCTCCTGATCCATGGCGCGTCCTCCGACATGGATGTCTTCCAGCCGACGGTGATCCCGCTGCTCCAGGATCGCTATCAGTTGTCCGCTTATGATCGCCCGGGCATGGGTTTCACGCCGGAGCGCCCGCCGAAAGCAGAGACGCTGGCGGTGCAGGCCAAGGTGGCCGCCGACGTGATCGAGGCAATCGGTCTGCAGAAGCCGATCATCCTCGCCCACTCCTATGGCGGCGCGGTGGCCCTGCGCCTGGCGCTCGAGCGACCGGACCTGATCTCTGGCCTCGTGCTGATCGCGCCTCTCGCCTATGACTGGCCGGGCGGGGTGAGCTGGTATCTCCACTGGTCGGCCAACCCTCTGATCGGCGGATTGTTCAACCTCGCCGCCCAGCCCTTTACCGAGGCCGCCGCCCGCGATGGGGTTAAGGGGACATTCTTCCCGCGGATCCCGCCTGACGATTATTTCGAGACAGCCTCGGTGGCGCGCGCCACCACACCGGCGGCGATGCGGTCCAATGGCCTCGACCTGCTGGCGGCGAAGCGTGAAGTAACCGCCCAGCAGGATCGCTATCGAAAGATCATCGTTCCGGTCGCGATCATGGTCGGCGACGGCGACACAGTGGTGAGCCCGAGCATCCATGCAGCCCACCTGGCCACAGCGCTGAGCGATGTCCGTCTTGAGGTGGTCGATGGCGCAGGTCACGTGCCGCATGAGGCAGAGCCCCAGAGGCTGGACGCCTTGATCCGGTGGGTCCGCGTCCAGGCGCAAGGCCAGGCTCAGGTTGACGCTTCAGCCCCCGTCCCGCGCCCGAGGAATTGATCAGTCGGCGCGAGACAGAGCAATTCGGACGGGAATCGCCTTGCCATTGTGGTTTGCTCCGCTATCTAAGAATCGTTCTAATAGGAGACGGTTCATGGATATCGGCATCGACGGCAAGTCGCGCAAGAAAGTGGTCGGCGCGCTCGAGCAGGTTCTGGCTGACACCTACGCGCTCTACACCAAGACGCACGGCTATCACTGGAACGTCGAAGGACCGCGCTTCATCCAGCTGCATCTCCTGTTCGAAACGCAATACAACGAAGTCTGGAATGCGCTCGACACCATCGCCGAACGTATCCGCGCGCTGGGCCAGTTCGTGCCGGCGCTGGAATCGATCGGGTCGAAGTCGACGCTGAAGGCCGACAATGGCGTGCCCAGCGAAGACCAGATGCTGGCCAATCTCGCCGACGCCAACGAGGCCGTGGTGAAAAGCGCACGCTCCTGCCTGAAGCTGGCCGAAGA
>JANMWT010000299.1:0-5782 GCA_031394145.1 Alphaproteobacteria bacterium | reverse complement strand
ATCCAGTCGTCGGCGATGTCCGGGCCTGCATCCACCAGGACGAACTGGATCGCCGGGTCGACCGGCGTTCGAATGAATGAATTGGCGACAACGTGGACGGACAGCCCGACGCGTCGAGCGACTTTATAAATCTCGTCTTTGACTGGACATGCGTCAGCATCGACATAGATGGCCGGCATCGACGGCTAGCCCCCGCTCAATGGCGGCAACAGAGCGATCTCGTCGGTCGCGGAAATCCGCGCAGTCGCTTCGTCGGCAACCAGTTGCTGGTTGACGGCGATTCGCACGCTTTTCGCGATGATCTGTGCGGCAAGGTCTGGATGGAGTTCGGCGAGGCGGCGACGCAGCGCCGCGGCCGTGGCGACGCCTTCAGGCAGCGCCACGAACGACGCGCCAAATGCATCTTTCAATCGGCCGAACAGAAGCACCTTCCCAGCCATCAACCGCCCGTGTGCGACATCGTGCGAGGCGAGGCGGGCAAGGCCAGTCGCGCTGCATCGAAGTCGTGACCCTTGGGCTTGGCGGCGATGGCGCTGAGAATGGCTTCGCGAAGCTTCTCGCCTGACGGATCCGTGCGCATCGCTTCGCGCAGGTCCGCCCCGTCCTCGCGGCCAAGGCAGGTAAAGAGACGGCCCGTGCAAGTGATGCGGACGCGATTGCAGCTTTCGCAGAAATTATGGCTCAGCGGCGTAATGAAGCCGAGCCGGCCACCGGTTTCTTCGACGCGGACATAGCGCGCAGGCCCGCCCGTCGAGACGGCAAGATCAGTCAGGGTCCAGCGCTGCGCTAGTTCGGCGCGCACCTGATTGAGCGGAAGATAATCCTCGACCCGGTCGGTCTCGGCTTCGCCCATCGGCATGGTCTCGATCAGCGTGATATCGGCGCCGCGTTCATGGGCGAAGCGGATCAGGTCGGGGATCTCACCTTGATTAACGCCGCGGAGCGCCACGGTGTTGAGCTTGACCTGAAGGCCGGCGGAAAGAGCAGCGTCGATGCCTTTCAGCACATCACCGAGCACATCGCGGCGCGCGATCTTTTCGAACAGATCGCGCTTCAACGTGTCGAGCGAGATGTTGACGCGCTTGACGCCGATGGCCGAGAGCTCGCCGGCGAACCTCGACAAGAGTGTGCCGTTGGTGGTGAGCGTCAATTCCTTGAGGCCGTGGCCGAGGTGGCGAGAGAAGCGGGCCATCAGCTCCATCACGTCCTTGCGGACCAGCGGCTCACCGCCCGTGATTCGAAGCTTGTCGACGCCGTAGGCGGCGAACTGGGTGACCAGAGAATCGAGCTCCTCGAAGGACAGGACGTCTTTGCGCGGCAGGAAGGTCATGCGTTCGGGCATGCAGTAGGTGCAGCGCAGGTCGCAGCGATCGGTGATCGAGAGGCGCAGATAAGTGACGCGGCGCGCGAAGCCGTCGATCAGTCCGCGGGCGGCCGCGAGGGCGGATGGATCTCCGGGCGGAGCTCCGCGCCGGCTGCCGGCCGGCTTGGCGTTGATCAGCGTGTAGGTCATTGTCCGAAGAATACAGCGCTATAGTTAGAGAAGTCGAGCGGGTGGGATCAGGGGCGGTTGGACATAGGCCCGGACGGGTGCGATTGCGAGCGGCCTGACTGGCGGCCTGACTGGCGGCCGGGCAGTCGAGGCCTGGATTAGCCGAACCGAACCCAGCCGGTTTGGCTTTGCCCGGACTCGCAGCTTAGCCCATCGGATATCGGATCTCTTTCGATACCTTGTCGATCTTCTTCATGGTTTCCGCATCCAGGGTGACCTCCGCCGCCGCAAAAATGTCAGGCAGGTGATCCTCGTGGGTTACGCCGACGATCGTCGACGCCACGAAGTCATGCTGCTTGCTCCAGGCGGCGGCAAAGGTGGTCACTGACATGCCGACCTCCCGCGCCAGTCCGATCCAGCGCTCCGTCGAGGCCAGCGACAGCTCGTTGACATAGCGCCGGGCCATCGGCGCCTGGCGCGCGCCCATGTCCTTGTACTTCGAGAAGCGCGCGCCCTCGGGCCACGCGCCGCCCTGATATTTTCCGGTGAGCACCCCGCCGCCAAGCGGCGAATACGGGATCAGGCTCACGCCCTCCTGCCGGCAGACCTGGGCGAGCTCGTCTTCAAAGCGGCGGTTGTTCAGGCTGAAATTGTTCTGAATCGATTGATGGCGCGCGATCCCCTGTTTCTCCGACGCTGCAAGGCTTTTCATCAACCCCCAGCTTGTCTCGTTCGAACAACCGATCACCCGCACCTTGCCCGCCTCGACCAGATCATCGAGCGCGCGCATGGGTTCGTCATAGGCGGCGCCGTGATCGGGCCAGTGGGTCTGATAAAGGTCGACATAGTCGGTCTGCAGGCGCTGCAGGCTGGCTTCAATGGCGGCCACGATGTTGTGGCGATCGAGCGCCGTCATCCCCGAGCGCTGCGCCGACTTGATCCAGCCATGGCTCGGGCCAGACACTTTTGTTGCGATCAACACGGCGTCGCGCGGCTTGGTCTTCAGCCAGCGGCCGACGATTTCTTCGGTGCGGCCGGCATATTTGACATCGGGAGGAACAGGATAGTTTTCCGCAGTATCATAGAAGGTGATCCCCGCCTCGAACGATTTGTCGAGAATGCGGTGGCTCATCGCCTCGTCGGCCTGGTTGCCGAATGTCATCGTGCCCATACAGATTTCGGAGACATGCAGCGCGCTGCGGCCAAGGCGACGGGTTTTCATGGGCTCACTCCGGAAAAGCGCGCAACCCTAGCGGAGTGAGTGAATGCTCACAAGGCCGGCGGATCGGTGCCAGGCGAGGCGGGTTTATTGAACCCGGCGCGCGCCTTATGTCCGCCTAGGACTCAAGCAACCGCGGCATCAGCTCCACCATGTTGCAGGGCATGTGGCGGCTGTCGAGTTGCCAGCGGATGATCTTGTCCCAGCCATCCTTTACGGCGCCGTTTGAGCCCGGCAGGCAGAAGATGAACGTGGCGTTGGCGACGCCGGCGCAGGCGCGGCTCTGCAGCGTGGACGTGCCGACGCTCTGGTAACTCACCATGTGCCAGATGACGTTGAAGCCGTCGATTTCCTTATCGAACAGCGGCTTCACCGCTTCTGGGGTCACGTCGCGTCCGGTCAGACCGGTGCCGCCGGTGGTGACCACCGCATCCACTTGCGGATCGGCGATCCAGCGTCGCATCACGGCGCGGATGGCGTTGACCTCATCTGGCACAATTGCCTTGTCGGCGAGCGCGTGGCCGGCCTCCGCCACGCGTTGCGCCAGGAGGTGGCCCGAGGTGTCGGTCTCGTCGGTGCGCGTATCCGATACCGTGAGCACGGCTATGCCGAGCCGATGGAAGGGCGCGTCCTCGACCATCTTGCCGCCGGGCGCCGGAAGTGGCGGGGTTTTCGGGCCCTTGATGATGGTCATTGTTTCGCTCCTTTATTCGCCTTGTCCTGCTCCCAGCGTGCGCGCGCATCGCGGTCATCGCTGCGGGGTTCGATCCACTCAGGGGCGCCATCGCCGCGGACTTCTTTCTTCCAGAACGGCGCATCGGTCTTGAGCTGGTCCATCAGGAAGTCGACGGCTTGCAGCGCCTCGCGCCGATGCTTCGAGAGGGCGGCGACAAACACGATGGCTTCGCCAGGCGCCATGCGGCCATAGCGGTGGATGATCAACAGGTCGATGACGTCGAAACGCTTGCGCGCTGCAGCTTCGATCTCCGCGATCTTCGCTTCGGTGAAGCCGGGATAATGTTCCAGCTCCAACGCGGTCACCTCGCCGCCCGTGTCTTGACTGGCATGCGCGGCATTGCGCACCGATCCGGTAAAGCTCGCGAGCGCGCCGGCTTCCATCCGGCCGGCGGAGAAGGCGGCAGCTTCGGCATGGGGGTCGAAGGGTGCAGACTGGACGCGGATCATGGCGCCATACCTAACGGGCCAGGGCGGAGAGAACCATCCCCTACCCTTTCAACCCGATCAGAATTGCTCCGCCCACCACCAGCACGACGCCCAGCCAGTTCCGCAGGCTGAGGCTCTCGCCCAGGAATGCGACGCCCATCACGGCGACCAGGACGATGCTGAGCTTGTCCACCGGCGCGACCTGGCCCGCCTGGCCGAGGCTGAGGGCGCGATAATAGCAGAGCCAGGACACGCCGGTCGCCAGCCCCGAGAGGCCAAGGAAGATCAGCGTCCGCGGCGCGAGGCTAGAGAGCGGCTGCGCCGCGCCGCGCACCAGAACCAGCACGCCTGCGAACGCTGCGATCACCGCCACCCGCAACAGCGTCGCGAAATCAGGATCGACCCCGGTGACGCCAATCTTGCCAAAGATCGCCGTCAGCGAGGCGAAGCCGGCCGAAAGCAGCGCCCAGAACAACCAGGAATCAAGCAGAGCGCGCATGGCGGATTGCCCTTCGGCCTTGAAATGGTCGGTAGGCTATCGCGCCCAACCCGCTTCACGCCAGCTTAAGGATCGCCGATCCGAAAGGCTCCAGCGCGAGATTGCCGCCGGCCAAGACGGCGTCGCCGGCCCAGAGGACGCTCGCCTTCCCGGCGCCGACGCTGTGGGTTGCAAGCGACCCGGCCAGATTGAAGACGCAGAGCAAATGCTCATTCCCCGCCCTTCGCTCGAAAACCAGGAGGCCGCTGGGGGTTTGGCCCACAGGCGCCCCCGCTGGCCCAGCTCCGGCGGGCTCCTCGATTGCTTGCCGGCGATCGTCAATCTCGGCGCGATCGTCGAAGTCGGCGTCGAAGTCGGCGTCGGGCCGGCGCGGGCTCGGTTTGGACGGCTTCCTGGTCACCGGCTCGGCCGGAGGATCCTCGCCAGATGACGCTACCCCGGTCATGCCAATGCGCTGAAGCAGGAATGTTCCCTCACGCAACGCAGCGCTGGCCTGGCGCAGGCCGATCAGCTCTCGGGCCGAATGAAGCGTCGACTGTTTCAGCTGTTCCTGTTTTTCGACCGAGATCTGGCGCTGGCGCGCATCGATGGGCAACCACCCCTCCTTGGCGCGGGTAAAGCCGCCGGCGGGAGCATCCTTCCACGGCATCGGCGTGCGGCAGCCATCGCGGCCCTTGGTCGCCGGCCAACCGGCGATGCCCCACGGGTCCTTGAGCTTGTCGAAAGCGACCGCGCCTTCGGGCAGGCCCAGCTCTTCGCCCTGATAGAGAAAGATCGTGCCGCGCAGCGACAACAGCAGGGAGAGGAACAACAGCGCCGCCCGTCCCGGCGGCGCGCCGATCGCTTCGCCCCAGCGGGTCGCGACCCGCGCGACGTCGTGGTTGGAAAACGCCCAGCTCGGCCAGCCATCCTCCGGTCCCTCGCGCCATTGCGTGAGGATCTCCGCCATCTTCGCGAGGCCCGGCCAGGAACCTAGAAAATCGAACGCGTAGGCGGTGTGCAGGCGCTCACGGCCGCGCGTGTATTCGGCCTTCAGCGAATAGGAACCCGGAGCAAGCTCGCCCACCATCATCCGCGCCTGATAGCTGTCGAGCAGGTTCCGCATCCGCGCGATGAACTCGAGCGATTCAGGCTGGTTGGAATTGAACTGGTGGATCTGCATGTCGCGCGGCAGGGCCGGCTTGGGATTGCCCGACGGCGGATTGTCACGCAGCGCCAGATCGTGGACGTAGTAGTTCGCCACGTCGAGGCGAAAGCCGTCGACGCCGCGGTTCATCCAGAAGCGGGCGACGTCGAGAATGGCGGAGCGGACGCCGGCCGAACGGAAATTTAGGTCAGGCTGGGAGCTTAGAAAGTTGTGCAGGTAGTATTGCCGGCGCCGCGGCTCCCACGTCCAAGCTGGGCCGCC
>JANMWT010000385.1:0-4601 GCA_031394145.1 Alphaproteobacteria bacterium | reverse complement strand
CGCGGAAGGCGCGGCGGTCGCCGCCGGCGCGGGGCGCGCGACGGCAATCGCGACGGCAATCGCGACCATGCCCATGCCGGCGCTTCGCCGGCCGGCCTTGAAGTCATCGAGCCCAGGGACGACGCCGGCGACCACTCTGCCGGCAATCGCGGCGGACGCAGCCGACGCCGCCGCGGCGGACGTGAACGTGACGAGCGCACGCGCAACCGCATACCCGACATCGCCGCTGATGGCGGCGAAATGCTCGACGCCATCGCGTCAGCGCCTTTCCTGCCGGTCGCGGGTGAGCTGACGACAGGCGAGCCGGCAACCGGGGACCTGGCGACCGACCTGGCGACTGGCCAAGCGCACGCGGATGTGACCGAAACGACGCCCACCGCCGCCCTCGAAGCGGTGAAGCCGCCGCGGGAGGCAGCGGCCGACCACGAAATCGCCGCAAGTGCGGTCGAGCGTGCCGCAGCTAAACTTGCGCCAGCCATCGCGGAGACGCGCCCTGAACCCGCTCCGTCGCCAACTGCTCCGTCTTCAGCTGCTCCGTCTTCAGCTGCTGCGCCGCCAGCTGCTGCGCCGACGGTCGCCGAGCGCGCCGCAGCCGAAGAAGCCCGACGCCATGCCCTCCATGGTCCGATCGAGGAACCGACCCCGGCGCCCGATGGCGCGCCGCGCAAGTTTGGCTGGTGGAACCGCAAGAAGGCCGGCTGACAGCCGGCTGCCCAGGGGCTGGCTTTGAAATGGGCGGGCGAGCTCTTAAGATCGCGCCGGCGGGGACATGCAGAACCAAAGGAGGCGTCGTGATGGACGTTGCAAAGCTGGTTCGACGCGCGGCCTCGGCCGTGGCGCTGATCGCCCTGCCGCTGCTCGCTGCGCCGATGACGGCGACGGCGCAGGTCTGCGATGTCCCCAACTGCGTCCGCGACGCCGAGATCGAAGCCATTCTGCGCGAATACATGACGCCGATCTTCGAGGTCGCGGGGCTCAAACCATCCGAAGTCTATCTCGTTCTGATCCAGGACCCGACGCTGAACGCCTTCGTCGCCAACGGTCAGCGCATCCACGTCAACACCGGCACGATCATCGAAACCGACAGGCCGGAGACGCTAAAGGGGATCCTTGCGCACGAAACCGGTCACATCACGCTTGGCCATGCGACCACCCGCGCGCGCGCCGGTGATGCAGCTGGCGGCGTCTCGCTGATCTCAATGGGCCTTGGCGTGCTGGCGATGGTCGCTGGTCATCCGGACGCCGGGGTTGCGATCATGAGCAGCGCGTCCGAGTTCGGCGCGCTCACCTTTTTCAAATACACCCGCGTCGAGGAAAGCGCCGCCGACCAGGCGGCGCTCAATTTTCTCGAGAAGACCGGACAGTCGCCGGCGGGCTTCGTCGATTTCTTCGAGAAGTTTCGTTACGAAGAGCTGATGAGCGTGGTCAAGCAGGATCCCTACTTCCAGGCTCACCCGATCTCCAACGAACGCATCCAGCAGGTGCGCCCGCGCGCCCTGCAGATCGAGGCCCACTCCAAACCTCAGAACCAGCGCGCCATCGATCAGCTGGCGATCATGAAGGCGAAGCTCATCGGCTACCTGGGCCCGCCGAACCGCGTCTACAACAAGTATCCGATGACCGACATGTCGGAGCCCGCGCAATACGCACGCGCCTTTGCAGCCTATCGCGCCACCGACATCAAGGCCGCTACCGTCGAGACCCAAAAGCTGATCGATGATCACCCGAACAATCCCTATTATTACGAGTTGATGGGTCAGATCCTGTTCGAGAGCGCCAAGGTCGATGAATCGATCGTCCCGCACCGCAAGTCGGTCCAGCTCGCGCCTGACCAGCCGCTCCTGAAGATCAACCTCGCCCGCTCGCTGATCGAATCCAAGAACATGACCAATGTGAAGGAGGGCGAACTCGTGCTTCGCGATTCGCTTGACCAGGAGAAGACCAACCCCTTTGCCTGGAACCAGCTCGCCAATGCTTATGGCAAGGAAGGCAAGGTCCCGGAGGCCGATCTCGCGACGGCGGAGGAAGCCTATTATCTCGGCGACGTCCGACGCGCCCAGGTTTTCGCCCACCGCGCCGCCAGCAAGCTTGACCCGGCCACGCCCAATGGCCGGCGCGCCCAGGATATCGCCAGCATGACCGATCCTAAGCTACAGGCGCGCCAGGGTCGCTAGGCGAGCGAGCAACGCCTCAGCGCCGCCACGCGGAGATCAAGGGTTGAACTTGCTCTTGGGCCTCGCCCCGCCATATTCCAACCTGCGCCCGTTCGTCCTCGGGCGCATAGCCGAAAGACACGTGATGCGCCTGACCCTGCTGGTTCCCGCAATTCTTGCCCTGGGCCTCGGCGCCTGTTCGGGAGGGAAGACCGAGGTCAAGGCCCCGGATGCGGTCAACCGCATGCCGCGCGCCGAGGTCGAGGCGATCGTCAAGGATTACCTGGTCAAGAACCCTGAAGTGCTGGCCGAAGCCTTCAGCGAACTCAATCGCCGCGAGGAGGTGAGAACCTTCACCCGGCTGATCGACGAGAAGGATGATCCCGTCATCGGTCCGGCCAGCGCGCCGATCACCATCGTCGAATTCTTCGACTACAATTGCGGCTACTGCAAAGCCGCCAACCCCTGGGTATTCGAGCAGCTGGCCTCCAAAAAGAATGATGTCCGGGTGATCTTCAAGGAATACCCGGTCCTGGCCGAAAGCTCGCACTTTGCCTCCACCGCCGCGCTCGCCGCCGCCAAGCAGGGCAAGTACCGCGAGATGCACCTCACGATGATGAAGAGCCACGACTTCTCGCCCGAGAATGTCGACAAGATGGCCGCATCCGTCGGGCTCAATCTCGACAAGCTGCACAAGGACATGAAGAGCGAGGACATCGGCGCTCACATCACGCGGGTGCTAACCGAAGGGGAACAGGCCAACGTGAAGGGGACGCCAGGCTTCTTTATCAACGGCGTCTTCCTCAACGGCTACAGCCAGGTCCAGCTCCAGCAGATCGTCGACGACGCCCGCGCCAAGAAGAAGGCCTAGGTTCAGATCAGCCCGCCAAGCGGGCTCGACGGATCGGCATAGCGCCTCATCGGCATCCGTCCGGCAAGATAAGCCGCCCTGCCCGCAATGACGGCGTGTTTCATGGCGCGCGCCATGCCGATGGGATCCTTTGCAGCTGCGATCGCCGTGTTGGCGATCACGGCGTCGCAGCCCAGCTCCATGGCGATCGTCGCATCCGAGGCCGTCCCGACCCCGGCATCGACAAGCACCGGCACCTTGGCCTGTTCGACAATCAACCGGATATTGACCCGGTTCTGGATGCCCAGGCCCGAACCGATGGGCGAGGCCGCCGGCATGATCGCCGCTGCGCCGGCCTCTTCCAGGCGCTTTGCGAAAACCACATCATCGGTGCAATAGACCATGACATCGAACCCGTCGGCGACCAGCAGCTCGGTGGCGCGCAGCGTCTCGATCATGTCGGGATAGAGGTGCGCTGTGTTCGACAACACCTCCAGCTTCACCAGCGACCAACCGCCCGCCTCGCGCGCCAGACGCAGGGTGCGCACCGCGTCCTCGCCGGTGAAACAGCCAGCCGTGTTGGGCAGGTAAGTGAAACGCTTGGGATCGAGGTGATCGACGAGCCGATCTGAGCCTTGCTCGGAGACATTGACGCGTCGCAGCGCAACGGTGACGATTTCGGCGCCAGCTGCTTCGGCGGCCTCGGCGTTCTCTGCGTAGGACTTGTACTTGCCGGTGCCGACGATCAGGCGCGAGGAGTACGCCTTGCCAGCGATGACCAGCTTGTCGTCGTCCGCAGGCAGTCCCTGGTCAGACATTCAACTTCATTCTGTCGTTTAGCGATTCCCGCAGACCCTCAAGGAAGGTTCTAGCGCATTTGGTCTCAAAGCCCCACCACGGGCTGACGCGATCCATCAACCCACGCAGGTCCTCATTGTCGAGCGGCGCGCCGTCGAGCAGATCGACGAGATAAGCCATCAAGGCCGGCTGGTCGCTGTCTGGCACCACTTCCACCATATAGGTCTCGGCGCTGAAACCGCGCGCGACATAGCGCTCGGCCGTCGGGTAGGCGCAGCCCATGACGTTGACAAATTCCTTCGCCGGCTGGCTCAGCCGGCTGTCCTCTCGAACCATGTTTTCCCCCTGTGATGGACCAGAAAATCCCGGGCCGGGCGTCCTCCGTCGCCAACCATTGCCCTCCTCGGGCCTGCGTCAAGCGCCGGCAGGTTCAGATAAGCAGCCGTTTGGGGGCGCCCCAGGGTCAGCCGCCGCCGACGAACTGGACGATCTCGATTCGGTCGCCCTCCTCAAGCCGAGTTAGGCCATAGCGCGACTTCGGAACGATTTCCCGGTTGCGTTCGACGGCAATGCCCTTCGCAGGAAAGCCCAGGCGATCGAGGACGTCGGCGAGGCTCGCGCCTTCGGCAGCCATCTCGGGCTCGCCATTCACCGTGAGATTCATTTTGATCCGCCTCGAGATTCGCCTAAACCTGCGCCGGCCCGCTGCGGCAAGCGCTGGGCGCGCATTGCGAGCGTTTCTCAGCTAGGGTCCGTCGATGAACCTGATCATCTACTGCCTCAACGGCCCCAACCTCAAC
>JANMWT010000209.1:0-1737 GCA_031394145.1 Alphaproteobacteria bacterium | reverse complement strand
GCTCGACTCATCCCCTTGCCGTTCGGCTAGGTACTCCGCCAGCTTAATGCCGTTATCGAGGATCGACGCCTGGAAGCCGTCGTGCAATGCGCTGCGCCCGTGGGCCAACACCAGCGACGGTTCGGCGTTGTCATCAAACAGGAGGCGGTACGTTTCGGACAGACGATCGAACATGGCATTTGCAGTCGCCATCGTCGGCAGCGCGAAGAATATTCCGTCCGCGCGCCCCTCAGTCAGTAGCCGCGCAGCGAGGATCAGCGCCGCCTCTGTTTTGCCGCTGCCGGTCACATCCTCGATGATCGCGAGAACAGGACCCGGCGGTAAACCGCAATCGGAAACGTGTGCTTGCAGTGGGCTCAATTGCTTGATCAGTGGAAAGAGCCGGCCAGCATTTGGCTCATTGCTGGCGCGGCTTGGCAAGATGCCGGCAGCAACGACAGCGTCCGCCGCTTTCGTTTGAGCGTTCGGCCAATATTCGGCGAGGGTCGCATCGGGCTGGCAATACGGAAACCGGTCTCGATTTGAGCCGACCCAATCGGCGATGTTCGTCAGGCCCGCGATCACCCAAGATACTGCCGCGAGTTGCTCCGTTTCTCGCTCAGGCAGCGCATCAAATGGGCCGAACAAGGCCGCTGCGTCACGCGCGAATGCGCACGCGGCGTTAATTCCCGATGTACTCATCCCGGTCACGATATCAATTGGACCACCATTAGGGACCGGCCTGCCGTGATGCCCAGCAATCGCCCCCCATAAGCGTGCAATGTCCGATCCCGACTGCGTCCATTGTGAAAACGCGGGTGCGGCCAGCGCCTCAAACTTGAGTTTGCCACGCAGTTCAAAACCGGTTTGGTCATGCCGCACGCTCTGATTATTTGCATCCTTGGCGATCTCTCCCAGCACCGCCGACGGCCAAAGCCCAGGAACCTTCTTCTGAAAGTTCGACGCGAACTTGCCGACATCATGCAAGGAGATGAGACAGACGATCAGAAGGCGGGCGTTGTCCGGTGACGTCCCGAGCAGACGCGCAAGCATGGCGAGCTTACGCGGACTTGCGATGAGCAACGCTTCGGCCGAAGCCGCGACGTCCAGACAGTGATAGGCATTTGGATGCCAAGCAGGTTCGTCGATGCGCACACCGCCAGCCTTACCCCAAAACTGCAAGTAATCGATCATGCTCCGTCTCCCCCGGCGGTGCAGAGCGCGAAGCCGCATCCCGATTTCTACACCTCAGCCGATCATCGCACAGATCCGAGTCCGTGGTGCGTCGTTACGAATCCTGACGTCTTCGCTCTGCCGTGAGGATAGGCAAAGCTGACGTCATCGCCCCTAGGCAGCACAGCAACCGACGCCAACGACCACGGCGCCTGACATTCAGAAACCTTATGCGGTTGTCGCCAGGCTCCGAACCTCGCGTGGTCAAAGAGACACATCGCTCTCGTAGCTCTGGGATGCGTCGTGAATTTACGTCTGCCTGTTTGATCGCGCGGGCCGTTGCGATGTCATCGTAGCGCCTGCTACATTACGATGATGACGCAGCAATAGTGTACGCCATAGACCACCTCAAGTTCGTCCGGCGTCATAGCGTCATCCGGCCCGTTTATGAGGCAAGAAACGTGGCGTCAAAAGGCAACTCAGCTTGAAGTGTCATGGGCGCCTCACGGCCGAAAGGGGCCGCGACCGGGTGCTATCCTGAGCCCCTAATTCGGGTCGCAGGACCGAGCTGCGAAGTCGCATCTC
>JANMWT010000279.1:0-3254 GCA_031394145.1 Alphaproteobacteria bacterium | reverse complement strand
AGCAGCATCATGGTGTTGTCGCGGAAGAAGAGCGGGTTCTCGACGCCGGCATAACCGGACGCCAGCGAGCGCTTGATGAAGAAGACTGTCTTGGCGTTCCACACCTTCAACACCGGCATGCCGTAGATCGGCGATGCTGAGTTGGTCTCGGCGTCCGGGTTGGTGACGTCGTTGGCGCCGATGACAAATGCGACATCAGCCTGGGCGAAGGAGGAGTTGATGTCTTCCAGTTCGAACACCTCGTCATAGGGCACCTGAGCTTCGGCCAGCAGCACGTTCATGTGGCCAGGCATGCGGCCGGCGACCGGGTGGATGGCGTATTCGACGTCGACGCCCTCGGCCTTCAGCTTCTCGCCCATTTCCTTGAGCGCGTGCTGGGCCTGGGCGACGGCCATGCCGTAGCCCGGGACGATGATCACCTTGGAGGCGTTCTTCATGATGAAGGCGGCATCGTCGGCCGAGCCGATCTTGACGGGCTTCGCTGCGCCTCCGGTCGCCACGACCGCGGCATCGCCGCCGAAGCCGCCGAGGATGACCGAGATGAAGCTGCGGTTCATCGCCTTGCACATGATGTAGGAGAGGATGGCGCCTGAGGATCCGACCAGCGAGCCGGTGATGATCAGCGCATTGTTTTCGAGCGTGAAGCCCAGCGCCGCGGCCGCCCAGCCAGAGTAGCTGTTGAGCATCGAGACAACGACCGGCATGTCAGCGCCGCCGATCGGAATGATCAGCGTGATCCCGAGGGTCAGCGACAGCCCGACAATGCCCCAGAACATCAGGGGCTGCGATCCCCCCGAGCGCACCATCATCACCACGAGCGCGACGATCGCGACGCCGATCACGATATTGATCAGGTGCCGCGCCGGCAGCATGATTGGCGCACCGCTCATATTGCCGTTGAGCTTCGCAAAGGCGATCACCGAGCCGGTAAAGGTCAGCGCGCCGATCGCCGCCCCCAGCGAAAGCTCGATCAGCGAGTTCATGTGGATCGCGCCCGGTTCGCCGATGCCATAGCTCACGGGCGCATAAAGGGCGGCTGCGGCAACCAGCACCGCCGCCATGCCGACCAGCGAGTGGAAAGCGGCGACCAGTTGCGGCATGGCCGTCATCGCGATCTTGCGGGCGATGATCGCTCCGACCACGCCGCCGAGCACCAGGCCGCCGACGATGATGCCCAGGGTGAGGGCGTCCATCGGCCAGGCCATCCACAGCGTCGTGCCGATGGCGATCGCCATGCCGATCATGCCGTTGCGCGCGCCGGCCTGGGAAGTGGCCGGGCTCGACAAGCCGCGCAGCGCAAGGATGAAGAGGACGCCTGAGCCGAGATAGAGAAGGGCGGCGATGTTGGCGTTCATGTTACGACTTCGCCTCAGCCTTGCTCGGCTCGGCTTTGGGCGCCGGCTTGTCCTTCTTCTTGTACATCGCAAGCATCCGCGAAGTGACGAGGAAGCCGCCGAAGATGTTGACCGCCGCCAGCCCCACGGCGACACCGCCGAAACCCTTCGACATCATCAAGTCGGGCGTGAGGTCCGTACCCGAGCCGGAAGCAGCTGCAATCAAGGCGCCGACAATGATGACGGACGAGATCGCGTTGGTGACGGCCATCAACGGCGTGTGTAGCGCCGGGGTCACCGACCAGACCACGTAATAGCCGACAAAGATCGCCAGCACGAAAATAGCGAGACGAAAGATCAGCGGATCAACAAGGGCCCCGCCGGCGGCGGCGAAGGCCGGCGCGGCAATCGTGATTGCGAGGCCGGCCAGAAGCGCGAGGCGCTTGATCATGATCGCTTGTCTCCTTCCAGCCTGTCGTCTGGCGTCTTGTTCCGAGCCTTCAACATGTAGCGCAGGCCGACCGAGAGCATCGCCACCGCCATGGCGGCGACCACGAAGCTGGTCAGCGGCGCCGGACCGGGGAGCAACAGCATCTGTACGAACCACACGCTGAGAACCAGACCGGCAATCGTCAGCATGAGGCCGATCGCCTTGCCCACCGCTCATGCGTCTTTCAGCGCCGAATGAACCACCGCGCCGTCGCGTGTCAGCACGGCGGCCTTGACGATCTCGTCGTCCCATTTGGGCGCCCAGGCGGCGTTTTCGCCGGTCAGCAGCGGCGCGAGGGCGAGCAGGTTTTTTGCGTAGAGCGCAGATGCGTCGGCGGCGATGCGGCTCGGAAGGTTTGAAAAGCCCATGACCGTGACCCCGTCCACAATGACCGGTTGATCAGCCTTCGATAGCGGGCAGTTGCCGCCCTGGCTGACCGCGAGGTCGACCACCACTGAGCCGGGGCGCATCGATTTCACCATGGCTTCGGTCAGCAGGACCGGAGCGGGTCGGCCCGGGATCAGGGCGGTGGTGACAACGATATCCTGCTTGGCGATGTGAGCTGCGACAAGATCGGCCTGCTTTTTCTGATACTCCGGGGACATCGGCTTGGCGTAACCGGCGGCGGTTTCGGCGGCTCTGAACTCGTCATCCTCGACCGCAATGAATTTTGCGCCGAGCGAGGCGACCTGTTCCTTCGAGGCGGGCCGCACATCGGTGGCCGACACCACGGCGCCGAGACGTCGGGCGGTGGCGATGGCCTGCAGGCCGGCGACGCCTGCACCCATGATGAATACTTTGGCGGCGGCGACGGTGCCTGCGGCGGTCATCATCATCGGCATGGCCCGGCCATAGATCTGCGCGCCCTCGATCACCGCGCGATAGCCGGCGAGGTTGGCCTGAGAGGAGAGGGCGTCCATCGACTGCGCCCGCGTGATCCGTGGCACGAATTCCATGGCGATGGCGGTGAGGCCGGCAGCGGCCCAGGCTTTTGCATCGGCCGTCGCGTTGTAAGGATCGAGCAGGCCGACGAAAGCGGCGCCCTTCGGATAGGTCTTGTATTCGGCTTCCTCGGGCGCGCGCACCTTGAAGATCAGCTCGGCGCCGTTAAGCGCCGCTGCAGCCGAACCCACGCTGGCGCCGGCGGCGGCATAGTCCTCATCGCGTACGCCAGCGGTGAGGCCCGCGCCGCTTTCGATGGCGACGGCGTGCTTGAGAGCGATGAGTTTCCTGACGGTGTCCGGCGTGGCGGCGACGCGCTGATCGCCGGCCCGGCGTTCCTTGAGGACGGCGATGCGCATCGCGGCGGGCTTAGAGGAGGGCCGTGCCGAGCCAGATGAGCGCCTGGATGACGACCCCCAGCACGCACAGTCCGACCACTGTCGCGATCCATGCGCCGCCCATGTTGAGGGCGAGGCCGGCGAGGATGC
>JANMWT010000166.1:0-10544 GCA_031394145.1 Alphaproteobacteria bacterium | reverse complement strand
CTCGACCCCCGAAACGCGCGAGATCGCGCAGTTTTCTTCTGCCGACCCCGACGCAATCCAGTCGGTCGTCGACCAGGTGAAGCAGGGCAAGAAGCTTGAGGATCTGGTCAATCAGGCCAAGGGCGTCACGCTCACGACGGTCAGCGTCAAACCTGGCGATCTCAAAGACAAGAACCAGAACGATGCGGCGTTCGCCCTGCCGGTTGGCGAAACCTTCGGGCCGATCAAGGTCGGCGACAGCTATCTCGGGATGAAGGTCAACAAGATCATTCCAGGCGTCGCCATGCCGCTTGAAAAGGTCTCGGATGATCTGCGCAAGGAGATGTCGAAGCGCGACGCGCAGCACCTTTACGACAAGACCGAAGAAAAATTCCTCGACTACATCAGCGGCGGAAAGACACTCGAGGAAGTCGCAAACGATATTGGCGCTCCGATCCTGCTTTTTCCGGCCGTCGACCAGCGCGCCACCGACGCCAAGGGCGGACCCAACGCCCTTTTTTCCAAACACCCCAAGGAACTCGGCGAGGCCTTCAAGATGAAGCTCGGCGAGTTGAGCCCGGTGATCGAAGGCGATGGCGAGCGCACTGTGCTGCGCCTCGAGCAGATCATCCCGGCGCGCACCCCGGCGCTCGAAGAGGTGAAGGCCGAGGTGAAAGAGCTCTATGTCGGCGAGAAGCAGCTCGAAGCGGTGAAGAAGATCGCCGACGATATCGTCGCAGCGGTCAAGGCCGGCAAGAATTTCGACGCGACAGCCAAGGCGGCCAAGATGGACTTCCTGCGGCCGACGCTGCCGGTCTCGCGCGTGATGGCGCAGCAGCAGCAACTTGATCCGCGGGTCCTCGGCGTCATGTTCAGCCTTCCTGAGGGCGGCATCGCAGCGCCGATCAGCAGCCAGGGCGATCCGTGGATTGTCATGGTCGACAAGGTCGAGAAGGTCACGGCGGAGGGCGCCGACCCTCAGTTGGTGAAACAGGTGAACGACATTCTCCAGCGCTCGATCACCGGCGACGTCTTCCAGGCGTTCAGCCGCGGCGTGCAAAAGGAAGTGAAGGTCCGAAGCAACAACAAGGCGATCCAGGACTTCATCAACGACTATACGAAAGACGCCGCTGGATGAGGTCTGCGCCGCCCCGCTTGCATGTGCGGCGGCGTGTCGACGACACGGAATCGCCCGTCTCGGCTGTCTTGAAACTTGGACCGATGCAGCCCGGCGTGGTGCTCTTCGAAAGCGTCCAAGGCGGGGAGACGCGCGGGCGCTATTCGTTTGTCGGGCTTGCGCCGGATCTCTGGTGGCGGGTGAAGGACGGCAAGGCGGAAACCTCGCTGACCGCCGATTTCAAGAAGGTCCGCTCGACCACAAACGACCCCCTCGCCTCGCTGCGCGCCTTCATCGAGGAGTGCAAGGTGACGGGCATGGACGGCTTGCCGCCGATGGCGGCCGGCGCCTTCGGTTATCTTGGCTATGATTTCGTCCGCTATATCGAACCGAAGCTGAAAGCGCGGGCGCCCGATCCCAATGGCGTGCCCGAGGGCATGCTGATGCGGCCCTCTGTCGTGTTGATCTTCGATGGCGTGAGGCAGGAGATCATCCTCGCGGCCCCCGAGCGCGACGGGGAAGCTGCAACCCAGGCGCGCCTCGATGCGATCGAAGCCAAGCTGGATGAAACGGCGCCTGCGGCGCGGCCGACCAATGTCGACCTTGAGAGGGTGGAGTTCACCTCCAGCACCACCAAGCCGCGCTATCTGGAAATGGTTGAAGAGGCCAAATCCTATGTGAAGGCCGGCGACATCTTTCAGGTCGTGCCAAGCCAGCGCTTCTCGGCCCCCTTCCCGCGCTCGCCCTTCGCTTTTTATCGGGCGTTGCGGCGGCTCAACCCCTCGCCCTTCATGTTCTACGTCAACTTCGGGGATTTCCAGATTTCGGGATCAAGCCCAGAGATCCTTGTCCGTCTGCGCGATGGTACCGTGACCATCCGCCCGATCGCCGGCACGCTGCCCCGCGGCAAGACGCCGGAGGATGATACGGCCAACGAGCAGCGCCTGCTGTCCGATCCCAAGGAGCGCGCCGAGCACCTGATGCTGCTCGACCTCGGCCGCAACGATGTCGGCCGGGTCTCGCAGCGTGGAACCGTCAGGGTGACCGAGAGCTTCACCGTCGAGCGCTATAGCCACGTCATGCACATCGTCTCCAACGTCGAGGGCAAGCTGAAGCCGGGCGAGGACATGGTCTCGGCCCTCTGCGCCGGCTTCCCGGCAGGCACGGTCTCGGGGGCCCCAAAGATCCGGGCGATGGAGATCATCTCTGAACTCGAGCCGCATGCGCGGGGCGTTTATGGCGGCGGGGTGGGCTATTTCGGGGCGGGCGGGGACATGGATACCTGCATCGCGCTGCGTACGGCGGTGTTCGCCGGCGGCAAGATCCACGTCCAGGCCGGCGGCGGCGTGGTTTACGACTCCAACCCGGAAAGCGAGTTCCAGGAGACGGTGCACAAGGCCTCGGCCCTCTTCCGCGCCGCCGAGGAAGCCGCGCGTTATGACCGGGGGAACCGGTGATGCGCCAGAAGATCCTCCTCATCGATAACTATGACAGCTTTACCTACAACCTCGTCCACTACATCGAGGAGATCAGCCCCGACGTCGACGTCGAGGTGGTGCGCAACGATGCGATCACCGCAGCGCAGGCGCTGGCCCGCGGCGCAGATGGCATTGTCCTGTCTCCAGGTCCCTGCACGCCGGATGAAGCGGGCATCTGTCTTGAACTGATCCGGCTTGCGCCTGAAGGCACGCCCATTCTCGGCGTCTGCCTCGGCCATCAGTCGATCGGCCAGGCCTTTGGCGGCGTCGTCGAGAGCGCCAAAGAGATCGTCCACGGCAAGACCTCGACCGTGCACAAGGTCGGTGATGGCGAGCTCCTGAAAGGCGTGCCCGACAGTTTCGAGGCGGTGCGCTACCATTCGCTCGCGGTTCGTCGCCAGGGCTTGCCCAACACGCTAAAGGTTGACGCCGAAACCTCGGATGGCGAGATCATGGCGCTCAGCCACATCGATCGCCCGGTCTACGGCGTGCAATTCCACCCGGAATCGATCGGCTCACAGCACGGCAAGACCATGCTCTCGAACTTCCTGCGACTGGCTCAACCGGAGCGCGGTGGGCGAAGGCCTAGCGGCGGATAAGCCGGTGCGGCCGCCATTTCCGCCGCTAGGCCTTCGCCGCCCACCGCGCCATCGCGGCCTCGATTGCGGCAAAGCGCTCCTCGATCTCCCAATACCAGTCCGGATGAGTGAAGACGTAGAGCTCGCCGCCGCGGATCGCCTCGATTGTGCGGGCGCCAAGCTCAGCGGGATCAAGGCCGCTGCGCAGCTTGGCCGCGACCCAGGCTGCCCCCCTGCCCGCCTCGCTTCCAGGGTCGGGCGCTGGTGACGCGCCATAGCGCGGCTGCCGGTTGCGCCCGCTCTCGCCAATCCGCGTATTGACGAAGGATGGACAGAGCACGCTCACCCCGATGTTCAGCGGAGCCAGCTGTTTTGCGAGCCCCTGCGACATCGAGACGACGGCGTATTTGCTGGCAGCATAGGGTGCAAATCCCATCCCGCTCTGCAGTCCGGCCATCGACGCCGTGTTGACGATGTGATCGCCCTCGCCATGCGCCCGCAGGTGCGGCAGGAAGGCGCGCACGCCGTGCACGACGCCCATCAAGTTAACGTCGATCACCCATCGCCAGCTGTCGAGGTCGATGTCATCGACCCCGCCGCCGCCTGCGACGCCGGCATTGTTGCAGACCACATGCACCTTGCCGAACGCAGCGAAGCTGGCTTCGGCCGCCCGCTCGAGGCTGGCTGCATCGGCGACATCGCAGGTCACCCCGCGCACCTCTGCGCCCGCCGCGGCGAGTTCCGCCACCGCCGACGCCAGCGCGCCCTCCTCGATATCGCCAAGCATCACCTTCATGCCGGCCCCAGCGAAAGCCCTGGCCAGCGCGAGGCCGATGCCGCTCGCGCCGCCGGTGACAAACGCCGTCCTGCCCGCCAGATCCTGCATCATCCCGCCCCCTGGCCGCCCGTCCTGGCCCTAGGGGGATTTGTCCCCTGGGCGTTTCCCCCTTAAAGCACTCCCGCAACCTGGCCTATGGATCCCATGAGCGAGCCCGTCCGCACCGTCGTCATTGCCCTCACCTCCGGCGGCCGTCCGGACGGTGACGCCATGGGCGCCGCCTTCGATGCGATCTTTCGGGGAGAGAGCGAGCCGGCGCTTACCGCCGCCTTCTTGACCTCTCTGGCGATGCGAGGCGAGAGCGCCTCCGACATCGCCGCCGGGGCCGCCGTGATGCGCGCCCACGTTCGTCGCGTCACCGCCCCGCCGGGGGCGATCGATACCTGCGGAACCGGCGGTCTTGCCTGGATCAGCCTCAACACCTCCACCGCTGCAGCCTTCGTGGCGGCGGGCGCAGGCGCGGTGGTCGCCAAACACGGCAACCGCTCGGTTCCGCCCAAGACCGGCTCGGCCGACGTGCTCGAGGCGCTCGGCGTCAATCTCAATCCGACGGACGAACAGCTGGTCGCGAGTTTCGCCAAGGCCGGCGTCAGCTTCATGTTCGCCCCGGCCCACCACGCCGCGATGAAGCACGTCGGTCCGGTGCGCAAGGCGCTCGGAATTCGCACCGTCTTCAACCTGCTTGGCCCGCTCGCCAACCCGGCCGGCGCCAAGCGCCAGCTGCTCGGCGTCTATTCGGATCTGTGGCTGACGCCCTACGCCAAGGCGCTGCGCACGCTGGGTTCCGAGCGTGCCTGGGTCGTCCACGGGCAAGATGGGATGGACGAGATTTCGACGACCGGGCCCACCCTGGTGGCCGAGCTAAAGGACGGCGAGATCGATACCTTCCAGATTTTGCCGGAGGATCTTGGCCTGCCGATCGCCAATCCGGATGACCTGCGCGGCGGCAGGGTTGGCGAGAACGCCGCTGCCCTGACCCAAGTGCTGGAAGGCGCCCCCGGCCCGTTCGCGGACCTCGTTGCTCTCAATGCTGGCGCCGCCCTGTTGGTCGCCGGGCTTGCCGCAGACCTTCGCGACGGCCTCAGCCAGGCGCGGCTCTCGATCGCCAATGGCAAGGCGATGGCTGCGCTCGAGAACCTGAAAATGGCGACCCATGGCTGACATGTCCGACCGCCTGGCCCAGATCATCGCCTACAAACACGAAGAGGTCGCGGCGCTGAAGCGGATGCGCAGCCTCGCCTCGTTCGAGGCCGAGGCGAAGACGGCGGCGCCGCCGCGCGGCTTCGCCGATGCGTTGCTGGCGATTGCCCAAGCCGACGGCAACGCGCTGATTTGCGAGGTCAAGCGCAAGAGCCCTTCTGCGGGCGAGATCAACTCTGATCGCTCACCGGGCGAAGCTGCGCGGGCCTATGCGGCCGGCGGCGCGGCCTGCATCTCGGTGCTCACCGACGGCCCCAGCTTCGGCGGGTCGTTGGCCGATCTCGAGGACGTGCGCGCAGCTGTGCCGCTGCCCGTGCTGCGCAAGGATTTCATGGTTGATCCAATCCAGCTCGCCGAGGCGCGTGCGGCGGGCGCCGACGCCATCCTGATCATCATGGCGGCGCTGAGCGATCGCCAAGCCGAAGAACTCCATTCCGCCGCCGACGCGCTTGGCCTCTCGGTGCTCCTGGAAGCCCACAATCAGGCCGAACTGGAGCGAGCGCTTCGCCTCCCCTCGCCGCTGGTCGGGGTCAACAACCGGGATCTGCGCACCTTCACCACCGATCTTGCGGTGACCGAGCGGCTCGCCGCTCTGGCGCCGAAGGACAAACTGCTAATCTCCGAGAGCGGCCTCAAATCGCCGCTCGACGTCAGCCGCCTTCGCCGCTGCGGCGCCCGTGGGTTCCTGATTGGCGAGAGCGTCATGCGCGCGCCCGATCCGGCCGCCGCCGTGACCGCCTTTGTTCACGCACGCTAGTCAGCTTTTCGTTTCGGGAGTCTGCTTCGGCTGATCGCGCAGTTTGGTGTGCGAGACGGCCGACATGACCCGCAAGTCGATCAGCACCAGCGAGCCGACGCCGATCCATACATAAGGGACGTGGACCAGGTGAGCGCCATAGGCGAGCCTACCTCGTACCCGCCGTTTGTGAGCTTCGTGCGACCGGCGTGCTCCCCCCCCCCGCCCCCGAGACGCGGGAACCGATTTACCCAAGCCACGTTGGTCTCCTGGCGGGTTTTGCCTGCGACGGTGGTTGAGGAGATATGCATGACCGTAGAAGCTCTCGTTATCTGGCTTGTCATCGGCGGCGTCGCCGGGTGGCTCGCGGGCGTCATCGTCAAGGGGTATGGCTTCGGTCTCCTCGGCAATATCGTCGTCGGCGTCCTCGGCTCGTTCCTCGGCGGCTGGCTGCTGAGCTATTTTGGCGTCGCCATCGGCGGCGGGATCGTGAGTGCGATCATCGGCGCAACCATCGGCGCAGTTGCGCTCCAGCTTCTGCTCTCCCTGGTGCGCCGAGCTGCCTGACGCCGACCACATTCTATCTGACCGCATTCTATCCGACCGCAGGCGATCCTGAGCCGCGCCAGGAGGATGGGTGTCGGGATCTGCAATCTGATCACCCCAACTGGCGCGTCAGCCAGCGGCGCGTCCGTCGGTCAGTTCGAGGCGGCGATCGTGGTGCGGTGGAGGATCCGGTCGTGGCCGGCATAGCCGCCGGTTGCGGCGTGCAACAGCGAGCGGTTGTCCCACATCAGCAGCATGCGGGGCCGCCATTTGTGACGGTATTGAAACTCAGGCCGGCTCTGCCACTGGTAGAGCTCGAGCAAGAGCGGGGTTGCATGGGCTTCGCTCATGCCCTCGATGCCGATGATGTAGCCAAAGGCGCTGAACAGTCCGAGGCGACCGGTTTCGGGATGAGCGCGGATCAGCGGATGAAGCTGGGTGGCCTCCGCGTCGCGCGAGGGGCGGATGTCCATCGAGCGCTTCGCCCGGTCCTTCTCGCCGTAGGATCCTTCAGGCGCATAGGCCTTCTTGGCGGAATGGATCGCCATCCGGCCCTCCAGCTTGCTGCGCATCGTCGCCGGCATGGCCTCGAGCGCCGCGTGCTGGTTTGCGAACAGGGTATCTCCGCCTTCGGGCGGGATGGTGATGCCATAAAGGCAGGTGCCAGCCGGGGGCCTTGCCTGGAAGCTCCAGTCGCTATGCCAGTTCTCGGCAAAAAGAGGCGAGGTCTCGTCCGCCTTGCGCTGGACGGCGATGACATGCTGGCGGCCGGGGATCGGGGCGATGAAGGGGTCTTCACCGAACCCGCCAAAGGCAAGGGTGAACCTTTCGAGGTCGTCATCGCTGAGCTTCTGGTCAGGAAAGGCCAGAACGTGGTGCTCCAGCCAGGCGGAACGAATCGCAGCGATCTGATCGGTGCTGAGGGGCTTGGAGAGATCGACGCCGGTCACTGCGGCCCCGCAGGCCTGACCGGATGGTTCAACGCGCATTGCGGCCTCCCTGGCTGGCCTTCTTGGAGGCCTCAAGCTCAGTTTTGCACGGCCTGGGGGCCTCGTCTCGGTTCTCCTTGGCAGCGGCCCAAACCAAAAATCCCTAGCGAAGCAACACGCTGCTCCACAGCTTTTCTTGACCCATAACGTGAACGCATGTAGAACTATCTGCGACTCAGTTGAGGAGCCGAGAGGCCAAGCCATGCTCACCAAGAAACAACGCGAACTCCTTCTGTTCATCAATGGACGGATCAAGGAGACCGGCGTTTCCCCCTCTTTTGATGAGATGAAAGAGGCTCTGGACCTGGCCTCCAAGTCGGGCATCCATCGGCTGATCACGGCTCTGGAAGAGCGCGGCTTTCTGCGGCGACTGGCCCACCGGGCGCGCGCCCTCGAAGTGCTGAAGCTGCCTGAGAGCGCTGCTCCGCCCTCGATGCCGACCCGCGCCAGTCTCAAGAACAACGTCGTCAACGCCGAGCAGCGCTTTGTGTCGCGCAGCGGCGGCACCATCCCGGTCCTGGGTCGGATCGCTGCAGGTACGGCGATCGAGGCGATCCAGCACGAAACCCATCGCATCAATCCGCCCGACGAGGATTTCGATCCAGATACGCACTTCGCGCTTGAAGTGTCGGGCCTCTCGATGATCAACGCCGGCATTCTCGACGGTGACATCGTGGTGTTGCGACGTACCGACACGGCGCAATCGGGCGACATCGTCGTGGCGTTGGTCAATGACGAACATGCAACCCTCAAACGTTTCCGCCGCAAGGGCGGATCGATCGCGCTAGAAGCGGCAAACCCTGACTTCGGCACCCAGATCTATGGCCCCGACAAGGTTCGAATCCAGGGCAAGCTGGTGGCCCTGGTCCGCAAGTACAACTAACGCGCGACCGGGCCGGCGCCAGGCTCGGGGAGCCAGTCTCCAGTCTCCAGGCTCCAGGCTCCAGGCTCCAGTCTCCAGGCTCGGGCGCCACGGCGATCGAGACGGGACGCGGGACAAGCGCGCTTCAATGACCGCGCCTGCAGTCGCCCCATGCTGGCTGCATCGATAGGGGAAGCTGCACCCATAGGCGTCCGGACGGGACTTGCTACGGCGGGGCCGGATGTGGTCTTCAAGGCGCGCGCTGCATGCTGTCGCCGCGCCCCAGACATTGGACCTCGATGACGGTCGTCACGCGCTTTGCCCCCTCCCCAACCGGGTACCTCCACATCGGCGGGGCCCGCACCGCCCTGTTCTGTTGGCTCTATGCGCGCCACACTGGCGGCAAATTTCTGCTGAGGATCGAGGACACCGATCGCGAGCGGTCCTCCAATTCAGCCGTCGCTGCCATCCATGATGGGCTCGGCTGGCTTGGGCTTGCGGGCGATGAACCGGCCCTGATGCAGAGCGCCCGCGCCGAGCGTCATCGTGCAGTCGCGCTTGAGCTGGTGGAGCGCGGCGCCGCCTATCTCTGCCCCGTGACGGCCGGCGAACTTCAGGAACGTCGCGAGGCAGCCGATCTGCTGCGCCAGAAGAAAGAAGCCGACGGCCATCTGTCGACCGAGGATGGCGCGCGTCTGGACGACCTGTTGGCGCCCTTCCGGTCGCCCTGGCGGGATCCAGCCAAGAAACTTCCGGCCGGTGCGCCGACGACTGTGCGACTGCGCATGCCGGACGCGGGTGAGCTCACTCTCCAGGATCGCGTCCAGGGCAAAGTCACCCAGCGCTACCGCGACCTCGATGATCTGGTCCTGCTGCGATCCGACGGCAATCCGACCTACATGCTCGCGGTGGTGGTCGATGACCATGACATGGGCGTGACCCACGTCATTCGCGGCGACGATCACCTGACCAACGCCTTTCGCCAGATCCCGATCTTCGATGGCATGGGCTGGGCGCGACCGGAATACGGTCATATCCCGCTGATTCACGGGCCGGATGGCAAGAAACTGTCGAAGCGTCATGGCGCGCTGGGCGTCGATGCCTATCGCGACATGGGTTATTTGCCCGAAGGGCTCAAGAACTATCTGCTCCGCCTCGGCTGGAGCCATGGCGATGACGAGATCATCTCCGAGGCCCAGGCAATCGACTGGTTCGATCTCGACGGCCTCAACAAGGCCGCCGCTCGGCTTGATCTCGCGAAGTTGAACGCGGTCAACGCCCACTACATGGCGCTCGCCGACGACCAGCGCCTTGCCGATCTCTTCTTTGCTCTGCCCACGACCCAGGGGCTCGACCAAACCGAGAAACAGCGCATCGGCAACGCCATGCCGGTGCTGAAAACCCGGGCGCCAACCATTGTCGCGCTGGCGGATGCGGCCCGTTTCCTGACCAACCTTCGCCCTATCGTACTGACCGGCAAAGGCGCGGAGCTGCTCAATGACGAGGCGAAGGGACGCCTCAAACGGCTGACCCCGGGCCTGCAGGCGCTCGCCGACTGGTCGGAGCCTGTCCTTAAGGGGGAACTGGCGCGATATTGCGCTGCAGAAGGCATAGGCCTAGGTAAAGTCGGCCCAGTTCTGAGGGCGACTCTCACGGGCGGCGCGGCGTCACCGGATATCACGATGGTGATGGCGCTGCTTGGCCGGGACGAGTGCCTCGCACGGATTTGGGACCAGACCGGAACGTCCTAGATGGACGACCGGCAGAATGACCGGAGAGGGTGTCGACCATGGAAAATAAAGTGAAGCCGCACGGCAAGGCGACCATCAGCGTCGGCGGCAAGACAGTCGACATGCCCGTGCTTAGCGGTTCGGTCGGACCCGACGTGATCGATATTGGCAAGCTCTACGCCCAGACCGGCATGTTCACGCTGGACCCCGGCTTTACCTCTACTGCTTCTTGCGAAAGTCAGATCACCTATATCGACGGCGACGCCGGCATCCTGCTCCACCGCGGCTATCCGATCGACCAGCTGGCCGAGAATTCGAGCTTTCTTGAAGTCTGCTACCTCTTGCTGAAGGGCGAGCTGCCGGACCCCGCCCAGCACAAGGATTTCGTTTCGACCATCACCAAGCACACGATGCTGCACGCGCAGTTCGACCGGTTCTTCGAGGGCTTCCGGCGGGACGCCCACCCGATGGCGATCATGTGCGCGGCCGTC
>JANMWT010000140.1:0-3514 GCA_031394145.1 Alphaproteobacteria bacterium | reverse complement strand
AGGCTACATCGACCTGTCGCTCGGCGCGACGGTCGCCGCCTCGGCGGTGGTGGCGGCATTCGCCAGCACGGTCTACGGCTTCGGCTTTTGGCCGACCGTCCTCGTGACCATTGGTTTCGGGTTGGCCCTTGGCGTCTGGCATGCCTACTGGATCGCCTGGATGCACGTGCCGTCGTTCATCGTCACCCTCGCCAGCCTCCTGGCCGTCAGAGGCGTCTCCCTTGTGATCACCAACGCCGAGACAATTTCGCCGAGCATGGACATGCTGGTCATCTCCGATGCATCGCTGCCGCTGCTCGCCAGCATCATAGTGCTGCTCGGCATATGGTCGGTTTTCTCGCTGCTGCAGTGGCGCGAGTGGCGGGCGCAGGTTTCGGCCGGGATTCCGGCGTCGTTCAGGATCCTGGTTTTGCTGCCTGTCGTGTCGGTCGGCGTGGTCGCGTTCTTCGGGATGATCGTCGCGGCAACTTATCGGGGCATCCCGCTGCCGGTGGCGCTCGTGCTTGCGGTCGTGGCCATCAGCGGCGGCGTTCTTCGCTACACCGCGTTCGGGCGGCGGCTCTATGCCATTGGCGGCAATCGCCAGGCAGCGCTGCTGGCGGGCATCGACATCCGCAAGCATGTCACCATCGCGTTCGCCGCGATGGGAGCGCTCTACGGCCTTGCCGGACTGATGCTCGTCGCGCGCCTGTCCAGCGCGCCGCCAACCGCCGGGCAGGGGTTAGAGCTGAATGTCATCGCTGCGGCGGTGATCGGGGGCACGAGCCTGATGGGCGGCCGCGGCACGGTGGCGGGAGCCGTCATCGGTGCCGTCCTGATGGAGAGCCTCGCCAACGGCATGAGCCTGATGAATCTGCCGTCGTCCTACCAGTCGATTGCCGTCGGCCTGGTCCTTCTGTTCGCCGTCTATGTGGACGTGCGCGGTCGCGGCAGCCGCGGCGACGATTGAGCGCGGCAAGCAACACCACCTATCCTTTGGGAGAAAATATCATGGTTGAGAAAAACAAGTCTTCCGGCATCGCCGGAGAAGCGACGCGGCGCCAAGCGCTCGGCGGGGCGGCGGCGGGGCTGCTGGCAGTGCTCGCCAGCTTCAAGGGCGCCCATGCGCAGGGCAAGAAGCTGAAGGTCGGGCTGATCATGCCCAACTACGACCAGTTGCGCTGGCGTACCGCCGACCAGGCCTTTTTCGAAAAGGAAGCCGCAAGGCTCGGCATGGACGTGCTGGCGCAATCCTCCAACGCCAACGAGGCGCTGCAAGCCTCGCAGGTCGAAAACATGCTCACCCAGGGCATCGACGTTCTCGTGCTGACGCCGGTCAACGCCAATGCCGCCGTCGGCCTGGTGCGCAAGGCCAAGGCGGCGAATGTCCCGGTGATCAATTACAACTTCCTGATCAACAACGCGGACGTCGTCTGCTTTCTCGGGCGCGACGCGACCGAGATGGGCGAGAAAATCGCCAAGGCGGCCGTCGAGGCGCATCCCAAAGGCAATTACATCATCGCGGCTGGCGACGAGAGCACCAGCGTCGCCCGCGAGACCCGGCAGGGCTTCCTCAATATCCTGAAGCCTTTTCTCGATCGCGGCGACATCAAGCTGGTCTCCGACCAGTTCAACAAGAACTGGTCGACCGATACGGCCCGCGCCCAGGTCGAGAACGCCCTTACCAAAATCGGCAATGTTGTCGCCGCAGTGCTCTGCGGCAATGATGGCACGGCCTATGGCGCGATCCAGGCTTTGCAGGCGCAGGGACTCGGCGGCAAGGTGTTCGTGACCGGCGTCGATGCCGAGCCGCGCGCCCAGGAGCTGATCAAGCAGGGCTTGATGGCATTGTCGAATTTCACCGCCTTCGACCAGATGGGCATGGAAGCGGCGAAGGCGAGTTTTGCAATCGGCAATGGCAAGCCCATCGAGGCGAACGCGACCGTCAACAACGGCACCAAGACTATTCCGTGGATCAAAATCCTCAACTTCAACGTCACCAAGGACAATCTTGAGCAATCCGCAAAAGATTACGCCTGGTGGTTCCAGAAGCAGAGCTGATTTTCAAGGGCGACGCGGGGGACACGAAGGCCGGTCCACCGCGGCGCCAGATTAATTCCACCTGGCATCCGGAGATGAAACCCATGCCTGTCCAAAACACGGTTGAGACCCCGTCCTCCGAGAGCGGCCTTGCCTCCAGGGTCGGCGCGATGTTGCGCGGCATGCGCGTCGTCGATCTGTCGCCGACGCTGCAGCGCGGCATCCCCAACTGGCCGATGCATCCGCCGCTGGTGATCGACAAGGCGCGCGAGACCGAGCGCGATGGCTATTATTGCCAGCTGTTGATGATCTCCGAGCATACGGGAACCCATGTCGATTCTCCCGTGCATTTCCATCCCGCGCTGATGCATATGTCGATCGACACCTTCCCCGCCGACAACCTGATCGCGCCTGCGGTGCTCTATGATTTTTCCGACAAGGAACTTCAGCCTGGAGAACTCGTCACGCTCGACATGGTCAAGGCTTACGAGCGTGAAAAAGGCGTGCAGGTCGGCAAAGGCGAGATCGCCCTCATCAACTTCGGCTGGATGCAGCGCTTCTGGCGCACCGACAGCCAGAGCGTCTGGTTCGTCAAAAACTCGCCTGGTATCCGCGAGGACGCGATTGTCTATTTCAAGGAGCGCGGCATTCGCGCCATTGGCTGCGACACCGTCGCCTGCGACATGGCCGTCATCGATGGCGTTGGCCAGGAGACCACCGGGCACACGACGCATTGGCTGCCGAACGGGATTCTCATCATCGAGATGCTGACCAATCTCGACAAGCTCTCGCTGCGCAGCCTGTTCGTGGCGACTCCCCTGAAGATCAAGGAAGGGTCGGGCTCGCCGATCCGCCCTCTGGCGTTCTGCGAAAATTGAGGTTTCCATGATGTCCCAAATGATTTCCCCCCTGAAACCCGCCGAAGCGGGGTCATCCGAGGTTCCCGTCGGCCGCAACCGGCTGGAAGGAAAGGTCATTCTGGTGTTTGGCGCCGGCAGCGTCGGCGAAGGCTGGGGCAACGGCAAGGCGACGTCGGTCGCCTATGCGCGCGAGGGCGCGACGGTCATTGCCGTCGACCGGGAAAAATCTGCGGGGGAGGCAACCGCTGCCATCATCCGGGCGCTCGGCGGCCAGGCGCGAAGTCTCGCGGCAGACGTTACGGATTCGGCCAGCGTCAAAACTGTAGTCGATGACGTGATGCGAGAGGAGGGCCACATCGACGTGCTCCACAACAATGTCGGCACGACCATCATGGGCGGCCCGGTCGAACTGACGGAAGAAGACTGGCACACCGTTGTCGATGTCAATCTGACCAGCGCCTTCCTCACCTGCAAGCACGTGCTGCCCGGCATGCTGGCGCGCGGCAAGGGCGCGATCATCAATATTTCGTCGATCGCGGCGATCCGCGAGGGCGCTGGGCAGCGACGCTGTCTCCGCCTGCGGGAGAAGTTCGATGGCGAGCACGCGCGCCCGCGCCCGCTCCTTCAGGTCCGCC
>JANMWT010000108.1:0-6843 GCA_031394145.1 Alphaproteobacteria bacterium | reverse complement strand
AGGACGGCAATCTGATCGCCGTCCTGCCGGGCAGCGACCCCAAGCTGAAAGCACTCCTTCTCCTCGCCCACATCGACGTGGTCGAAGCCAATCGCGCCGACTGGGTTCGCGATCCTTTCAAGCTGACCGAGGAGAGCGGCTTTTACTATGCGCGCGGATCGTCAGACGACAAATCCATGGCGGCGATCTTCGCCGACACCATGATCCGCTTCAAGAAGTCGGGTTACAAGCCGAAACGCGCGGTGAAGCTGGCGCTGACCTGTGGCGAGGAGAGCCCCAACAATTTTGACGGCGCGAGCTATCTGGTCGATCACCAGAAATCGCTGCTGGACGCAGCCTTTGCGCTCAACGAGGGCGCCGGCGGCAGGCTTGATCCGAAGACCGGCAGCTATGTCTTCAACGGCGTCCAGGCCGGCGAGAAAGTCTATCAGGACTATACCCTCGAGGTGACCAACCCTGGCGGCCACTCGTCTCGGCCGATGCCGAACAATGCGATCTATCATCTCTCGGCGGCGCTGCTGAAGGTGCAGGGAATGGACTTTCCTGTCGAATTCAATGATGCGACGCGCGGCTACTTTGCTCGGATGGGCGCATTGCAGGGCGGACCGGTTGGCGCCGACATGGTTGCCACTTCGAAAGATGACCCGGCTGCCATTGCGCGCCTGAAAAAGGATCCGAGCGCCAACTCGATCCTGCACACCAACTGCGTTGCGACACAGCTCTCAGGCGGCCATGCACCCAACGCCCTGCCCCAGCGCGCGACCGCGAACGTCAATTGCCGGATCTTCCCCGGCCATGCGCAGGAGGAGATTCGCAAGGCGATCGAAATTGCAGTCAGTGATCCCGAAGTGAAAGTCACTCTGCGCGATCCGCCTGAAAAGGTTTCGCCGCCACCACCACTGACCCCGGAGATCCTCGGGCCGATCGAGGCGCTAAGCGAGGCGATGTTCCCCGGCGTGCCGGTGATCCCGACCATGGCGGCCGGCGCCACCGACGGCCGCTTCCTTACCCCAGCAGGCATTCCCACCTACGGCGTTTCCGGCATCTTTGCAGACCCTGACACGGTCAACGCCCACGGCCTCAATGAACGCGTAAAGGTGACGTCCTTGCTGGAGGGACGCGAATTCCTCTACCGCCTGGCAAAACTTTACGCTGGCGGGAAGTGAGACGGAGATGAGCGTGCTTCGTCTGATCGCGGCCGCCGGCGTGCTGGCTCTCGCACTTCCTGCCGGCGCCAAGTCGCCCCCGTCGAGCTCTGTGTCGAGCCCGGCGCCAAGCAAGGCGGATGTGGCGGCGCGCCGGGGTGAGGCGGCCTTCCGCGCGCTCTACCGGGAGCTCGTCGAAATCAACACCGCCGCCAGCACCGGCTCTTGCACCGCCGCGGCCGAGGCGATGAAAGTTCACCTTGTCGCTGCAGGCTATCCCGAGAGTGACCTTCAGGTCATCGTCCCGCCGGGCCATCCCAAGGAAGGGAATTTGATCGGCCTGCTGCCGGGTGCAGACACAAAGCTGAAACCGCTGATGCTGCTCGCCCACATCGACGTGGTCGAGGCCAAACGCGAGGACTGGGTGCGAGATCCGTTCAAGCTGACCGAAGAAGGCGGCTATTTTTATGCGCGCGGCGCCGAGGACGATAAATCCGAGGCTGCTATCTACGCCGACATGATGGTGCGTTTTCGCAACGAAGGTTACCGCCCCAATCGTGGCGTCAGACTTGCCCTGACCTGCGGGGAAGAAGGCGCATGGCCGCTCGACGGCGTCGACTGGCTGATCGCAAACAAGCGCGAGGCGATCGACGCCGCCTTCGCGCTCAACGAAGGCGGCGGCGGATCGATCGATCACACCACGGGCAAATATGTCTTCCATGGCATTGAGGCTGCCGAGAAGCTCTACCAGGACTACACGCTAGAAGTGACCAATGCTGGCGGCCATTCTTCCCGGCCCGTGCCGGACAACGCCATCTACCGGCTCGCTGGGGCGTTGAAGAAGATCGAAGCCTACAGTTTCCCGGTCGAGGCCAGCCCGGTCACAACGGCATTCTTTGCCCGCGAGGCGGAACTCGAGCTCGAGCCTCGGAAGGCCGCGGACATGCGCGCCTATGCCAAGGCGCCTGGACCCGGCGAGGCGGCCGAGCATCTGCTGAAGGATCCATCGGCCAATTCGAATCTCCATACCACCTGCGTCGCAACCGAGCTCGCTGGCGGCCATGCCCCCAATGCGCTGCCACAGCGGGCGAGCGCCAACGTCAACTGCCGCATCTTCCCCGGGCTTACCGCTGCCGCGACAAAGACCGCCCTCGAACGCGCGGTTGGCGATGTGCAGGTGAAGATCGCCTACGCCAAGGACCCCACCCCTGCCTCTCCGCCGCCGCCGCTCACGCCTGAGATCATGGCGCCGATCGAAAGGCTGTCCGCGGAAATGTGGCCCGGCGTTCCGGTGATCCCCTTCCTGCTGGCCGGCGCAACTGACGGGTCAAGCCTCAACTCCGCAGGCATCCCAACCTATGGCGTCAGCGGCGTCTTCGAGGACGACGAGCTCAGCCATGAGCACGGCCTGAATGAAAGCGTGCCGGTGAAGTCGCTGATGGATGGGCGAGCCTTCCTCTATCGCCTGGTCAAGGCTTACGCAGGCGGAAAGTAGCTTCGCGCGGAGACGCGGCCCCGTCCCAAGCCTAGTAGCTGGCGCAAGCCACGCTAGCGCAAGCCACGCTAGCGCAAGCCTGGCTGGCGCAAACCTGGCTGGCGCAGAGCTACTCTCTGGGCTTGCTCGCCTGCCAGGTATCAAGGTGGCTGCGGGCGTGGTTGTTCGCCGGGTCCATCAGCGCGTCATGGTTGGGGCGCTTGCCGGTGAGTTCGATAACGTAGCCGTTGGGGTCGCGGAAATAGATCGAGTCGATCATCCCGTGGTCCGCTGGTCCACGCACATCGAGACCCGCCGCCCTGCCCTTCGTCACCCACGGCGCAAGGTCGGCATGCGGAATTTCGAGGGCGATGTGCAGATCATAATCATGCTGCACCTTGAACTCGAAGGGCTGGGCCGGCGCCTCGAAGAAGGCGAGACAAGAGCCGTCGGTCATGGCGTAGAAGGAATGCAGGACGCGGGTTTCGCGTCCCGTCTTGGTCTCCTTGATCTCGAAGGCGTTGACCAGAGGGAGGCCGAGGAAGTCCTGGTAGAACGTCCTCGTCTCCTCCGAGTCGCGGCAACGATAGGCGTTGTGGTGCAGGCCCTGGATGCGCATCCGCCGCTCCTTGCTTCACCGATCCTTGCTTAGACCCTCTCGAACGCCTTGCCGGCCATCGATCCCGCAAAGCCATACATGACTTCGTTGATCGAAACCCAGCTGCCGAGTTTCTTCATGTTGCCGACCCAGCGTTGCACGTTGGGAAAGCCCTCGAACTTGCAGCCGACGAGTTCGCCGGCGGTGAGCAGGCAGACGCCGAAATAGTCGGCGATCGAGATGCGGTTATTTGCGACGAACTCGTCCTTGCCGAGGATGTTGTCGTTGAGCACAGCGAGCCAGGCTTTCGCCTTGTCCTTGCCCCAGGCGATTGTGCCAGCTTGCTGGTCATCGGTCGGTCGCTTGTGATGCGGGAAGATCTGCGGATAGAGCATGCCGTAGCCAAAGTCCTTGTAGAAGCCGGTGTTGAACCAATCCATCACCGAATCGACCTTGGCGCGCTCCTTGAGGTCCTTTGGATATTCCGGCGCATCGAACTTCGCAGCCAGGTATTTCAGGATCGCCGAGCTTTCCGTCATGCGAAAGTCGCCATCCTCGAGCGCTGGCACCGCCTTGCTCGGGTTGATCGCCACATAGGCCGGCTGGTGATGCTCGCCGGTCATCAAGTCGACGACCTGCTCGGTCACCGGCAGTTTCTTTTCGGCGATGAACAGGCGAACCGGCCGGCTGACCGTCGAGACGGGGTGCATGTAAAGCTTGAGCGCCATGGGAACATCCTTGTGGGTGCGAGGCTTGGGCAAGTTGGCAGGCGAAAAGCGTCGCCGCTTTTCGCCTGCCGAAGCGGGTTTGGCTAGTTCTTGACGGCGATGATGACGCTTGGCGCAGCCGCAACGCCGCCCTTGTCCATCGCCGCCTTGAGGTCGGGGTCGGCGAGGAAGCCCTTTGCGTCGGCCACCGTCTTGAAGCGATGGATGATGACGACGGCGTTGGGGTTCTTCGGATCCTGGAACACTTCGGCGCCGGTGACGCCGGCCTTGCGCCGGATCGGTTCGGCCGCATCATAGGCCACATGCCAGGCGGCGAAGTCCTTTACCGGATGGCTGATGATGGCGAGCACCGGCCCGAGGCCGGTGGCTGCGGTCCCAGCCTTGCCGGTCGCGACGATGGCAGTCGGGGCGGCTGTCACCCCGCCCTTGTCCATCGCAGCCTTAAGATCAGGATCGGCCATGAAGGCCGCTTCGGCGGCGACCGTCTTGAAGCGATGCAGGATCACGATCTTGTTCGGGTCGGCGGGATCATGGAACACTTCCGCGCCGGTAACGCCGGCCTTCGCGCGGATCGGCGCGGCCGCGTCATAGATCGGTTTCCAGACGGCATAATCCTTCACCGGATGGCTGATCACCGCCAGCACCGGGCCGGTCGCGCCGCTCGCGGTTTTCGCCAGCCCCTGTCCGCCCGCTAGGCCAATAAAAAGGGCGGCGCTGACGCCGGCAATCGCTTTGAGAAGCATGCGCTTGTTCATGGTCGTTCTCCCTTGGTTTCTGTCGGGTTCAAGGGGCTCGGCGCCCTGACCCATCCTGACGGCTTGCGTGCTTCGTGGGCCTCGGCGGGACGTCCGACGAGGCTGTCCGGGCTGCTTTGGTCATTCCCGGAGGCTAGACCCCCGCTCCGGCTGTGGCGATACCCGCGCGCGCAATCGCCGCTTGCGGGTTTGCCGGCTCGTTTCTAGGCTTGGTCACAGGGGATGGAGAGCATCGGGTGACGCTTGGGCGAACCAGACTGGGGTGATTTCCGGCTCATACTGGCTTTGTCGCGCGGCGGCTCAGTTGCAGGCGCCGGCCGCGTCCTGGGCGTCGATAGTTCGACCGTCAGCCGACGTCTAGCAGCCATGGAGCAGGCGCTGGGGGCCTGTCTGATCGTACGCGGTGGGCGCGAGTTCAGCTTTACGGCCGAAGGCAAAGCCGCAATCGCTGCAGCGGAATCGATGGAAGCAATCGTCGCCAACGCTGCTAGCGCGATCCGCGCGGCCAAGACGGACATCGGCGGGGTCATCCGGATATCGACGGTTCCTTCGATGCTCCGCACCCTGATGCCGCTGCTGCCGATCGCGGCCGACGCTCATCCGAAGCTTTCGATCGAGCTCAGCGCTGCAATGCGCACCATCGATCTTGCCAAGGGTGAGGCGGACATCGCCGTGCGCATGACGCAGCCCAGGGAGATCGACCTGATTGCCCTCCGCGCCTTCGAGATTGGCTTCGGCGTTTATGCTTCGAAGGACTATGTCGCGCAATGCGGATTGCCTTGCCTGCCGGAGGAGCTTAGTGCGCACCGCCTGATTCAATACGCCGAGCCGATGCTGCACTTGCCGTGGTTTGGTTGGCTTGATCGCTATGCCCACAAGGGCGCTGCTGCCACACGCGCCGACAGCACCGAGATGGCGGTCGGGCTCATCGGCGCCGGCGCGGGCATCGGCGTCATCCCATGCTTCTCCGGCGATCAGTCGAGTAACCTGTTGCGGATTTTTCCTGAACCTGTCGCCACCGCCGTCGGCTGGATCGTCTATCACGAAACGACCCGCGACTCGGCGCGCGTGCGCGTGGTCGTCGACATGCTCGTGGAGTTCCTGGAGGCTCGGAAAGACGAGTTGAGCGGCCGGCGCACGCTTTGAAGCTAGGGTGGAATACGCGAACCCTCCCTTCGTTGCCGAAGAGAGGATCCAGACGCCCGTCCCCTTGAGCCGTCGGGCCTAGAAGCCGACGGTGTAATCGATGTGGAAGGCGCGTCCCGTGCCAAGGTTGCCCACGGGATACCTCGTGGTCGTCCCGTCGATGCGGCCACGCGTGTAGGAGGAATAGTATTCCTCGTCGAACAGGTTCTCGACGCGGATGCCGATGCGTTGCTTGCGCTTGGCGTCGACATACCAGCGGCCGGTGAGATCGAGGACGGTGTAGCCGCCATAGTTCCGGTCGGTGGGAGCGGGATTTACGCCGGTGACGGTGTCGCCGACATAGATCACCGATGCACCCACCCCGACCGGCAGCTTTGCCGGCGCCCAGTCAAGTTGCACCTTGACCGTATCTTTCGGGATGTCGTTGAGCTGGCCGGTTCCCGAGCCCTTCACTTTCGATTCTGTGTGGGTCCAGTCGCCGCTAGCGGTGAAGCCGTCGCCGAATGTGGCGGCGGCATAGAACTCGCCGCCATTGGTTTCGACCGGCGTGCCGTTGTTGTCGAAGGTGTCATAGCAGCCAACCGCTGAGACAATGCTGCAGGATTCCGAATCAAGGTGGCCGAGCTGGCCGCCGCTGAGCGGGCGGTCTTCTGGGATTTCAATGATCTGGATGAGATCCTTGATGCGACGGTGGAAGCCCGTCAGCTCCCAGCTGAACCAGTCAAGATGGCCGCCAAGCGCCGCTTCGTAGTTCTCGCTCTTCTCACCGACCAGCTTGGGATTGCCCTGCTCGCAGCAAGGGTCGTTGACGAAGAGCTCATAGGCGTCCGGCAGGCGGAAGGAGGTGCCAGCCATGGCGCGCGCATAGAGGTAGCTGTTGATGTCCAGCCTGCCCGAGACGTTCCAGACCGTGGTCGTCTGATCGTCCTTGGTGATGTTGGTGCGGATGCCGGCGGCGAGATTGAGGCCGGCCAGAACCGGCGCGGTGTAACGCACC
>JANMWT010000099.1:0-12374 GCA_031394145.1 Alphaproteobacteria bacterium | reverse complement strand
ACCCCGCCGCTGACCGTAGCGACGTTGCCAGCGCCGGCGCCGGTGTTGAGGTCCGACTGCAGGACGCGAAGGGTGGGCGTCGTGTTGTCGACCAGGTTCGCGCCGTTGAAGGTCGCGGTGCTGACGATGGTGTTGATGGTGTTGCGGATCTGCTGGAAGTCACCGTTGAATGCATCGCGCTGGGCTTGCGAGAGGTCGGCGGACTGGGCGGCGACCGCCTTGGCCTTGAGCTGGACCAGGAGGTCCGAAACCTTGGAGCCGGCGGTCAAGGCTGCATTGACCACATTGTTCGCCCGACCGATGCCGTCCTCTACTGCTGCTAGGCCGCTGATCCGCGCGCGCTGACCTTGGGCGATAGCGAATACAGCGCCGTTGTCTTTGGCGCTGGCGACCTTGAGGCCGGTGCTGATGTGGGCCTGGACCTCAGTGAGGTCCTTGTTGGTGGCGTTGAGGGATTGCAGCGCGATCATCGCACTGTAGTTGGTGTTGACGCTCAGCATCGGATCAGCTCCTGCCGCAGTTCGCTTAAGCCCAATGCGGGCGACTGTCGGATGTGCAGTTACAAACCGCGTGCCAGTCCGAAAAGCTTAATAGCAGCAGGAAAAAGGCCCGTGTTGACGGGCTTTTGACGATTAACGCGAAGCGGAATGAGGCCCTGCACGCTAGGCAGGAAGAGCGTCGGCCGGCAGTTTTTGCCCGGCCAAAAGGCGCCGGAGGCGATGCCAACGAGGAATGGCGGGCCAGGCTTTCTGCCCTGCCCGCCCTCCCACCGATAGAATGCTCAGACCGCGGAAAACTGGGTGGGCCGGCCGCTTGCGCGGCCGGCCCGTTCCGGATTTAGCGGAAGAACGACAGGATAACCTGCGGCGACTGGTTCGCGATCGACAGGGCCTGCGCGCCCAGCTGCTGCTTCACTTGCAGCGACTGGAGGCGGGCGCTTTCTTTCGCGAGGTCGGCGTCGACCAGGTTGCTCAGGCCCTTCTCGAGCGTATCCGACAAGCTCTGGAGGAAGGTGTGCTGGATATCGAGCGCTTTCGACTGCGAACCCAGCGTAGCGAGGTTCGAGTTGAGCGTCGTGATCGCCGTATCCAGGGCCGTCACCGCTTGCGTGGCGCCGGTCGTGGTGCTGCCGCCGATGTCGAGGACTGCGAGGCCGTTGAGGGCGCCCGTGCCGCCGACGCGGAGGTCATAACCGATGATCGTCGCCGTCGAGCTGGGACGGGTATCAGCTTGGTCGGTCGCAGCAACCGTGGTCGCGGCGGCGTTGCCGTTGATGAAGGTCGAGATACGCGCCGTGCCCGAGAGGTCCGCTGCGGTGTTGATGTCGACGTTGAACGCGGCAGTGGCGATCGCGGTATTGGCCTGGTAGCTCACGACGCCGGAGGCGTCGTTGTAGGACGCGGTGATCCGACCGCCCGTCGCGGCGTTAACGCCGTCAACGAACTGCTGGACCGTGGTCGCTGCGGTGACCTGCACCGCGTACTTGTTGGCGCCTTGGGTCAGGACAACATAGTCGTTGGCGACCAGCGTGTTGGCGGCGGCGAAGCCTTCCGATGCGTTGATCAGGAGGTCCGAACGCGACGGCGTCGTCGACGTGGCGGGCTTAACCCCGCCGCTGACCGTAGCGACGTTGCCAGCGCCGGTGCCGGTGTTGAGGTCCGACTGGAGCACGCGCAGGGTCGAGGTCGTGTTGTCGACCAGGTTCGCGCCGTTGAAGGTCGCGGAGCTGACGATCGTGTTGATCTTGTTACGGATCTGTTGGAAGTCGCCGTTATAGGCGTCGCGCTGGACTTGCGAGAGGTCAGCGGACTGGGCGGCGACGGCTTTGGATTTCAGCTGGTTCAACAGGTCTGAAACCGACGTGCCGGCGGTCAGGGCTGCATCGACGACGTTACCGACGCGGCTGATGCCGTCAGACACCGAAGCGAGGGCGGAGACGCGAGCGCGCTGACCTTGCGCCATAGCGAACACGGCGCCGTTGTCTTTCGCGCTCGACACCTTGAGGCCGGTGCTGATGCGGTTCTGGACTTCGGTGAGGTCTTTGTTGGTGGCGGTGAGGGATTGCAGCGCGATGGACGCGCCATAGTTCGTGTTGACGCTAAAGGCCATGACAGTTGTCTCCGTTCTGGGTCGCAGGCTGATCTTCTGATCAGCCGTCCGGCGCGTTTTGCGCCGACATGAAACGGAGACTGCCGCAAACGTCTTAAGGAGTGGTGCAGCAGGTCATAAAGCTGGACCCGCTTTTGTTAGCCCTTCGGTCCCGGGTTAACGAAACCTTGCCACCGGTGCTGGGGCTCGGCGCTCAGTTTTCGGCGCGCAGTGAGGCCTGCCGCTCAAGTTAGAGTGGCGCTCAAGTTAGAGTGGCGTTGACGTTGAACGTGGCGCTCGGGTTGAACGTGGCGCTCAAGATTGCGCGGGCGAAACCTGGCCGTTCGCCGCAGCAAGTCCCTGCATCATGGTGCGATTGAGATCGATAAGGATCTCCATTGATGCCCCTTCCCGCATGACCTGGCTGGAATGTCGGTCGACAAAAATCGACAGGGAGATGATCTGGGCGCGCACCACTTTTGGCAGCTGATTGCCTTCAGCGCCGCAGTCAGCCGCCAGTAGCGTCCACAAGCGGCGGTTCTTGGCCAGCGCCTCGATGCGACCGCCGATCTCGGATCCCGGCAAACCCGCAGCGTCAATCAGTCCGCGCGTCGCCACCGCGAAGGCGCGATACTCGGTCTGACGCGGCGATTCAGTCTTCGTTGCCGCTGTCTGGTAAGCTTGAACTGACATCTGCCAATAATTCCTGTTCGTAGGTAAGTAGCCGTCGGCACCGTGTGAGCGCCTTATAGTATTCGCCCGACATCACCTCGCGGGAGGTCGAGACGCATTCCCGCAGCACGTCGGCCTGGCGGGTCACGCCCATGAACTCGTTCATGCGGAGGAGAAATTCGTCGTAGAAGCCGGTCGCGCCTGCCGGGTCGAGGTACATCATCATGATCGGGAAATAGATGCGCCGGACCGGAGTGTTCGCATCCTCCGGCTGGATGATGTCTTTCTCGCGCAGGATCGAGGCCTTGTTCTGCAAAAGCAGCACGGCGCGGCGGTCGCCGTTCTGGAGGACCGCGCCGTTCACGACAAAGCGTTCGCCCGGCTTGAGCGAAAGTTTGAGCGGCATCGATCTCCTCCCAGCCGGACCATCGGGCGGACCCGAATCTGGACGCGGCCGCCGGCACGGTCTAGCGCCCCTTCCTTAAGTTTTGCTTGCCCAGCGGTAACCCTGGGCGGCGAAAGGGCTGATTGAGCCTGATTTTCGCTAAGCGCTACTCCCGGCTTTTCACGCAAACGGAAATCCGCTCTATGCTGGCTGGGCCCCGCCGGCAGTCCGGCCGAGGCTGTGTTGATCTCCGGGGAGACAAGCCAGATGGCCGACGTCAAGCGTTTCGAGGGCACGGACCATTATGTGGCCACCGATGACCTCCGGGTCGCGGTCAATGCCGCGATCGCGCTCGAACGGCCGCTGCTGGTCAAGGGCGAGCCGGGCACCGGCAAGACCATGCTGGCCATGGAGGTCGCCCGGGCGCTCGGCATGCCGATCATCGAATGGCACATCAAATCGACCACCAAGGCGCACCAGGGCCTCTACGAGTACGACGCCGTCGCTCGCCTACGCGACGGCCAGCTCGGCGAGGAGCGCAGTCGCGACATCAAGAACTACATCAAGAAGGGCAAGCTCTGGGAGGCGTTCACCGCCAAGGTGCGCCCGGTGCTGCTGATCGACGAGATCGACAAGGCCGACATCGAGTTCCCGAACGACCTCCTGCAAGAGCTCGACCGTATGGAGTTCTACGTCTACGAGACCGATGAGACGATCAAGGCCAAGGTGCGCCCCGTCGTGATCATCACCTCGAACAACGAAAAGGAACTGCCTGACGCATTCCTGCGCCGCTGCTTCTTCCACTACATCAAATTCCCGGATGACCAGACGATGACGACGATCATCGACGTCCACTTCCCCGGCATCAAGAAGCGGCTGGTGTCCGAAGCGCTGAGCACCTTCTACCGGATGCGCGATGTGCCCGGCCTCAAGAAGAAGCCCTCAACCTCCGAACTGCTCGACTGGCTGAAACTCCTGATGTCAGAAGACATTGACGTCGAAACGCTGCGCGAGAAGAACCCCAACAAGCTGGTCCCTCCCCTCCACGGCGCCTTGCTCAAGAACGAACAAGACATCCAGCTCTTCGAACGCCTCGCTTTCCTCGCACGGCGGGAGAATGGCTAAGGCGCACGCCGCGCAAGCGATGGGTGACGAGGGAAAGTCCATTCAAGCGCCAGGCGCCCAAGCTGCAAACCAAGGCCGGCTGCCAGCCCGAGCCACGTCCAGCCCAGGCTTTCAGCCTCGCCAACTGATGCGCCATGGCGCGGCGCGCGCTCTGGCTTACCCATTTTAAATGGCACTTTCCGCTTGTGCTTTTCCTCGCGGCAAGGCTCATTCCGCCGGACAGGGCTGGCGCTGGAGACTTGGTCATGCATCGGAATTTCTGGGCGGCGGGCCTGTGCCTGCTTGCGCTGGCATCGTGCAACAACAAGAAGGCGCCGCCGGCGCCGATTTCGAGCGCCCCGCCCGAGGCGCCGTTCATCGTCACGGAGCCAAAGACGTTGAACGAGGTTCTCACCAGCCTGTCGGCCGGCGACACCACCGCAGAAAAGCTGACCCAGTCCTATCTCGACCGCATTGACGCGGTGGACGACGCGGGGCCGCAGATCAACGCCGTCATCGAGACCAATCCGAACGCACTGGCCAACGCCCATGCGCAGGACGAGCTCAAGGCCGGCAACGCACCGATTGGCCTGCTGCACGGCGCGCCGATCCTGGTGAAGGACAATATCGAAACGCTGGATCCGATGGCGACAACCGCCGGTTCGCTGGCGCTGAAAGACAATCTCGCCAACCGCGATGCACCGGTGATCGCGCGGTTGCGCGCCGCAGGCGCCGTCATCCTTGGCAAGACCAATCTCAGCGAGTGGGCGAATTTTCGCTCCAACGCATCGACCTCCGGTTGGAGCGCGGTCGGCGGCGTCACCCGCAATCCGCATGTCCTCGACCGAAACCCCTGCGGCTCGTCGTCAGGATCGGGCGCTGCCGTCGCCGCTGGCCTCGCCGCTGCCGCGATCGGCACCGAAACCGACGGATCGGTGACCTGCCCTGCCTCGGCCAACGGCCTGGTCGGCATCAAACCGACGGTCGGCCTTGTCTCGCGCACCGGCATCGTGCCGATCAGTTCGAGCCAGGACACGGCCGGGCCGCTGACCCTGACCGTGGCGGACGCCGCCCTGCTCCTGACCGTCATGGCGGGATCCGATCCCGCCGATCCGGCGACCAAGACAGCGGACGCCCACAAGGCGGACTACACCAAGGCGCTCGATCCCGACGCGCTCAAGGGCCGGCGGATAGGCGTGGCGCGTTTCCTTGCCGGCTATCATGGCCCAACCGACGCCGCCTTCGACGCCGCGTTGAAGCAGATGGTCGAAGCTGGCGCCGTGTTGGTCGAGATCAAGGACTTCCCCAACCGAAAGGAGATCGGCGCGGCCGAGGAGATCGTGCTGCAGACCGAGTTCAAGGTGGGGCTCAACGCCTATCTCGCCAAGACCCCCGACAGCGTGAAGGTGCGCAGCCTCGATGAGCTTGTCGCCTTCAACAAGGAGACGCCGGCCGAGACCGTGTATTTCGGCCAGGAGATCCTCGAAGCATCGGCCAAGACGACGGGCCTGAAGGATCCGAAATACCTGAAGGCGAAGGAAGCCGCCAAGCGCTTGGCCGGCAGGGATGGCATCGACCGATTGCTCGCCAAGGACAAACTTGACGCCATCGTTGCGCCCACCGGCGGTCCGGCCTGGCCGACCGACCTGATCACCGGCGATCACTTTCTTGGTGCAGCGTCGAGCCTGCCGGCCGTCGCGGGCTATCCGCACATCACCGTGCCGATGGGCGAGGTCAACGGTCTGCCGATCGGGCTCTCGATCTTTGGCGCCGCCTGGTCGGAGGCAAAGCTGATCGGCATCGCTTACGCCTATGAGCAGCGCACCCACTTGCGGCCGACGGCGCACTTTCTGGCGCATACGCCTTAAGTCTCGGGCGCGTCAGAGCGACGGCGCGAAGCTCCGCACGCATCTTGCAGATCAATCCTCGGCGGAGGAACACGCATCAGCCGCAAGGCTGCGCATGTTCAGGAGTAGCGTGCATGCAAGTAGCAGGAAGTAAAGGTGTTTCAGCGGCTTTGCTTTTGCAGCGCCTGTTCAGTAGCGGGTCGGCAAACGCCGATCCGTCGCAGGACATATCTGCCGCTGGGCAAACTATGCCCAGCGGAAACGGCAAGACCTGCAAGGCGGGCGGCGCAAGCCAACCGCAAATGGCCGGCGGCACCATGTCGGCCATGGTCGGAATGCAGACCCAGGCGCCGTCGAGCGCGTCCGATGTGGCATCGAAACTCATCGATGCGCTCGACACGAACGGCGACGGCGTGGTCAGCGCCGACGAGCTTCAAAAAGGTCTGACCAGCGCCGGCATCTCGACGGATGCAGCCAGCGCCATCGCCAAGATCGATGGCGATGGCGATGGCAATGTCAGCAAGGACGAACTTACTACGGCCGTGCAGGCCAACATGGACGCCCACAAGACGGCTCATGGCGGCCCGCCTCCGGCTGGTGACGTTGCGGCGACGCTGATCTCCGCGACCGACGGCAACAGCGACGGCCAGCTCAGTCTTGACGAGATCGCAAAAGCGCTCGGCCAGACGAGCGACGCCGGCAAGGCGTCTCTGCAGCAGGCTTTCTCCTCCATCGACACGGATGGCGACGGCAAGCTGTCGAAGGACGAACTGACCGCGGCGGTACAGACCGACCAGAACGCCCACAAGGCGCACCATGGCGGTCACGCTCATCGCGCCGAGAAGGCCGCGGAGACGCTTATCTCCGCAACCGACACGAGCAATGACGGCCTGCTCAGCCTTGACGAGGTCGCTAAAGCCCTCGGCAAGACAAGCGATGCCGACAAGGCTTCTCTCAAGGCGGCCTTCTCCGCCATCGATCAGGATGGCTACGGCCAGCTCAGCAAGGACGAACTCGCGTTGGCGATCAAGGAAACGATGGCGAATGCTGTGCGCGCCTATGCGCAGTTAGCCGCCATCACCTCCGAGACCGCCCAGGCGGCTTAAGGCGGGCGAGGCGTCGGACCGTTCAGCAGGTCTGGCGCCTTCCTCTCCGCTTCGGAGGCCCGGCTTCTGCACGTCGGATTCTGGGTCCCGGCTTCTGGGTCGTCACTTCTGGAACGAAGGGCCTGAACGTGCCATGACCCTCAGGACGTCAAGCTGGGGAGAGTATTCTGATGAAGCGCTATCTTTTTGCCGCCGCGTTGCTGGCGATGTCCGGGTGCGCCGCGATGCAGCCTTCCGCGCCGCCGGCCGCCGCCGCCGGCTTCTCCGACCAGTTGATCTCGCCCAATCGCTATCGGGTGAGCTATGACGCGCCGCCAAGCCTCAACCCCAAGGAGGTCGCAGACGCCACCCTTGCTCACGCCGCGCAGCTGACGCTGGAGAAGGGCAATCAGTGGTTCGAGATCAAGGATCAGGCCAGCGCCAATCACAAGCGCACGCTCGAAATCGTCATGGGCAAGGGCGAGACCCTGGCCGGCGCCGCCAAGATCTACGACGCGAAGGAAACGCTGGCGACGATCAGGGCCGCGAAGAAGCCGGCGCGCACGAGCGAGTTTGGCCGTCCCACTGGCGTTTTTGCCTGACGCTGTCTAAGTCTAGGCCTTCCTTGATGGGGAGGGACGGGCATGGTCGAGCGCGTACTGGTGACCGGGGCGTCGGGGTTCGTCGCCCAGCATGTGATCCTGCAACTTCTTGAAAAGGGCTATGAGGTGCGCGGCACGCTGCGCTCGCTGAAGCGCGCCGACGAAGTGCGCGCGGTCCTCTCGAAGTACAATCCAAAGGCTGCCGGCATCGACTTGGTCGAGGCTGATCTTGGCGCCGACGCCGGTTGGGCTGACGCCGTGAAGGGCTGCACGTTCGTGCAGCACGTCGCCTCACCCTTCCCTGCAGTGCATCCCAAGGACGAAAGCGAGCTGATCCGCCCGGCGGTGGACGGCGCGCTGCGTGTCCTGAAGGCGGCCAAGGCGGCGGGGGTCAAGCGAGTGGTAATGACCTCGTCGGTCGCGGCGATCGCCTACGGGCTCGGCATCGCACGGCCTGAAGTCGTCGACGAGACGAACTGGTCGAACCCCAATGGTCCCGACAACACGCCTTATACCAAGTCCAAGACGCTCGCCGAGCGCGCAGCTTGGGGCTACGTCAATGGCGAAGGCAAAGGCCTCGAACTGGCGGTGATCAACCCGACCGGCATTTTCGGACCGGCGCTGTCAAAGGATGTCTCGACCTCGCTCGAGATTCCGATCCGTCTGTTGAACGGCAAGACGCCGGGCCTGCCGCGGCTTGGCTTCTCAATGGTAGATGTCCGCGATGTCGCGGCCTGTCAGATCGCCGCGATGACCGTGCCGGCCGCTGCCGGCGAACGCTTCATCGCTTCGGAGGACTTCCTCTGGTTCAGCGAATGCGCCGCCATCCTGCGTCAGGCGTTTCCAGCCTACGACAAGAAGATCCCGAAACGCCTGGTTCCTGATTTCGTCATCCGCCTGATGGCGATCGTGCAACCGATCTACAAGCAGACCTTGACCGAACTCGGCCGCACCCGTCGCGCCAGCAACGCCAAGGCGACGCGCGTGCTGGGGGTTGAATTCCGCCCCGCCAAGGATGCGCTGATCGCCTCGGCCCGGTCGCTGATCGAGCTCGGCGTGGTCTGAGCCGCACCGCCGCGTAAGCCAGCTCAGTGGTTCGAGATCGTGTAGATCGCGCTTTGCAGCATGGCGGCGTCGCCGCTGGTCACCGGGGTCCGGGGATAGTCGAACGAGATGACCCAGACATCGCCTGACTTGGAGCTGGCGTAAGTCGTGAAGTTCTTGATCCACATCGGCTTGCCGGGATTGTCGGAGCAATCGTAGCTCGCCTCAACCGCAAAGCCCGGCACGCCGGGCGCCGCGTCGTTGCGGGCCAGGTAGGTCAGCTGGACGCAGCTCTGGTGCTCGCTATTGGCCAATCCCAGCATCAGTTTCTTGGCGTCCGGCCCGTTCGTATAGGTGACGCCATAGGCCAGCAATTGCGGGACGTCCGCAGGTCCGTTGCCGGTTCCGCGTTGGCCGATGGTCATCGACATATAGGGAAAATCGGTTCCACAGGCGCGGGCCTCGATGGCCGGGCTGGGCTGGTCCGGCGTTCCCTGCTCGGTGAGCTTGGTGCACCAGCCGTCCCTGGCGGAAAACGTCAGCCCCTGGAATTTCCACATATCGGAGCTTGGACCAGCCGCCTTGTTTTGCTTCTCCAGCGTCTGCGCGGAGGCGGCCGACGCAGCGGCAAGAACCAGGGCGGCCAACACCGCCCCCTTGAATTGATTTGCGACCATTCACCCCTCCGCCGGTTGGATGCCCCGCCCACTATTAATCGGTTTCCCGGCTTCGCCAATCTGGCTTCCCGCCGCCGGTTTGCCCGCGCGGCAGGCCCGCGCTACGCTGACCTCCTCTCGGAGACCGCCCATGTTCCAGCACTTCTTCCACGAGCTGCGCGCCGCAAAGGTTCCGGTGACGCTCAAGGAATACCTCACCCTGCTCGAAGCCATGGACAAGGGCGTGGTCGGTGGGGCTGGCGGCTCGGACGTGCAGGACTTCTATTACCTTTCGCGCGCCACGCTGGTCAAAGATGAGAAGCACCTTGATCGCTTCGACAAGGTGTTCGGGCACGTCTTCAAAGGGCTCGACTCATTCGAGGAAGGCGTTGCCGCCTCGCAATTCCCCGAAGAGTGGTTGAAGAAACTCTCCGAGAAATTCCTCACCGACGAGGAAAAGAAGATGATCGAGGCCATGGGCGGCTGGGACAAGCTCATGGAAACGCTGAAGCAGCGCATGGAAGAGCAGAAGAAGCGCCATGAAGGCGGCAACAAGATGATCGGCACCGCCGGCACCTCGCCCTATGGCGCCCATGGCTACAATCCCGAAGGCGTCCGCATCGGCCAGAAGGACTCGCGCCACCAGCGCGCGGTAAAGGTGTGGGACAAGCGCGAGTTCAAGAACCTCGATGATTCGGTCGAGATCGGCACCCGCAACATCAAGGTCGCGCTGCGCCGCCTGCGCAAATGGGCGCGCGAGGGCGCCGAAGAGGAACTCGATCTCGACGGCACCGTGAAGAAGTCGGCGCGCGAGGGCTATATCGACATCGTCATGCGACCGGAACGGCGCAACGCCGTGAAGATCGTGATGTTCCTCGACATCGGCGGCTCGATGGACCCGCACGTCAGGTCCTGCGAGGAGCTGTTCTCGGCGGCGCGCACTGAATTCAAGAATCTTGAATTCTTCTACTTCCACAACTGCATCTATGAAGGCGTATGGAAGGACAACCGCCGACGCGGCGTCTCCAAGATCCCGACCTGGGATGTGCTCCACCGTTTCCCGGCCGACTACAAGGTGATCATCGTCGGCGATGCGTCGATGAGCCCTTATGAGATCACCTATCCTGGCGGCTCGGTCGAGCATTGGAATGAGGAGCCCGGCGCAATCTGGCTCGAACGCTTCAGCGGGGTCTACCCTCACCTGATCTGGCTAAACCCGACGCATCCTTCAGGCTGGGAATATTCTGGCTCGACCCAGCTGATCCAGGAAATCATCGGTCCACACCGGATGTTCCCGCTGACCGTCAAAGGCATCGAGGAAGCGACCAAGGAACTGGGCCGCTAGGGCGTCAGGCGCGCCTGGGCGCCCCTTCGGGCCTGGCTCGGTCGCAAATGAGCAATTTCTCAATGCTTTGGCGTTAACTTAGCTCTCAGTTTGGTGATCGTCCGTCAGCCGCTGCGTCACCGGCGGGCGCCGGCGCGCGACGACCGGGCAAGGATGAACTGGATGCGACCCTCGGGAACGGCGCTGCGAATGGTCCACGACCGATCATTCAGAAAGAACAGCGAGCCCAGCTCATGACCACCGCCAAAGATCAGCACCGCATCATTGTTGCTGACCCTAGCCGTCAGGCTCGGAGCTTGATTGGCGATGTCCTGCGTGGCGCCGGCTATATCACGCTGGCGCCGGCCAGCACACAGGACGAGTTGCTGAAACTGACGGAGCAGTATCAGCCCAGGATCATTCTGATGGCTGCACAATTCCCGGTCTTGTCCGGGCTTGAGTTCACCCGAACAATTCGTGAGGGGCTCAATTTTGTGCCTCGGGAAATGTCGATTATTTTGACCGTCAGTGCACCGACCAAGTCCTTTCTCGACGCCGCTCAGGAAGTCGGGGTCGATGAGCTGGTGGTCCTGCCGTTCACCGCGCAATCGCTCATTCTGCGCATCCGGTCGGTCATCGAGCGCCCGCGTCCTTTTGTGGACAGCATCAGCTATGTCGGCCCCTCGCGCCGTCGTCGCATGGTCGATGATTATCGCGGGCCGCTCCGCCGATTTGTCGATCCAGTCGAAGGCGCGGCGCTGTGGGAATCGGAATCCAACCGCTCGGCCGTCCGACTCTGCGTGCAGAAGATCAGCGAGTTCGGATCGGTTCTCACGACGGGGGACCAACACAAGCTTCGTGAAATCTACAACTCGGCCATGCAAACCGAGACGCTCGCCAGCCAGATGAAGGACGAGGCGCTTGGCGCGGCGGCCCGATCTCTGGGCCGCTACATCGCCGCGGTTGGCGCGGCCGGTACGCCCGACCCCGAGGTGATCTCCACCCATATCGACGCCATGCATTCACTTGGCGTGCTCACCAGCGCGCAGCACGAGGAGCGCCAGGATGTGATCGAGGGTCTGCGCAGAATTGTGCAGCAAAAACTCGGCGCACGCGCCGCCTGAACAAGAGGCGGCCACGCTGCCGCCACGCTGCCGCCACGCTGCCGATGGAGCGGCGTCCAGGGGTTGCACAGGTGGCATGCCTTGGGCCGGGAGCTGTCAGGCGCGCGCCAGCTGGGCCGGACCGTGATTGGTTTCCACCAATTGATCCCCCCGCACCGGCCCCCCGCCCACTGATCACCCGGGTACTGGTCTCCCGGGTACTGGCCCGGGTACTGGTCCCAAGGGTTGAGCACGCTCCAGTCTCGCGCCTATGATCCCGACCTGAGGGGACTTGTTCGCAGGAGACCACAGCCATGCAACACCACCCTGCCCCCCCAGCCCCCCCCCATCCCAAATTTAGACCCCCCGCCCCAGCCATGGGGGGGGAACCCGGAAGCTTCGACAAATTGCTCAAATTAGCCGGCCGCGCGAAAAGCGCCGTCCGGCGGTTCGCGGACCCGCGC
>JANMWT010000094.1:0-1629 GCA_031394145.1 Alphaproteobacteria bacterium | reverse complement strand
TGGCCACGGTATTACTTGCAGGCGCGCTGGGTCGCCTTGCAGTACTGGAGCGCGCCGTTCTGGTTGCATTTCAGGGCGAGCGGGCCCGTCGGCTGGGCGTTCATGCCCTTGATCGAGTTCTTGAGTGCGGCCTTGGCCATGAACTCCGCCAGGTCCTGCGTGATCATGTTGGCCTCGCCGCCCGCCATCACACACCGAGCCGCCGCCTTTTGCGGAGCGGCCTTGCCCTCGGCGTTAGCTGCAGCCTTGGGCGCAGCCTTGGCGTCGGGAGCCGCGGCCTGGGCGAATGCGCCGGTAGCCAGAGCGAGCGACAACGAGGCCGCGAGAGCGAGAGAAAAACAACGAACCATGACAGAAGTCCTTATCTGAGGATGAAGCTGTGATGGTTAATTATCCCACGCGCCAAAGGCCAGCGATAGCCGCGGCCACAGATTGCCGTGCATCTGTGACCGCCCCGGCACAGGCTGGATTCGGCGCAAGCTTCAGGCTCGCGCCGACGCGATCGCACGCCAGACCCGCTCCGCCGTGGCCGGCATCTCGATATCTGTCACGCCCAGATGCGCGAGCGCATCGACGACGGCATTGCCGACCGCCGGCATCGCGCCGACGCAGCCCGCCTCGCCCGCGCCCTTGACGCCGAGCGGATTGGTCTTGGTCGCGGTCGGGTGGCTCTTGATCTCCATGTTGCACAGATGGTGAGCGCGCGGCATCGCGTAGTCCATGAACGAGCCGGTCATCAGCTGGCCGCTGTCGGGATCGAATTTGATGTCCTCGAGCAGCAACTGGCCGACGCCCTGCGCGACGCCACCCTTGATCTGACCCTTGAGCAGCAGCGGATTGAGCACGGTTCCGACATCGTCGACGACGGTATAACGGACGAGCTCCACCGTACCCAGCTCCTCGTCGATCTCCAGCTCGCAGACATGGCAACCGTTCGGGAAATTCTCCTTCGGGTTGTTGTAGACGGCGCTGCCGAGCAGGCCGGGCTCCATGTCCTTGGGCAGTTTCGCTGGAATGGAGGCGGCCTTGGCGACCTCCTTCATGGTCATAGTGCGGTTGGTCTTACGGCTCTTGAACACGCCGTCGTCCAGCTCGACGTCGTCGACCTCGAGCAGGTGAGCGGCAAGCTTCTTGGCCTTCTCGATCACCTTGCCGGCGGCCAGATGCACGGCCGAGCCGCATAGCGCGGCCGAGCGCGAGCCACCTGTCCCCTCGCCATACGACACCGCGTCGGTGTCGCCCGAAATGTAGTGCACGTCCTTGGGATCGACGCCGAGGCGGTCGCACAGCACCTGCGTGAACGTGGTCTCGTGGCCCTGGCCCTGGTTGATCGCGCCGGTCAGCAAGGTCACCGTGCCGGAGCGATCGAAGCGGATTTCCGCGCCCTCGAAGCCGGCGGCCGCCGAGCGCTCGATCGAGTACGAGATCCCGAGCCCGCGCAGCTTGCCACGCGTCCTCGCCTCGGCGCGACGCGCTTCGAAGCCCTTGTAGTCGGCGAGCGCCAAAGTTTCGTCCATCGCGCTGGCGAACTCGCCCGAGTCGTACGTGAACACGAGGCCGGTCTTGTACGGCATCGCCGACGGCTGGATCATGTTCATCCGACGCAAGTCAGCCGCATCGATCTCGAGC
>JANMWT010000073.1:0-15593 GCA_031394145.1 Alphaproteobacteria bacterium | reverse complement strand
AGCGAGGGGTGGATGTTGATGAGCTTGCCATCCCACGCGGTCACGAACCACGGCGTCAGCACGCGCATGAAGCCGGCGAGGGCGATCAACTCGACACCTTCGCGGCGCAGCCAGAGATCGAGGTCACGTTCGAACGCCTCGCGGTCCTTGCCATAGGGCCGGTGGTCGATGGCGAACGCTTTGACGCCATAGCTCTCGGCCCTGGCCAGCCCGCCTGCGCCCGGCCGGTTGGCGATCACCACAACCGGTTCAGCGGCCCAGGCGGGATCAGCGGCCGCCTTGAGCAGCGCCTCCATGTTGGAGCCGCGGCCGGAAATCAGGATGCCGAGGCGCTTGCGGCTCACGCCGTTCCCGTCGTCTGGGGGGTCAGTTCGCCGATGACGAAGGGCTCTTCGCCCGCCTCGCGAAGCGAGGCGATCACGCCATCGACGTCGCTGGCCTCGACGGCGATCACCAGCCCGACGCCGCAGTTGAAGGTGCGGCGAAGCTCCTCGTCGGCGACGCCGCCAGCCCGCTGGAGCCAGTCGAAGACCGGCGGCAGAAGGAAACTGCCGTAGTCGATCATCGGGACAAGATGCTCCGGACACATGCGCGGCGCATTCTCGGTCAGCCCGCCGCCGGTGATGTGGGCGAGGCCCTTGATGCGGTGCGCCCGGATAAGGGGCAGCAGCGCCTTCACATAGATGCGCGTCGGGGCGAGCAACGACGCGCCGAGTTTCTGGTTGAGGTCAAACGGCGCGCAGTCGTCCCAGCCAAGGCCGCTGCGCTCGACGATGCGGCGAACCAGCGAATAGCCGTTGGCGTGCGGACCCGAGGAGGGCAGAGCGATGAGGAGGTCGCCCGCCTTCATCTCCTGGGTGCGCGGCAAGAGGTCGGCGCGTTCAGCGGCGCCCACGGAAAAGCCGGCGAGATCATAATGCCCGGGCGCATACATGCCGGGCATTTCCGCCGTTTCACCTCCGATCAGCGTGCAACCGGCCAGCCGGCAGCCCTCAGCGATGCCGGCGACGACTTTTGCCGCCGTGCCGGTCTCGAGCTTTCCGGTGGCGAAATAATCGAGGAAGAAAAGCGGTTCGGCGCCCTGCGCCAGGATGTCGTTGACGCACATGGCGACAAGATCGACGCCGATCGTCTCGTGCCGTCCGGTCGCGAAGGCCAGCATCAGCTTGGTGCCGACGCCGTCCGTGCCGGAGACCAGGACAGGGTCTTTGAACCCGGCCGCTTTGAGATCGAAGAGGCCGCCAAAGCCGCCCAGCGAACCATCGGCGCCGGCCCGGCGGGTTGAGGCCGCCAGGGGTTTGATGGCTTCGACGAGGGCGGCGCCAGCGTCGATATCGACCCCCGCATCGCGGTAGGTGAGGCCATTCTTGGAGGGGTCGCGGGTCATGGCGTGGCGTTAACATGTGGGAACCGGCCAAGCCAGCCTCGAGGGCCGGGTCGCTCACAGGCGGGACCTGCGTCCAAACTGCCTTCGCATTGCCAAAGTCGGCTGCTAGCTTCGCGTCATGATCCCCATCGCAAGATTCGCCTTTTTCGCCCTGGCAGCCCTCGGAGCAGCCCTCGGAACCGCCGCGACGGCGCTGGCCGACCCGCCCAACCCCTATGTGGTCAGGGATCTCTCCGTGGACGTCACGGCGGCGTCGGCGGGCGAGGCAGTGACCCAGGCCCGGGCCCAGGCGCGTGCGACGGGCGCCCAGCGCCTGATCAACCGGCTCACCCTGCAGGAGGATCGCGCCGCCGCCAAAACCCCGCTGGAGCCCAGCGCCGTGGCGCGGCTCTACTCCAGCTATCAGATCCAGACCACGGAAAAGCGGACCTCGACCCGCTACATCGCCACCTTGATCATCCCCTTCGACGGCAAGGCGGTGCGCGAGTATCTCGACGGCCGCGGCGTGCCCTTCGTCGATACCCAGGCGGGCCTTGCGATGATTGCGCCGACCGTCGCTGGCGGCGGCGTCAATCCGAACGACTGGGCGGCGGCCTGGAAGGACAAGGCCGACAACAATGTGCTGACGCCTTATGTCGTCTCCTCGCGCAGCTGGGACCACCGCCCGAGCTGGTCTGATATGCAACAGGAAGTGGCCGGGCCTGGCGCTTTGCGCGGCGTCGCGGCCGAGGCGTTCAACCAGAGCGGCCAGATCTATGTCCGTCTGACCGATCTGAGGCCGAGCCAGCCAGAAACCGTCCTTGGAACGGCCGGGCCGTTCGCCGATCTGTCGAACGCCCAGGCTGGCGCGGTCGATGCGATGGAGACGATCTGGAAACAGGCGTCGATCGTTCGAACGTCGGGATCCAGCGCCATGGCGGCGGTGGCCAATTTCGGCAGCTTGGCGGACTGGGTGAAGATCCGCAAAGGCATCGAAGGATCGCGCATGATCAGCGGCTTGAAGGTCGAATCGATCTCGGTCGCCGGCGCGGACGTCACCTTCAATTTCGCGGGCCGGCCGGAACAGCTCGCAGCCGACCTTCGCGCCCGCGGGCTCACCCTGCGCGGCGTTGACCGCGGCTGGACGATCGAGGTTGCGTCCGCCCAATGACGTCCGGCTCTTCCTCCGGGCGCCAGCTTCTCCTCGATTTTCCCCGGCTCGATCCTGCGCAGCGGCCGCTGATCGAGACAGCGCCCTGGCGGCCCGCGCTGGCGGCGATCAAGCGCTGGCGCGACTGGCCGGAGCAACAGCTGGCGCTGACCGGTGAACGCTTTTCGGGTCGCACCCGGCTGCTCCATGTCTGGGCCTCCGAGGCCGGCGCCGCCTTGATCGCCGGTTCGGATCTGTCGGGCGCCGATATCGATGTGATCGGCAGTCTCTCGATCGCCGCCCTTGCCATCGACGACGCCGACCACTGCATCGACGGGCGAAACCTTCTGGCTGCGATCAATCTCTGCCGCGATCGCAAGGCGCCGGTGCTGCTCTCCGGATTGCGCGAGCCTGCAGGGTGGTTCGACTGGCCAGGCGATCTGCGGTCGCGGCTGCAGGCGATGCCAGTGGCCAGCATCGGTGCGCCCGATGACGAGACGCTGGCCTTGATGCTGATCGAGGAATGCGCCCGCCGGTTCATGGTTTTGCCGGCCGATTCAGCGGTCTACCTGGCCGAACGGGTGGAGCGCGCCTGGGCGTCGGTCGGATTGTTGGCCGATGAGATCGAGCGCTCGCCAGACAAGGCGTCAAGCCCACGCAACGCACGTAATGTCCTGATTTCTCTAGGAATTGAGGCGGGCTGACCCCGCGGCTGTCATCACCCCTTGTCGGTTTTCCCAAAGAATCCGTAACATTTTTATGCTACGCGTCAGGGCTGAGGCCAGCGCAAGTCCGGCTCCAAGACAAGATTTGGTGGGTTAAGCGGCCATGGCCGATCGAAGCGAAACCAGCGCACGCGAAGGCGCAAGAACCGCAAAAACCGCCAAGGCGGATGTCGCCAAGACGGCGCTCCTGATGGCGTCGCCCGAACGCTTCATCAACCGGGAATTGTCGTGGTTGAAATTCAACACAAGGGTGCTCGAAGAAGCCGAGAATCCGCGTCATCCGCTGCTTGAGCGGCTGCGCTTCTTGTCGATCTCGGCCTCGAACCTCGACGAATTCTACATGGTCCGCGTCGCCGGCCTGCGCGAGCAGGTGCGCGCCGGTGTGACCAAGCCGAGCCAGGACGGGCTGACGCCCCAGGAGCAGTTGAGCCGAATTGGCGTTGCTGCGGGCGAGCTGATGGCCGGCCAGCAGAGCATCTGGGCCACGATCCGCAACGAAATGGCGGGGGCTGGGCTCTGCGTGCTCGAACCCGACATGCTCGACGACGTCGACCGGGAGTGGCTGCGCCACCAGTTCATGGAGCGTGTCTTCCCGGTGCTGACGCCTCTGGCGATCGACCCCGCCCACCCGTTTCCGTTCATCCCCAATCAGGGTTTTGCCGTCGGCTTCTCGCTGGTGCGGGCCGAGGACGGCGCCCGGTTGCGCGCATTGGTGCCGATCCCTTCCTCGATCCATCGCTTCATGGAGCTGCAACCGAAGGGCGATCATCGCCGGTTCATCTCGCTTGAAAACGTCATCACCATCTTCCAGGACGCACTCTTCCCTGATTGCGTCTCGAAGGGGCGGTGCATGCTGCGCGTCCTGCGCGACAGCGACATCGAGGTCGAGGAAGAAGCCGAGGATCTCGTGCTCGAGTTCGAGATCCTGCTGAAGCGCCGCAAACGCGGCCGCATCGTTCGCCTCAAGATCGAGCACGATGCGCCGGAAGATCTCAAGGCCTTCTTCATCGAGCAGATCGAGGCGGAGCCGATCGACGTGGTCGAAGTCGCTGGCGTCATGGGCATGAACCAGCTCAACGAGCTGATCGTCGACAATCGGCCCGACCTGGTCTTCAAGCCGTTCGAACCGCGCTTTCCCGAGCGCGTCCGCGAATACAATGGCGACATCTTTGCGGCGATGCGGGTCAAGGACATCCTTGTCCACCACCCTTATGAGAGCTTCGATGTGGTGGTCGAGTTCCTCCGCCAGGCGGCGCGCGATCCGGATGTGGTTGCGATCAAGCAGACGCTTTATCGCACCTCCAAGAACTCGCCGATCGTCGCCGCGCTGATCTCCGCGGCCGAGGCCGGCAAGAGCGTCACCGCGCTGATCGAGATCAAGGCACGGTTCGATGAAGAGAATAATCTGCGCTGGGCTCGCGATCTTGAACGCGCCGGCGTGCAGGTGGTCTACGGCTTCATCGAATTGAAGACCCACGCCAAGGTGAGCCTGGTGATCCGGCGCGAGCAGGGAAGTCTGCGCGCCTATACCCATTTTGGCACCGGCAACTACCACCCCGGCACCGCGCGGGTCTATGACGACTGCTCGTTGTTTACGGCCGATGAGGCGCTGGGCCGCGATGCGGGACGATTGTTCAACTATGTCACGGGCTATTCAAAACCCGACAAGCTCGAGCGCATCGCGATGTCGCCGCTCACCCTCAAGCCGACGCTGCTGCAGTTGATCAGCGACGAGGCTGAGCACGCCAAGGCGGGTCGCCCCGGGGCGATCTGGGCGAAACTGAACGCGCTGGTCGACGACCAGGTGATTGATGCGCTCTACAAGGCAAGCCAGGTCGGCGTCTCGATCCAGCTCATCGTCCGGGGCATCTGCTGCCTGCGGCCGGGCGTGCCTGGCCTCTCGGAGAATATCGCCGTCCGCTCCATCGTCGGACGTTTCCTCGAACACGGCCGGATCATCTGTTTCGGCAACGGCAATATCCTGCCCTCCGACACGGCCAAGGTCTTCATCTCCTCGGCCGACTGGATGCCGCGGAACCTCGATCGCCGCGTCGAAGCGATGACCCCGATCCTGAACCCGACTGTACACAATCAGGTCCTCGACCAGATCATGCTCGCCAACCTCAATGACCGCTCGCAAAGCTGGACTCTGAAGCCGGATGGCAGCTATGTCCGTAATTCGTCGGGCAAGGGCCGTACGCCTTTCGCGGCGCACGACTACTTCTTGGACAACCCGAGCCTTTCTGGCCGAGGCAGCGCTCTCAGGATGGCGACGCCGCCGGAGCTAAAACCCAGAGGTTGATCCGGCGGCCCCGGGTTGTCCTCTGACGAGAGAGGACCAGAGCCCCGCTGATGCTGGCATCGTCCGCGACCCGATCGAAGGCCGCCGGCCGCGCGATGCGCTGGCGACGCATCGGGGTGATCGACGTCGGCTCCAACTCTGTCCGCCTGGTCGTCCACGATGTTCGCGGGCGCGCCATGCAGCCTCGGTTCAATGAAAAAGTGCTCGCGGGACTTGGTCGCGGCCTCAATTCGTCGGGCAAACTCAGCAAGGAAGGCGTCGAACTGGCGCTGGGCGCCTTGACCCGGTTTGCCGCCATCACCCGCGCACAGAAAGTCGACACGCTGTTTGCCTTCGCCACCGCCGCCGTGCGCGAAGCCAGTGACGGCAAAGCGTTCTGCGATCGCGTCAAGAAAGAGGCCGGCCTGACGCTGCGGATCCTCTCGGGCGATGATGAGGCGCGCTATGCGGCTCAAGGCGTGCTCGCCGGCAGCCCGGGCGTCGATGGGATTGTCGGCGATCTCGGTGGATCGAGCCTCGAACTCGCGCGCCTCAAGAACGGCCAGTATGACGGGGGCTCGACCTATCCGCTCGGGCCTCTGGCGCTCGACACCGGCGGTTCTTACAACCCCGACAAGATCAGCGCCCGCATCCGCGACGTCCTTGCCGGCGCTCCCGAGCTCAAGAAGACCGGTGCCACGTTTTACGCCGTCGGCGGCGCCTGGCGGTCGATTGCAACCTTGCACATGGAATTGACGCGCGCGCCGCTGCACATGCTGCAGAATTACGAGATCGACGCCTCGAAACTGCTGACGCTGCTTGGCGATCTGATGGTCGGCAAGAAGCACAGCGACCTGGTGCAGGAGGTGGCCAAGCGGCGGGCCGCGACCATTCCTTACGCCGCCGCCGTGCTGGCTGCAGTGATCGAGATCGGTAAATTCAAGAATGTGATGGTCTCCTCCTATGGCGTGCGCGAGGGCATCATCTTCGACAACATGGATGAGGCCGAACGGCTGGAAGACCCGCTGGAGGCGGGGCTCGACGCCTTGATCGACAGCGATGATCCGGCCGCCGAATTCGGCGCAGCGCTGGTCGAATGGCTGGCGGAAGCAGGAACCTACACCTTGCCGCCGCGCCTGTGCGCCGCTGCCTGCCGGCTGGTCGATATCGGCGCTCTGCTGCATCCGGATCACCGCGCCGATCTGGCCTTTGATCTCGTCGCCCGGGCGCCGCTGCCGGGGCTCACCCACAAGGACCGGGCCGCTCTTGCGCTTGCGGTCGCCACCCGGTTCAAACGCGGCGTCAAGAACGATGTCAGCGAGCGGCTGCTCGACAAGGGCACCGCCGGCCGAGCACGGGCGCTTGGCTCGTTGATGCGCCTGGCGGCAGATTTTTCAGGGCGTTCGGCCGGGCTGCTGCGCCAGGCCAAGCTCAAATGCGATGGCAAGGCGCTCGAGCTGAAAGTCGCTCCGCAATATCGCTCATTGGTCTCCGAGGCGGTCGAGCGCCGTCTGCAGCACGCCGCCGAGGAATTGGGGTTCAGCCACGCGCTGACAAGCTAGCGTTTCAGACCTCGATCACCCGCACGCCGCTGGGCGAGGCGGCCAGCGCCACCTTGCCGGCCTTCAGCGCCAGCGCCTTTTCGCCAAACACTTCGCGACGCCAGCCGCGCAGCGCCGCCACGTCCGGATGGGCTTCGCGAGCGATGCGTTCGACGTCAGAGGCGTTGGCGATCAGCCGGGTGGCGACATCGTTCTCGTCGGCGACCTGCTTGAGCAAAACCTTGAGCAGTTCGGTGAGGGCGCCTGGCGGCGGTCCGCTCGATTCTTGACGCTCGACATCCGGCGCATACTTGTCCGGGTGATCGAGCGCTGCGTTGATCGTGGCAACCAGAGACTGGCCGTGGCGCGAGCGTGAGAAACCGCTTGGCACAGCGCGCAGGCGCTCGATTGCTTCGCCGGAACGAGGTTTTTGCTGAGCGATCTCCTGGATCGCGTCGTCCTTGAGGATACGCCCGCGCGGCTTGTCGGTTTCCTGCGCCACGGTCTCGCGCCACTCGGCGACGGCGGCGAGCACGGCAAGATAATCGGTCTTGTACTTGCGCAGCTTGAGACGCTTCCACGCCTGTTTTGGGTCGAAGGCGTAGATCTGCGGATCAGTCAGCGCCGCCATCTCGTCGGCGATCCATTCGAGCCGGTCCTGTTTCACCAGCTTCTCGTGAAGCACCTTGTAGATGCGGCGCAGATAGGTGACGTCGCCGCGGGCATAGCGCAGCTGTTTTTCCGACAGCGGCCGGCGTTGCCAGTCGGTGAACTGCGAGGACTTGTCGACCGTCCCCTTCACCACGCGGCTGACCAGGTTCTCGTAGGAAATCGAATCGCCGAGCCCGCAGGCCATGGCGGCGACTTGCGTGTCGAAGATCGGGGTCGGCACCTCGCCCATGATCCGCACGAAGATCTCGAGGTCCTGCCGGGCGGCGTGGAACACCTTCACGCGCGACTTGTCGGCGATCAGCTTCAAAAGCGGCGCAAGGTCGAGATCCTTCGCGAGGGGATCGACCAGGATATCGAAGTCGGCGTTCGCCGCCTGCACCAGGCAGAGTTCCGGCCAGTAGGTGGTTTCGCGATGGAATTCGGTATCCAGGGCCAGAAAGTCACCGTCCGCCAGCGTTTCACAGGCCGCCGCGAGCGAGGCTGTGTCGGTGATGAGCCGGATCGGGCCGGCCTCGTCGTCGGTCAAACTCTGGTCTCCTTGTCCCGGCGATGCGGGCGATATTGACAAGCTTGACGGCGACATGCGCTTGTCCGGCCCATCAAATCAAGTGTGGCGAAGTCTCGCCTACTTTGGCCGCCTATCAGGAGTCTAATCCTAATGCACGCCTACAGGACGCATACCTGCGGCCAGCTGCGCGCCGAGGACGTCGGCAAGACGGTCCGGCTCTCGGGCTGGGTGCATCGCAAGCGCGACCATGGCGGCCTGTTGTTCATCGACTTGCGCGACCACTATGGCCTGACCCAGTGCGTGGTTACGCCAGCGAACCCGCAATTCGTCAGGTTCGAACGCTTCCGTGTCGAGACCGTGATCACGGTCACCGGCGAGGTGGTGGCCCGTGAGGGCTCGACCGTGAACGCCAACCTAGCGACCGGTCAGGTCGAGCTGAAGGTGGCCGAGGTCGCCGTCCAGTCCGAGGCGGAAGAACTGCCGCTGCCGGTCTTCGGCGAGCCTGACTACCCCGAGGACATCCGGCTAAAATACCGTTTCCTCGACCTGCGTCGGGACAGTCTGCACAAGTCGGTGATCCTGCGCAGCCAGGTGATCGCCAGCCTGCGCAGCCGCATGATCGACCAGGGCTTCCAGGAATTCCAGACGCCGATCCTGACCGCGTCCTCGCCGGAAGGCGCGCGCGACTTCCTCGTGCCGAGCCGCATGCACCCCGGCAAGTTCTATGCGTTGCCGCAGGCGCCGCAGCAATTCAAGCAACTGTTGATGGTCGCAGGCTTCGACCGCTATTTCCAGATCGCACCGTGCTTCCGCGACGAGGATGCGCGCGCCGACCGTTCGCCCGGCGAATTCTACCAGCTCGATTTCGAGATGAGCTTCGTTACCCAGGAAGACGTCTTCCAGGCGATCGAGCCGGTGCTCGCTGGCGTGTTCGAGGAATTCGGAAACGCCAAGCCGGTGACCAAGGCGGGGACATTTCCGCAGATCAAGTACGCTGACTCGATCCGGCTTTACGGTTCAGACAAGCCAGATCTGCGTAACCCGATCGAGATGGGCGAGGTCTCAGAGGCGTTCCGCGGCTCGGGCTTCAAGGTGTTCGCCGGCATTCTCGACAAGGACGCCAAGAACCAGGTGTGGGCGATCCCCGCGCCGGCTGGCGGATCGCGCGCCTTCTGCGACAAGATGAATTCATGGGCGCAGGGTGAAGGCCAGGTTGGCCTCGGTTACATTTTCTGGCGTGAGGGCGAGGAGGGCGGCGCCGGCCCGATCGCCAAGAACATCGGGCCGGAACGCGTCGCCCAGATCCAGAAGCAGTTCGGCCTGAAAACCGGCGATGCTTGTTTCTTCGTCGCCGGCTTGCCGTCCGGCTTCTACAAATTCGCCGGCGAGGCGCGGAACCGCGTCGGCCGCGAGCTTGGGCTGGTTGACGAGAACCAGTTCAAGTTCTGCTGGATCGTCGATTTCCCGATGTACGAGTGGAGCGAGGAAGAGAAGAAGATCGACTTCTCGCACAACCCGTTCTCGATGCCGAACTACGACCACGAAGCCTTCCTGAAGCTCGACAATGCCGACCGCGACACGATCGAAGGTATCACAGCGTTCCAGTACGATATCGTCTGCAATGGCGTGGAGCTGTCGTCGGGCGCGATCCGCAACCACAAGCCCGAGATCATGCTCAAGGCGTTCGAGATTGCGGGCTATGGCAAGGACGTGGTGGAAGAGAAGTTCGGCGGCATGCTGAATGCCTTCCGCTATGGCGCGCCGCCGCATGGCGGTTCGGCCCCGGGCGTGGATCGCATCGTCATGCTTCTGGCGGGCGTCTCCAACCTGCGCGAAGTCATCGCCTTCCCGCTGAACCAGCAGGCGCAGGATTTGATGATGGGCGCACCAGGTGAAGTCACCGCCAAGCAATTGCGTGAGCTCAACATCCAGGTGACCGGCCAGGCAGGGAAAAAGTAACGGACGGGCAAGCCCGTCCGCCAAACCTCAGATGCTCTCCAGCACATTCTGTGGCGAGCTCATGCCATAGGGGTCATCGGCGCAATTGTCGGTGCGGCCGGGTTCTTCGAACCACTTGGTCACCTTGCCGTTCTCGACGACGGCAGCGTAGCGCCACGAGCGATGGCCGAAGCCGAGATTGTCCTTGTCGACCAGCATCTCCATGCCGCGCGTGAACTTGCCCGATCCATCCGGGATGACCTTGATGTTCTCCAGGTTCTGGCTTTTCGCCCACTGGTTCATGACGAAGGCGTCGTTGACCGAGACGCAGTAGATGTCCTCGACGCCCTTGGCCTTGAGCTCTGGCGCCAGCTTTTCGAAGTCGGGCAGCTGGTAGGTCGAGCAGGTCGGCGTGAAGGCGCCGGGGAGAGAAAACAGCACCACCTTTTTGCCCTTGAAATAGTCGGCGGTGGTCTTGTCCTCCCAGCGGAAGGGGTTTGGCCCGCCAATGCGCTCGTCACGCACGCGGGTTTTGAAAGTTACGTCCGGGACCTGGCGTCCGAGCATCTGCAAATCCTTTGGCGGGTTGGGCGACAGCTCTATTTGCGAACCAGTCTTATAAGGATTCTAAATAGAGACAAAACCGGGCCATCGCAAACGATCATCCCTGGATGCGACAATTTGGGCGGGGCGCGGCCCGATAAATCCGCCCGTAATTCCGCCGGCAATCCACCGGCAATCCACCGGCGCTCCACCGGCGCTCCACCGGCAAATCCATCGGAAAACCCGCCGGCCGGCATTGCAACGGCCAAAAGGAAGTAAATTTCCTTCCGTCCATGTTGGCTGGCTAATGGTGAGCGTCGGTGAAGAATGCCCCGGAAGCGCCCCGCCGCCTGAAGGCTCACAATCCTAAACGACCCTGCCGTTTGGGCCGGCCTCGGGTTAACGTCCGCGCCGGATTTGCACGCTCGGCGACAAGCCAGCGCTAAAGGCCGATCCCTCAGCATCCGGCATGTCTCGAGCCGTGCGCCATTTGGTCCACGGGAGCGGGAGCCGGAGAGTATCTATGGCGGAAAGCGTCCGGATTGTCGTCTTCGCGTCCCAGAAGGGCGGGTCTGGCAAGACCACCCTCTCGGGACATATCGCGGTGGAGGCCGAGCGAGCGGGCGATGGCCCGGTCGCCCTGATCGACACCGACCCGCAGGGGAGCCTTGCGAAATGGTGGAATGCCCGCGCGGCGTCCACGCCTGCCTTCGCGCACGCCTCCCTCGATGAGCTCGACGGGTGCCTCGAACATCTCAAGGGCCTCGGCTTCAAACTGATTGTCATCGACACGCCGCCGGCCGTGACCCAGACGATTTCCCACGTCGTCGCTCGCGCCGATTTGGTCGTCGTGCCAACCCGGCCCAGCCCGCACGATCTGCGCGCGGTCGGCCCGACCGTGGATATCGCGGATTCTCTGGGCAAGGCGCTGGTGTTCGTCGTCAACTCGGCGACGCCGCGCGCGCGCATCACCTCGGAAACCGCCGTAGCGCTGTCGCAGCATGGCGTCGTCGCGCCGGTGACGCTGCATCACCGCGTCGACTTCGCAGCATCGATGATCGACGGCCGCACGGTTGGCGATATCCAGCCCGAGTCCAAGTCGGCCAAGGAAATTTCGGCCCTCTGGCTCTATCTGCGCGACCGCCTGGCGCGTCTAAACGGCGGGCTTGATCCGCACTGGGCGAAAAAGCCGCGCGCCGATTTTTCGACCATCGTGCTGACGCCTGAATCCGCCTCGGCCCCGCAGCTCCCGGTTGCGGCAGCCGCCAGCGCGGCCGCCGCTTCGATCAACGAGGAGGATGACTGGGAGCCGGATCTGCCGACCTGGGCCAGCGTCGCGGTCGCGACGATGGACCGACGTCAGGCCGGGGCCGCGGTCAAGCCTTCCCCTCAGGCGGCGCGGCCGACAACCAACATCGAACTGCCCAAGCCGGTGAAGCTGGACCGTCGCAAGTCGGATCGCGGACCGCCGACCGGGGTGGTTGACCGGCGCCTGCCCCGATCCTTCGGTCGTCGCTCGACGCCTTGAAGAAGACGCCCACGCGATCCGTCGAACCATCGGAAGAGAAGCGCATGACCAACCCCTCTTTTGCCTCTCTCAACGCCAGCTTGCTTGCCCGGAAGGGCGAGGCAAAGCCGAGCGGCGAACCTCGGTTTGGCTCGATGCCGTGGCAACCGCCGGTCAAGTCGGCGACCAAGGCGTCAGTGTCTTTCCCGGCCTCGCCGTCAGACGCGGCGGCGCTGGCCGCGCCCCAACCGGCACACCCGCCGGCGCCGCCGACGGTGATCGGTGCGGATCCTGCAAATGTGAAAGTGCGGTTGCAGGACACGCCCGTCTGGCCCGCCAAGAAGCCGACCCATGCCGCCGACCTCGACGGGACGGGCTGGGTCGCGAGCCGGCCGCAAGCCCCGGTGGAGCATTCGGCGATTGCCTACAAGACGACGATCCGCCTGACCCACGCCCAGGCGCGCGCCGTCAAGCTGGCCGCCCTGGTCCTCGATCGTCCGCAACAGGACATTCTGACGGCCGGCCTGCTCGACCGCCTCGAGGCGCTGGCTTGCCAGGACCTCGCGAAGTGTTCGTGCTTCCAGGCTGTGCTTGAAGGCCTCAAGGCGCCAGGCCAGCCGAGCTGACCTTGGCGGCCGGTTAAGCGACGCCAGCCGTCTCACCCGCCTCATCGCTCTGCAAGGCCTGAACGGCCAGACCACGGTGCGCTGCATCGGTGATCGCGCCGGGCGCCGCGGCGTCTTGAAAGCGCATGCCGTCGAGAGGCGCCTGCGATGGGTCGGCGAGGGCCGTCCCCCCGGCCATCAGAAAACAGAAAGCAAGGGCTGCGGGTGAGCGTTTCATCGCGGGCCAGCTCCAGAAGCGATGGTTGGTATCCATCCCTTCCAGAGCAACCCTCGCTCCAGGCACGAATTCTGGGGCCGCCACGCACCACGTCATTGTCGCTCAACCGACTTTCGGCCAACCTGCCTTAAACCCAGGAGGCCTTCCCCTTGACCAACGGCGCTGCTGCATCCCCCGCTTCCCCGCCGATCGCGCCAACCAAACGGATCGAGCTGACCGGGCGAGCGCTGGTCCTCGGGTGCCTTCTCACGCTCGTGTTCACGGCCGCCAACGTCTATCTCGGGCTTCGCGTTGGATTGACCTTCGCTTCGGCCATCCCCGCCGCCGTCATTTCCATGGCTTTGCTGCGCGCGTTCCGCACCTCGACGATTTGGGAGAACATGACGGTTCAGACCGTCGCCTCCGTCGGCGGGGCCATGTCGTCGATCATCTTCGTCCTCCCGGCGCTGGTCATGGTTGGCTGGTGGACCGGCTTTCCCTTCTGGCAGTCATTTCTGATCTGCGCCCTTGGCGGCGTGCTGGGCGTCACCTTCTCCATCCCGCTTCGTCGGGCGCTGGTGATCAATGCCCGCTTGCCTTACCCCGAAGGCGTCGCCGCCGCTGAGGTCTTGAGGGTCGGATCGCGCGGCGCCGATCAGACCGAGGCCGCGGTTCGCGAGAACAAGGCTGGCTTGCTCACCGTCATCGTCGGCTCGGTTATCTCCGCCCTCTTCGCTTTTCTGGCGGCGGCGCGCGTCTTCGTCGCCGAGGCGGCTGTCTTTGTCCGGCTGCCGGCCGCGCTTGGCGGCGGTGCGACCGGTATCGGCGGCGGTCTGTCGCTGGCGCTCCTGGGAGCAGGACACCTGGTCGGCCTCGCCGTCGGCTTGGCCATGCTGACGGGCGTTGTCATCGCGTGGGGCGTTGCGGTGCCGGTGATGACCGCCATGCAGCATGTCGAAGGTTCGGCCGAGGTGGTTGCAACCACGCTGTGGGCAAAACAAGTCCGTTTCATCGGCGCAGGCGCGATCGGCGTTGCGGCCATCTGGACGTTGATCAAGCTCATCGGCCCGCTGGTCGGCGGCGTCACTTCAGCGCTGGCGGCTCAGCGCAAGCGCGCCAGCCAGGTGGCGCTCGACATCACCGAGCAGGACATTCCGATCGGACTGGTCGGCATCCTGTCGCTCATTGTGCTTGCGGCGATCGGCGTCCTGCTCTGGTCATTTACCCAAGGCTCGCCGTTGTCGGCGCAGACCCCGGCGCTGATCGCCGGCGGGTTGATCTATGTCGTCGTCATCGGTTTCATCGTCGCCGCTGTCTGCGGCTACATGGCTGGGCTCATCGGGTCCTCGAACAGCCCGGTCTCAGGCGTCGGCATCCTCGCCATCATCACTGCGGCGCTGCTGATGCTGGGCGCCATGAAGCTGCTCAACATTCCGGCCGACCCTGCGATCATCGCCTTTGCGCTGATGATGACCGCGATCGTCTTCTCGATCTCGGTCATCTCAAACGACAACCTGCAGGATCTGAAGACGGGTCAGCTGGTTGGTGCAACGCCCTGGCGTCAACAGACGGCGTTGATCGTAGGCGTCATCGCCGGCTCGCTGGTCATCCCGCCAATCCTCGACCTGCTCAACGGCGCCTATGGGTTCACTGGCGGCCCGGCGCCGAGCGTCGCGGACGCCAAACCCTTGCCGGCGCCGCAGGCGACGCTGATCTCGGCGCTGGCGAGCGGCGTTATCAATGGCAATCTGCGCTGGGACCTGATCGGGATCGGCGCCGGGCTAGGTGCTGCCCTGGTCGTCGTCGACGAGATCCTGGTTCGCGCCTCCCGCGCCAAGTTGAAGGCGCCGCCCTTGGCTGTCGCAATGGGCATCTATCTTCCGGTCGCGACGAGCATCGCGGTCGTGGTCGGGGCGTTAGCGGGCAAGATCTATGACGACTGGGTCTCGAAGTCGGCTTACGCCGAAACCGCAAAACGCCTCGGCGTTCTCCTGGCCTCAGGCATGATCGTTGGCGAAAGTCTGTTTGGCGTTTTTACCGCGGCGGTCATCGTCTCGACCCAGAATGCCGAGCCGTTTGGTCTCATTCCGGCAGGCGCCCCCTGGCCGGCGATGATCGTCGGCGTCATCGCTTTCCTCGCCACGATCCTCAGCCTCTACGCCTGGACCAGGGCCAAGGCCGCCAAAATCTAGATCGAGGCCCAGAAACGAGATCGGCGACCAAAAACGGGTTCAGGGACCAAAGACTGGATCGGGGACAAGTCGGCTGAAACAGAGGCTGATGATTTTGGCGATGCGGATGGCGAAGAGGAGGACAGCGCGCACCCAGCGCAACCGTGCGCGCGGGCCGGTCTTCTGATATGCGTCCTGGCGACTTCGGTTGTGTGAGGATGGCTAGGCGGGCATGGGCGTTACGGGGATCGGCGGGTTCTTCTTTCGCGCGAAGGATCCCAAGGCGATGAGCGCCTGGTATGTCGAGCATCTTGGCGTGGGTTCGGCGCCCTACGGCTCGTGGGAGACCCAAGCGGGCCCCAGCGTCTT
>JANMWT010000057.1:0-4702 GCA_031394145.1 Alphaproteobacteria bacterium | reverse complement strand
GCGCGCGACAATACGCGCAATCGCATCCACTTCCTTTGACGCCGAGACGCCGAAGATCACCAGCGTTTTTGCGCGCGGGACCAGCTCGAGCCAGGCGTCGGTGACAAGATCGACGGCGCGCGGCGTATGGCCGACGTCGATCCAGAGATCGGGATCGGAGGCGATTTTCTCTAGCCGTCCCGGCCAGTTCACCCGTTCAACGCCGGCGATCATGGACTCAAGCTGGCTGGTCGCGCCCGCCCAGGTCACCGCCGCCTTGAGCGCAGTGACGGCGTTGTCGATCTGGTGGCGACCGATCAGGCGAAGTTGAACGGGCCGGTCGCCATCGGGTGTCGTGAGCGTGAACGCTGCGCCTTCAAGGGTGTTGCGCGCATTGGCGACGAGCGCATCCGCAACCAGCGGCGTCTTGCCGGACAGCCGTGCATAACTTGCGATGCGTTCAGCCAGTTGGGCGGGGATGGCGGGCGAGAGGACGAGCACGCCGCCATGCGCGAGGGCGTCGGTCTTGTCGTATGCGATCAACTCCTCGGTGGCGCCCAGCAGCTCGGTGTGTTCGAGCTCGATCGATGTGAGCGATGACACCTTCGCCTGCACTGTTCGGACCGGGTCATAGCGGCCGCCAATCCCGGCTTCCCAGACGATCGCGTCGGGCGCTTCGCGTTCGAACCAGAGAATGGCGACCAGGAACAGGAACTCGAACGCGCCCATACGGTCGCCATCGGGCAAGCCAGCGTTGAAGGCGAGCACGGTTCTGGCGTGCTCCTCGAAGGTCGCGAGCGGTATCGCGGCGTCGCCGATCAAGAAACGTTCGCGCACGTCGAACAGGTGAGGCGAGGTAAAACAGCCGACGCGCCCGCCCGCTCCCGCCAACGCACCGGCGATGAACCGTGCAGTCGAGCCCTTGCCATTGCTTCCGGTAACGAGGATGGAGCGCCGCGACAGGCCCGCCGTGTCGACGCCGTGAGCTTGATAGAATCGCTCGAGGCGGTAGAGCCCGATGCCGTCGCCGAATTTGGGCAGGCCGTACATCACGCCTCCAGCAATTCGGTGAGCATATCCGTCCAGATCGCAAGGATCAGGTCCATCCGGCCGGCGAGCTCCAGCGTCTTCAGGCCAGGATTGCCGTTGACCTCGATAATCACGAGATCAGGCAGATCGCCGGCGGCCGACACGTCGAACATGTCGACTGCGCCGATGCGCAGGCCGACCGCCGCGACCGCCGCGCGTGCGAGGTCGAGAAGCGGTTCTGGGACCTGCGTGCTGAAGCGTTCGATCTCGCCGACGGCGCTGAGGTTGCGACGGCCTGGCAGGGCCATTCGCTCGCCCGGCTTCAGCACGTCACTCTGATCGCGGCGAGCGAGGGAGATCACCGATGGCGGCCAGGGCGAGACGCCGGTCCCATCCAGAGTTTGATTGAGCGACGCGAGCAGATCGACCAACCGGGTCTTGCCGTCGCCGGCCAGCGCCGGCGCCAGCTTGGCGGCGTGAAAAATCGGCCGGCCATCCTGGATCAGCACGCGATGCTCGGCTCCGCGCACGACGGGCTGGATCAAGAAGGCTTCGAACTCGACCGCGACGCGTGCGATGTAGTCGACGAGGGCGGCGTCGTCGGAGACAATTTCCGCGAAATTGCCGCGCGCACCGGTATTGGGTTTGCAGAACACCGGCCAGCCGAGGCGCTTCGCATGGGCGCGTGCATCCACCGCTTCACGGCCCGGTCCTCGCAGAGCCACGCGGCGTTGGTGCGCGAAGAACAGCCCACTGGCGATCACCGGCAATCCAGCTTCAGCCAGCACAGCGTTGGTGAAGGACTTGTCGCGCGCAATCGAGACGCTGGTCGCACTGTTGATAGGAAAGCTGGCGACGGATCCTGCGCCGCTGACGAGCGAACGGCCGTGCTTGGCGATGCGGAACAGGTAGTTTTCGCCGTGGTCGAGGTCTTGATAGTCGGCGCCGATGGCCTGCGCGGCGTCACGGGCATAACGGGCGGGGTCTGGCAGGGGCATGTCTTGGCCGATCGGGATTCGGGCCGAGGCTCTAGCAGAGCCGCGGCCCGCCGTCCAAGATTTCGCCTGTCGGGCGAGTGATCAAAACCCCAGCCAGAATCGACGTCATCGGCCAAAACCCAGGGAAGCGATTGTATGCAGGCCGCAGCGCGACTAGTTTGGGCTTCGGCCCTTTTGATCTGAAAGGCTCACATGAGCTGCGGTCGGCCTCACTACATGCCTCTGCCTGGCGCCAGCGAAGACGCATCCCAGACAGCGCGTCTCGCCGATGAACTGTCGCTGGCGATCCATCTTGGCGACCTCAAATCGGGTGAGCCGCTGCGCGAGGTCGAACTCGCTGAAGCGCATGGCGTGAGCCGCACGATTGTGCGCGCCGCCCTGCAGCGGCTCGAAGCCCAGGGCCTTGCCGACATCGCCCTGAACAAAGGCGCGCGCGTGCGCAGCGTGAAGGCCGAGGCGGTGACAGATCTGATAACATTCCACGCTGAACTCGCGGCGCTTGCCGCACGTCACGCTGCGACCCGCGCCGATGACGCCCAGATCGCCCAGATGCGCCGCTTCATCGACATGATGGATCACGTTGCGGCCGAAGGCGCGCAGGCAAGGGAAGTGCAACACCTGCGGGTCGGTTTCGTGCGAACCTTGTTCGAGGCGGCAGGTCCAACGCTGGCCGAACGTCTGCGCGTGGCGGCGCCGGCCGTACCGCACCACGACAACGCCCTGGTCGATATTTCTTCGGCCGTCGGCCAGAAGGAAGTCGCCCGCCTGGCGCGCGATATTCTGACGGCAATCTCTCGCCACGATGCGGAGGGGGCAGCCTCAGCCGCAAGCGCCATGTTGCAGCGCCATGGCGAGCGCACCCGCGAGATCGCGCGTCCGGTCTCCGCCCAGCGCGGAAAGCGCAGTCGCGCGGCCTGAAGGCGTCTTCCGCTCCTAAGGATCAATGCTCCGCGCGACCCAATTGCGCGGCTGGGGATACCTGATCAGGGTGACGGTGGCGGTCAGCTGCCGCCCGTCAGCCGTCTCGAAGACGACAGGGCAGGCGAACTCCGCACCGATCGATCGACAGCCCGCGATCTCGACACTCTTGCTCCCTCGCAAGCTTGCAGGCGCATCGGCGCGCCACCCGGCAAAAGCCGGGTTGGGTTCACGAGGCATCGCCATGGCGCTTGGGATATCGCTGGGCGATGGGGCGCTTATCCCGGCGCATGCTGCGAGCCCAGGAATGAGGAGCGGAGCGAACAGACGCTTGAGCATGGATCCCCCAGGATTGATGCGCCGTCGGCGTCGTCGCGGCGGCTCGCCCGAGAGGCGGTAAACCCACCCCATCCGCGGGAGATTGCAGCGGGCGCTGTTGCGCCAAAGCGACAGCGCTTTTGTGCAGGCGCTGCTGAGGCCTTCGTAATCGCCAAATTTGTATACAATCCTAGAATTGCATCCTAGCCTCGGTCTCAGCCGCGCGAAGAGGCCTTTGTGCCGCCCCGCGCATCTGGGAGGACGTGAATTGAAGAAGGTGCTTTGCGCAACCGCGGCGCTTGCCGCGGTTCTTTTGATGGCCGCGCCGGCGATGGCGCAACGTGCGCCCGGCGCTGTGGGTCCGGCGGTCGAGACGGTCCACGTCTGGGGTCAGCTCGAAGAATCACTCGCCGACGAACTTGCGAAATACGGATCGCGTGTCGATGTCGTGACCGGCGAGGAGATCAAGAAGGGCGGCTTCGACGACGCGAGCCAAGTCCTGCAGATGAAAGTGCCCGGCCTTTATGTTGCGCCAAAGAACGGCGCCTTCGATTACGTGAACGTCTCGCTGCTCGGCGGCCGACGGCAGGATGTGATCTGGTTGCTCGATGGCGTGCGCATCTCCAACCGCCTTTATACGACGACGACGCCGCTCGACACCATTCCCTCGCACATGATTGAGAAGATCGAAGTATTGAAGGGCGGCCAGTCGTTATTCTACGGTACATCGGCGACGTCTGGCGCGATCAATGTCGTCACCAAAGCCTTCACCAAGGATCACCAGGGCGAATTCAGCCTCGGCGCCGACAGCAATGAAGGCCGCCACGTCAACGCCTATGACAGCGGCAGCTTCGGCAATTCGAGCTATGCGGTGTTTGGCAGCCATGATGAAGCCGACGGCATCCAGCCTTATCGCGACAAGGATTATCAGCCCAGCGCCACCGATCGCGACCGTGGCTATGACGTCACCACGCTCGGCGCCAAGTATGGCTATGAGTTCTCCGACGCACTGAAAGTCTCGGCCAACTACATTCACACCGATGCGAAGCTCGATTTCGCGGCGCCAAGCCAGGTCGCCGAGGAGTTCAACAAGCGCATCGAGGACATTTTGTCCGCCAAGATCGACTGGGTCCCGAACGACAAGTTCTCGTTCTACGCCAAGGGCTATTATCACTGGTGGACAGCGCACTTTACCCAACTCGACAACAACGAACCGCCCAATGGCGCCCTGGTCGTTCAGGACAATAATGAGTTCTGGGGTTTCAAGGACTACGGCATCAACCTGCTCGGCCAGTACAATGTAACCAGCGCGCTCGCGGTGCTCGGCGGCGTCGATTATCAAAACTACAATGGCCGCGACCAGGTCTTCCGCATTGAAAAAAAGACGGAATACGTGATCGCGCCGTTTGCCCAGGTGCGTTACACCGCGCCGGTTCTGGCCGGCCTCAATCTCGCCGCCG
>JANMWT010000036.1:0-2581 GCA_031394145.1 Alphaproteobacteria bacterium | reverse complement strand
GTTCGGCCTCGGCGCCGGCGCCGATACCAACCAGCACATCGCCTTAGAGGCCCGCTTTTGCTTTCCGCTGGTCGAGGTCTACGGCATTTCCGAACTCGGTATTTCCTCCAACTCCAGCCATGCGCCACGCATGCCCGGCCTGCACCTCGTCGGGACTCCGATCGAAGGCGTCGAGTACCGGCTGATCGACAACAACGGGCAAGCCGTGAAGCCGGGGCAAGCCGGGGAATTGCTTGTACGGCGGGCCGGCGACAATCCTCGCAAGGGCTTTTTCGCCGGCTACCTCGACGACCCCGAACTGACCGAGTTGATGTGGCGCGACGGTTGGTACCACACCGGCGACAACCTGCGCCAGGATGAGGAGGGACGTTATTTCTGGGTCGATCGCCTGAAGGACATGGTGCGACGCAGCGGCGAGAACATCTCAACGGCTGAAGTCGAGAATTGCGTGCGCGCCCATCCCGCCGTCTCGATGGTTGCCTGCGTTCCGGCTCCCGACCCGTTGCGGCAGGAAGAGGTCGTGGCCTGCATCATCCTCCAACCCGGTTTCGAGCCGAGCAAGGAGACGGCCCTGTCGATCATGGAGTGGTCGCTCGAGCGCATCGCCTACTTCAGGTCGCCCGGCGGCATCGTCTTCATGTCGGAGTTTCCGATGACCACGTCCAAGAAGATCCAGAAGCACCAGATCTTCGCTAAAGGCGAGGATGTGTTTGCCAGGCCCGATTGCATCGATCTGCGACACCTGAAGAAGCAAAGAACGTCCACCGCGGCGTAAATGCCCGAATTTGTACGTCAAGCTCCCATTACCAACTATCAAGGACACAGCGATGACCATGACCAAAACTTCCATTCGAGCGGCCGTACTTGCGGCATGCGCATTGATGGCCGCGACGGCCAACGCCGAGATTCCCGCCGCGGGCCTCAAGATCGGCGTGATGACCGACATGTCGGGGCAGTTTGCTGCCTTTTCCGGGCCCGGCTCGGTCGCCGCCGCCGAAATCGCGGTGGAGGAATTCGGCGGCAAGATCAACGGCAAGCCGATCTTGGTGCTGTCCTTCGACCATCAGAACAAGCCTGACGTCGCAGCCCTCGGTACGAGGCAGTGGTTCGACGAAGGCGTCAATATGGCGGTCGACTATCCGGTCTCGCCCGCCGCACTTGCCGCCCAGGAGGTCGCGCGCGAGAAGAAGCGGATCATCATCTTCTCGAGCGCGGGCACGCCGGCCCTTTCGCGAAAGGCCTGCTCACCCTACGGCTTCCAGTGGACGATGGACACCTACAGCTTGGCCAACGGCCTGGCGGCGCCGCTGGCCAAGCAGGGCGTGGAAAGCTTCTATTTCGTCAGCGCCGACTATGCCGGCGGTAAGGCGATCGAGGATGAGTTCCGGCGCGCGCTCGACCGCCAGAAGCTGAAGGCCCTGGACGGCGTCAAGTTCCCGCTGAATTCGCCGGATATGAGTGCCTATGTCATGAGCGCGCAGGCTTCGGCGGCGAAGGGCATCGTGATCGCCGGCGCGGGTGGCGACCTGACCAATATCCTGAAGACGGCGCGCAGTTTCGGATTGACCGACGGAGGCAAGACCATCGTGGCGCCTTCCGCGTTCCTCACCGACGTGAAGGGCCTTGGACTGGAGGTCACCCAGGGCCTGATGTTCGTCGACCCCTTCTACTGGGATCGCGATGAGAGTTCGCGTCGATTTGCGCAGAAGTTCTATGCCAAGCGCAAGGCCATGCCCACGGCGCCGCAATCCGGCGTGTATTCGGCCGTGCTGCATTACCTGAAGTCCGTGCAGGCCGCGAACTCCGTCGACGCCGACCTGGTCGCGGCCAAGATGCGCGAAACGCTGGTCAACGACGACATGGTCAAGAACGGCCGCATCCGGCCCGACGGTCGGCTCGCCCACGACATGTCGCTGGTCCGCGTGAAAAAGCCCAGCCAGTCCAAGGGTGAGTGGGACCTGCTCGAAATCATCGCCAACATCCCTGCGGAGCAGACGGTACCGCCGCTGTCAGAAAGCGAATGCCCTCTGGTGAAGAAATAGCCTTCATTCGCACCGGCGTTTGAACCCGCCGCGATGCCTGCGCGCCGACGGCATTGCTGAATAGACCCGGAAAGTCAGCCGTGACGCCTGCCCCCATTCTCGAGACCAGACAGCTCACGTGCAGGTTCGGTGGCTTCGTCGCGGTCGACAACGTCTCCCTGCGCATCGCCAGGGGCTCCATTCACGCGCTGATCGGACCCAACGGCGCAGGTAAGACGACCTTCTTCAACCTCCTGACCAAGGTCCTTCAACCGAGCTCCGGGTCCATCAGCTACTGCGGGCGGGACATCACGCGGCTTTCGCCCGCGGCCGTCGCCCGGCAAGGGTTGGTGCGCTCCTTTCAAATATCGTCGATCTTCCCGAGCCTGAGTGCCCAGGAGAATGTCCGGGTGGCTTTGCAGAGGCAACGCGGGAAGTCGTTCGACTTCTGGCGCTCCGACCGAACGCTCGTTTGTTATGACGATCGAGCGATGGAACTGCTGGCCACCCTCGGCCTGGCGGAGCTCGCCGATACGCAGGCGGGCGCCCTTTCCTACGGC
>JANMWT010000032.1:0-4843 GCA_031394145.1 Alphaproteobacteria bacterium | reverse complement strand
CAAGGCCGAACGCATCGCGCACGCCGGCCCAGGGTTTCATCTTGACCGGCGGCATGAAGCGGTTCTTGCCGCCGGTCGGCTGGCCATAAGGAATGCCGCGGAACGACCAGACGCCGCCAAAATCCATCCCCCGCACCTTGCCGGCTGTGGTCTCGACGATCGGAAAGGCGGAGGCGTCGATCGGCGCGACCTGGGCCGACCCAGGCAAGAAGCCGATCGTCTGGGCGGCGGCCAGCATGAGCGCGCTTCGGCCAATGAAGCTCCGGCGTGTGGACGGCTGGGTCATGGTTTCATCCTCCCGATCGTTTCTTGTTGAAGCGATCCTGCGTTCGCCGCGCACAAAACAGAAGGGGCTGCTTGGCGCCTCCGGTCGCGCCAATCGACTTTTTTTACCACAGACCTATGCTGCAGGGCCTTTGCTGCAGGGCCTTTGCTGCACGGCCTCTGCCAGAGGGCCTTTGCCGTTCGAGCCGCGATCGGAAGGTCGAAACCCCACGCGGAAATTCAATTCTTGCCGTCCCCCGGACTTGCCGCCCCCGGGACAATCGCCTCCAATTGCGGTGACGCAAGGCTGGCGGCGATCGCCGGCTTGCAGGCGACCGGCGAAGGCGGCAAGCAGAAGGACGTGACCACGTCGAACGACCCTTCCTTCCCGCACACGTCGCTCGCTGAGGCTCTGGCTCAGGCGTCCCGGCTCGTGTTGACGCAACCGCAGACGGCCGTCGATCAGGCGCGCGAAATCCTCAAAGTGGCGCCCGACCATCCGCAAGCAGCGTTCCTTATCGGCGCCGGCTTGCGACGGACGGGCGATCTTGACGGCGCCCAGGCCGTGCTGGCCGCGCTTGCCGCCGCCCAACCAGGATCACCGCAAACCCACTACGAGCTCGGGCTGACATTCTCGGCGCGCGATGAACATCAACCGGCGATCCTGGCGCTCAGGCGCGCGGTCGAGCTCAAACCCGGCTGGCCCGAAGCCTGGCGCGCGCTCGCCGACGAACTCCGGATCGAGGGCGATCTGGAGGGTGCAGACAACGCCTATGCGCAACACATCGCGACGTCGATCCACGAACCGAAACTCATGGCGGCGGCGGCGGCCCTGGTCGGCGAACGTCTCGCCGTCTCCGAGCGTCTACTGCGCGACTATCTGAAGGAGCGCCCCACGGATGTGGCCGCGATCCGCATGCTGGCGGAGATCGGCACCCGGCTCGGGCGTTACGGCGACGCCGAAGCCCTGCTCACCCGCTGTCTCGATCTGGCCCCCGGCTTCATCGCAGCGCGGCACAATTATGCGATCGTTCTCTATCGACAGAACCGCGCGGCCGAAGCGCTGGGTCACATCAACCAGCTGCTCGCCGCCGACCCGAGCGATCCGGGCTATCGCAATCTCAAGGCGGCGGCGCTGAGCCTGGTCGGCGAATACATCGAGGCGATCGAGCTCTATGAAGGCGTGCTCGCCGAGCATCCCAAACAGGTCAAGGCCTGGCTCAGCTATGGCCACGCACTGAAGACGGCGGGCCGGCAGGCCGACAGCATCACCGCCTATCGCCGCAGTCTTGAGCTCTCACCGCTGTTTGGCGAAGCCTATTGGAGCCTCGCCAATCTCAAGACATTCCGGTTTGCAGCCACGGATATTGACGCCATGAGCGCAGGCCTTGCGCGCGCCGATCCTTCCGAGGACGACCGCCTGCACCTCCACTTTGCGCTCGGCAAGGCGCTCGAGGATGCGGGCGATTATCCCGCCTCGTTCCAGCATTACGCCGCCGGCGCGAAAATCCGTCGCAGCCAGATCGATTACGATGCGGAAGAGACCACCGCCCAGCTCAAGCGGTCCTGCGCCCTGTTCACGCCGGCCTTCTTTGCTGATCGGGCGGACGCGGGGTTCGACGACCCCGCTCCGATCTTTGTCGTTGGCCTGCCCCGCTCGGGCTCGACGCTGGTCGAACAGATCCTCGCCAGCCATTCAGCCGTCGAAGGGACGATGGAGCTGCCTGACATCGTCACCCTCGCCCGCCGGCTCGGCGAACGGAAACGCAAGCGTGATGCGCCAACCTATCCCGACGCTATCGCCGAGCTTGATCGCGACGCCCTGCGCAAGCTGGGCCAGGACTACATCGAGCGGACGCAGATCCAGCGCAAGCTCGGACGGCCCTTCTTCATCGACAAGATGCCGAACAACTTCCTGCACACCGGGCTCATTCAGCTGATCCTGCCCAGGGCCCGGATCATCGATGCCCGCAGAAACGCGATGGCGACCTGTTTTTCGGCATTCAAGCAACATTTCGCTCGCGGGCAGAACTTCTCCTACGAGCTTGGCGAACTCGGGCGCTATTACCGCGACTATGTTGACCTCATGGCCCATTTCGACCAGGCCCTGCCGGGACGCGTTCACCGCGTCGTCTATGAGGATCTGGTTGCCGACACGGAAGGCGAAGTCCGTCGCCTGCTCGACTATTGCGGTCTCTCGTTCGAGGCAGGATGCTTGCGTTTCTACGAAAACAACCGGGCGGTGCGCACCGCCAGTTCCGAACAGGTGCGCAAACCCATCTTCCGCGACGGGCTTGAGCACTGGCGACACTACCAGGCCTGGCTTGGACCGCTTGAGCGCGGCCTTGGGCCCGCACTCGCCGCGGAGGCGAAGGCTGATAGACAAGCGTCGTGAATATCCATTTCGATGCAGTGGGAAGCGTGAGGGGGCAAAATGCCGAGGCCGCGTGAGATGAACAGCCAGCCGATGCGCTCGAGAATGCTCAGCCTGCTCCTGTGTTCGACAGCGCTTGCAGGCGCGCCGGCGTTCGCCCAGGCGGGACCCGCTGCGGGCAAGACCGACGTGATCATCGTCACCGCAGAGAAGCGGGAAGAAGACATCCAGGATGTTCCAATGAGCATCCAGGCGCTGGATCAAGGCGCGCTCGAGCGCCAGAACGTCACCAACTTCCAGGACTACGCCAAGCTGATGCCGAGCGTGGCGTTCCAGACCCAGGGACCCAACCAGACCAGCATCTACATGCGCGGCGTCTCTTCAGGCGACAACGCCAACCATTCCGGGCCGCTGCCCAGCGTCGGCGTCTATCTCGACGAACAGCCGATCACGACGATCGGCGGCACGCTCGACATCCACGTCTACGATATCGCGCGGATCGAGGTCCTGCCCGGACCGCAAGGCACGCTCTATGGCGCCAGCTCCGAGGCCGGCACGCTTCGCATCATCACCAACAAGCCGGACGCCAGCAAGGTCGCGGCGGGCTTCGCCCTTGAAGGCAACACGGTTGCCCATGGCGACCAGGGCTATGTCGCCGAAGGCTTCATCAACCTTCCGGTCACCGACAATGCGGCAGTCCGGATCGTCGCCTGGGACCAGCATGATGCGGGCTATATCGACAACGTTCCCGGTGCGCGCACCTTCCCGACCTCGGGCAAGACCGTCACCAATGCCGCTCTGGCGCGGGACAACTTCAACACCGCCGAGACGCTGGGCGCACGCGCCGCCCTCAAGATCGATCTCAACGACAGCTGGACGGTCACGCCCTCGATCGTCGGCCAGGACCAGCGCAGCAAGGGCGTCTTTGGCTTCGAGCCGAGCATTGGCGACCTTCAGGTCTGGCGCTTCCAGCCAGATGAAACCCACGACCGGTGGATGCAGTCGGCCCTGACCGTCACCGGCAAGATCGGCCGCTATGACCTCACTTATTCTGGCGGGTATTTCGATCGCAAGGTGAATTCGACCACCGACTACACGGATTATTCGATCTTCTACGATCTTGCCTTCGGCTCGGGAAACTACTGGCAGGACGCCTCCGGCAATATCCTCGACAAGCCGCAACAATCCATCCTGGGCCGCGACCACTTCACCAAGAACAGCCACGAAATCCGCATCGCCTCGCCCGGCGAGGATCGCCTGCGCTTCATCGGCGGTCTGTTCTTCGAGCGCCAGACCCACCTCATCTTGCAGGACTATCTGATTGCCGGCTTCGGCCCGCAGATTTCTCCGCCCGGCTGGCCCGGAACCATCTGGCTCACCGACCAGATGCGCGTCGATCGCGACGATGCAGCGTTCGCCGAAGTCTCCTTCGACGTGACGCCGAAATTCACGCTGACCGGCGGCGTCCGCGCTTATGAATTCCGCAATGCGCTGCACGGCTTCTTTGGCTTCGGCCGGGGATATAACGCGCTCACCGGCTACAGCTCGGGCATGGGCGATGTCGGGCAGAACTGTATTGCCGGCGCGAAGTTCCGCGATGCGCCCTGCGTCGACATCAGCAAAGTCGTCACCGGTTCGGGTGAAACCCACAAGCTCAATGCGACCTACAAATTCACCGACGACATCCTCGCCTACTTCACCTACTCCACGGGCTATCGACCCGGCGGCCTCAACCGCAACGCCTCCTTTGGGCCTTATGGCGAGGACAAGCTTTCGAACTACGAGGCGGGCTGGAAGACCAGCCTGCTTGGCCACACGGTCACCTTCAACGGCGCCGTCTTCTACGAAGACTGGGACCGTTTCCAGTTCTCCTTCCTCGGGCCGAACAGCCTGACGATCATCGAGAATGCGCCCAAGGCGACGATCAAGGGCGTCGAGACCAGCATCGACTGGCGGCCAACCGACAGCTTCACCCTCTCAGGCGGCGCGGCCTATACCGACGCCCAGCTCGCTCATAATTTCTGCGGTACAGATCAGCCCACCGGCAAGCTGATCGCCAACTGCGCCAACGCGGACGCGGTCGCGCTGCAAGGCGCGCAGCTGCCCTATACCTCCAAGATCAAGGCCAACCTGACAGCCCGCTATGTCTTCCCGCTGGCCGACTGGGACGGCCATGTCCAGGGCGCCGTCGCCTATCAGAGCCGC
>JANMWT010000027.1:0-6196 GCA_031394145.1 Alphaproteobacteria bacterium | reverse complement strand
GATGATTGGCATGTCCATCTGCGCGATGGCCCCATGCTCACGGCCGTCGTCAACTATACCGCACGACAGTTCGCGCGCGCGATTGTCATGCCGAATCTAAAACCACCGATCACCACCGTTGCGGCAGCCAGGGCCTATCGCCAGAGGATTATCGCCGCCGTTGAGCCGGGTTTATTCTTCACGCCCCTGATGACCTGCTACCTCACCGATGCCATCGACGCGAAAGAGGTCGAGCTGGGCTTTTCGGAAGGCGTCTTCAGCGCCTGCAAACTGTACCCGGCGAACGCCACAACCAACTCTGAACACGGCGTCACGGATGTCCGCAAACTCCGCAGCGTACTCGAAATCATGCAACGGATCGGGATGCCTCTGCTTGTCCACGGCGAGGTTACGGACCGCCAGGTCGACATCTTTGATCGCGAGGCTGTCTTTATCGAGCGCATCCTTATCCAGCTGGTTGAAGCTTTTCCCGCGCTGAAGGTAGTGTTCGAGCACATCACCACAGTCGACGCCGTCGCGTTTGTCGAAGCGGGTAGCAGCAATCTAGCGGCGACCATCACACCCCACCATCTGGTGATCAACCGTAACGCCATGTTCGATGGCGGAATTCGACCACATCACTATTGCCTGCCCGTCGCGAAGCGTGAGTTACACCGGCTTAGCCTGCGTCGCGCAGCGACATCCGGGTCGCCGAAGTTCTTCCTCGGAACAGACTCCGCGCCCCATTCAATCGGCGACAAGGAATCGGCCTGCGGTTGTGCCGGCATCTTCAACGCGCCGTTCGCGCTGGAAAGCTATGTACAAGTCTTCGACGAGGAAAACGCACTCGAGCGATTTGAAGCCTTCACCTCGGAGAATGGTCCGCGGTTTTATGGCCTTCCACTCAACGACCACAAAGTGAAACTCGAGCGGGCGACCGTTGTCGTTCCAGAGTCGTTCGTCACGCCCGCGGCGCGTCTGGCGCCATTTCATGCCGGAGAAACGCTCGGCTGGCGCCTTGCGACCGACGCAATTTCTGGCCTTGGCATTGCAAACAAAAACAACTGACTTGCAAAGCTTCCGGCGAAGGATGGGTCGCCCGCTCCAGCCATTGCAACGACATTGTCCACCCCAAACTGCATTTCTCCGCGCATCGTTCGAAGGTTTCGCGCAATCTGAGCCATCCGACAGCGGGTCGATAGCGGAGTGATCGCTATCGAGCGGGGGAACAGACCACGCCGTCCCCTCGAGGCACAACAGTGGCTCGATTAAGCGCGCCGATGCCTCCCTACGTGTCCCCCACCCTGACGGAGCATCGGCGCGCCGAGTTAAGGATCGTACGGACCGCAGCCGCCCCGTGGACCAGCGCGCCCGGCCCACCCGAAAGACGGAGGGCAATCCCAGAATCCCGATTTCGTGATCGGAAACTTTGAGTTCTCTTGTTGAAGCCGAGCCGCCGCATCCACATTCTAAGAGAGCGGACCGGGCCCCTCTGGCAGGCGAACAGCGATTGCTGATCGCCTGCGATGTCGGACCGCATCGGGGAGCAACCCGATGTTGGCTCGGACGTTTTCTCCCAGACAACATCGCGCTCTCGCAGGTTGAACGAGAGGAGTAACGCATGTCGGGAAGATACCATCGCGCCCTGTCGGCGATGCACCAACAGGTCCAGGACGAAATCGACGACGCAGGGCGGTCCCCGCAGCCTGATTGGGCGCGGATAAGCCAACTGAAACGCCTGAAGCTGTCAATCAAGGACCGAATGAAAAGCATTCTGAAGGATGGCTGCGAGGTCCAACCGAAGAGGTCAGTCGCAAGCATTGTCCGGCGGCAAAGCCAGCCCTCTTCCCTCAGCCGCGACGCGTAGGAGACAGCCATGCCTCTCCTGACATCTCCGATCGACGGCTCCGCGATGCGGCAGATACGCCGTTATGGCATCGAGCTGGATGTCTGCCCGACATCGGGCGGCGTCTGGCTGGACAAGGGCGAACTCGAGAAGCTCATATCCCTCGTGAGCGATGAGGCTTCCGAAGCCAACCCGGATCACGACCGTGAGCTCGAACACGGCGGCGGCGAAGACGACGACGATTTCGATCATCATCGCCGGCGTGGCGGAAAGCGACACTCGCGGTTTCTGGATATCTTCGACCTCTAGTCGTGCAGAGGCGCCGGCGTTCTGAAACGCCGGCGCCAATCACGCGAACCTCCCAAGCGTACCTAGCCCGACCCGTCGACACGAGCAGCTGTGTGCGTGACACGCGAGGTAACATCATATTGGCGCGGTCGAGGCGCTGCCGCTGCCATTGCGCCGAAGGTTGACATCATGCCGCTTGACATATTTGCCGAGTTCGCGGGGCAGCCTCTCTGGCTCTCGGCTGCGTTCCTGTCGTTTGTCGGCCTGATTCTCCGGCTCGACCTCGGCGTCGTCAACAATCATGACGCGTGGTCTCACCCGCGCGAAGCACGGAGTTAATTCCCGTTCCTAATTCACAAGCACAGGCGCTTGCTGGAGGTATGCGTCTTCAGTCAGCTGCCTTACGATGAAGTCTGCAACATCAAAGCGTTAGACAAGGCCGTTTCTCCAATCCTGCGATCGCGTCAAGATTCGATAACGTCCTGTCCCGCGACCATTGTTAAGGACACCGGGCCGAACGATTGTCCAGTCGAGGCCGCTTTGAATGATCAACTTTTCCTGGATATCTTTGTCGGAATAGGCGCGGCCAAAAACGAGATCGAATCCCAGCCGTTGCAGGGGTTTGATCGCAGATCTGCTTTCCCCGGCGCCAAAACCTGTCACGCTGATTAAGCGACTGACGCCTGCGTCTTTCATCAAGGGCAGAAGCGTTGCTGTGGCCGCCGAGAACAAGTCGATCGGACCAGTCAGCATGCGTGCATTTGCTGAAACGCCGAGCGCTTGGACCACCACGTCAGCGCCGCTGATGGCGCGCCGTACGTCACCGGAGTCGCGCGCGTCGCCAACAACTTTCCGGAGCTTGTCGTGCTGAAGTTGAATGCTACCCGCCGATCGCGCAAACGCGATAACCGAATGCCCGCGCTGCAGCGCCAACTTGGTCGTCGCAAGCCCAATCCCGCTGCTGGCGCCCATGATCACTATTGTCGTCATGTGGTCAGTGTCCCTTTTTAAAAATGGAGCCCCTGGCGCGAGTTGGGGGGCAATGCCAGGGGCTCCTGATGGTTGCTGGCCCAAGGTTAGGGCCGCAACAATCGTAGTTACGTGGAATGGAGCGTTTCGGATCAGCACTCATGGCATAGGGTGCGGGCCATGCGGCTGAGTCGATCCACTCCTGCCAGTCATCCTGCCCTTGCGAACCCGGCGGGTGATCGCCCAAAAGGCGTCAGTCGTAATCTTTCGAAATCCGCGGCAAGATTCGACCTTCCCGGGCCGGTCATGTAACCCTGAAATCCATACTAGCGGGGTCGGGCGTGCCGGACATTTTCCTCTCCTACAATCGTGAGGATCGGGCCCGCGCGAAGCTGTTCGCCGAGGCGTTCGAGGCGCAGGGCTTTAAGGTCTGGTGGGATGGCGGCCTGCGGACAGGCGAGGCCTACGACCAGGTGACTGAGAAGGCGCTCCGCGAGGCCAAGGCCGTTGTCGTTCTCTGGTCCAAGCGATCGGTTGATAGCCGCTGGGTCCGTGCCGAAGCCACCCTCGCGGATCGCAACAAGACGCTCGTGCCTTGCATGATCGAGCCGTGCGAACGGCCGATCATGTTTGAGCTGACGCAGACGGCAGAGCTGTCGCACTGGCAGGGCGACGCAGGCGACCGGGCCTGGGTGGCGTTTCTCGAAGATGTCAGGCTGTTCCTAGCGAAAGAGCGGGCGGCAGCGGCCATGGCACACGCTGTCGCCGGGGCTGCGCCTCAGCCGAAGGGCGAGCAAGGAGATGTTCCGTCGCTGGCCGTGATGCCATTCGCCAACCGTTCGGGCGGCGCTGAGGACGATGCGCTTGCCTATGGCATGGTGGAAGACGTTATCGCCGCAGTTTCTTGCAGCCCCGAAATTCGTGTTCTTGCGTCGAGCTCCACGCTGGCATGGACCGGCAAGGCGATGGACGTGCGCGCCGTCGGGCGCGAGCTGGGCGTGCGGTATGTCATGGAAGGCAATGTGCGCAGAATGGGGGAGAACCTGCGCGTGACGGTGCAGCTGGTCGAGGCAGAGACAGCAGCAATTCTCTGGAACCAGAAATTCGACCGCCCTTTGAGCGAATTGGCCGACCTGCAGGAGGAGCTGGTGGTCGAGGTCGCTGGCCGCCTGGGTACGCAGCTGAGCCGGATCGAGATGGAGCGCGCGCTGAGGAAGCCGGGCGACATGACGGCCTACGAAGCCGCCATGCGCTCCATGGCCGTGCACAGCAAGCTGAGCATGGACCGCCTGCCGTTCGCTGTCGCCGAGGCCCGCCGCGCCGTAAGCCTTGCGCCCGATTATGCGCTGGCGCGCGCCGTCCTCGCCATTTCCCTCGCGTCGCAGTTCTACTGGAGCGGCGCGACGGACGCGACGCTGAAGGCCGAGGCCGGCCGGCAGGTCGCTCAGGCCGTGGCGCTGGGGCCCGACGACTCCATCGTGCTGTCCTATGCGGCGGTGTCCCTGACCTTTATCGACCAGCCGCGGGAGGCTTTGCGCCATGCCCAGCGGACTATCGACCTGAACCCCAATTTCTACGGCGGGCATCTTGGGAAAGGCAACGCCTGCCTTCGCTTGGGCCGCAATGACGAGGCGATTGCGGCTCTTGAGGCTTCGGAACGGATCGCGCCGGGCATGGCCATCGGGTACGGGATCGCTGCGCGCAAGTCGCACGCCCATTTCGTCATGGGGCGGATGGAGCAAGCGGTCGAGCAGATGGAGCGCTCCTTCCGGCTAAACCCTGACTACCCACTGACGTTGGTTCTGCGGGCCGGACTCTGCGAGCTCATCGGTCGGCGCGAAGACGCGGCCGAGTGTGTGCAGCGATTGCGCGCAATGGAACCGGGAACGTCGGCCGAGTTTCACGTCGTCCGGTATGTGTCGCGGGTGGAGCCTAAGCAGGCGGAGCCGCTTATGGCCGCTTTCCGCAAGGCGTGGGACGAATCTACTGCGAATTAGCCTTCGGCTCGACCGACCGCAAAGGGCCCCAGCGCCGCCGTAACCCGGAAGGCGGCAATCCGGCTGAGTCGGCCAATAGCGGACAGTCAACCTGCCCCAGCGAACCGAGACCGTCATCCGGCGTCGATGCTTTCAACCGTCTTCGTCAATGTGTCGACGTAGCTGCGAAACTCGGGGCCGAACCCATAGGGGTTTTGCTCCCACCATTCTCTCATGCCGGGTGAGGCAAACAGCGTCTTGATACCTTTCTCTTCGGCGAGGACGATGCTGCGATCACCGGCACCCAGTTCAGCCTGCATATGCATGGTTTCACAGACGTGCATATACGCCCGGCAAAGCGCATCGAATCGCCAGCGTTCTTCCGTCGTTAGCGCTTGCCTGTCGACCAGCCCGGACAGAAATATCCGTGTCACATCGGCGTTCTCGGCAAAAGAGAAGTTGATCTGGTTCAGCGCATCCGAGACTGCGTGGTGCGACGCCGCTCGCGTAGCGGCCGTGTTCCGGCGGATCTGGATGCCTACGAAAATGAGCGAGGCGACCACGGCAACAGCGCGCCGTAAGCGCCCGCATCACGCTGACGACGCCAGTCCGTCAGGATCGAGAATAAAGCCCCTCGCGACGAAGGACTGCGCCGATCGCGCCCGGGACGCCCTTAGCCCGATCGACTTCGCCAAGGATGCGGAGCTTGTCCCTCGCCGTGAATGTTCGCCGGACCGGGCGGTCCGCCAGTTCAGGCGAGGCCGCCGCTGGCGCGGCAACCGCCGTCGGCCTACGGCCTTCCTCGGTCGCCGCGCCTGCGGCGGCGACCATATCGATGTCTTTGATCCGAGGCATAACCATAACGACGATCCTATCGACCTCGAGGGTAAACTACCGGGGGGTCGTTGTCTCATCGTCGTTGGCACGGAGGGAACCACGAGCCAGGAGAGCTCTGGCCTAAGGATGAATGTTGCGCACACACTGAATACGCGGGTCATCTGCCAGGGAGGCCGCCGCCTTGAACAGCGTCATCGCAAACCCATCGTTTGAATAGGCGGCACATGAGGCAAGCCAGATAAATATGGGCGCTGTCTCAGTCACGTTGCGGAACACCGCCGATGTTCGAACTCCTTGAGAT
>JANMWT010000002.1:0-14558 GCA_031394145.1 Alphaproteobacteria bacterium | reverse complement strand
CCTCGAGCCCGTACGCAAACGCCCTGGAATGTATATCGGCGGCACCGACGAGCGGGCCTATCACCACCTGTTCGCCGAAGTGCTCGATAACTCGGTCGATGAAGCGGTGGCCGGCCACGCCTCCAAGATCGACGTCCATCTCGACGCCGACGGTTTCTTGACGGTGCGCGATGATGGTCGCGGCATGCCGGTCGACCCGCACCCGAAATATCCAAAGCAATCGGCGCTCGAAGTCATCCTCACCATGCTGCACTCGGGCGGCAAATTCTCGAACAAGGCCTACCAGACGGCCGGCGGCCTGCATGGCGTCGGCATCTCGGTGGTCAACGCGCTCTCCGAGACCCTGGAAGTCGAGATCGCCCGCGACCGCAAGCTTTACGAGCAGACCTACAGCCGCGGCAAACCAACCTCGAAGGTCCGTCTCAAGGGCGCAGCCCCCAACCGGCGCGGCACCCAGATCCGCTTCCGGCCCGATCCGGAAATCTTTGGCGACAAGCTGCACTTCCGCCCCGCGCGGCTCTACGCCATGGCGCGCTCGAAAGCCTATCTCTCGCGCGCCGCCCAGATCCGCTGGTCGTGCGATCCTTCTCTGTTGAAGGGCGACGACAAGACGCCGGCCGAAGCAATCCTCTCCTACCCTAACGGTCTTGCCGACATGCTGAGCGAAGTGGCGGGGAGCGCTGCGCTGGTTTTGCCCAACGCCTTCTCCGGCCGGGTCGAGATGGAGCATGGGGCAACGGTTGAATGGGCGATCATCTGGAGCGCCAATGGCTTTGGCGAGGCGGACGGTTTTGCACGATCCTATTGCAACACCATTCCGACCACCGAAGGCGGCACACACGAGGCGGGCATGCGCTCGGCTCTCACCAAGGGTGTGCGCGCCTATGGCGAGATGATCAGCAACAAGAAAGCTGCGCTGATCAATGCCGACGACGTGCTCGGCACCGCGGGCGCCTTGCTCTCGGTCTTCATCCGCAACCCCGAGTTTGTCGGCCAGACCAAGGAAAAGCTGTCGACGCAGGATGCGTTCCGCATCACCGAAAATGCGATGCGTGACCGCTTCGATCACTGGCTGACCGCTTCGCCCAAGGACGCCGGCCGCCTCCTCGAGTGGACCATCGGCCAGGCCGAGGACCGGATGAAACGGCGCAAGGACAAGGATGTCGCGCGCCAGTCCGCTACCCGCAAACTGCGTCTTCCTGGCAAGCTGGCGGATTGCTCCGACGCCTCCGCGCAGGGCACCGAGATCTTCATCGTCGAGGGCGATTCGGCCGGCGGCTCGGCCAAGCAGGCGCGCAACCGACAGACCCAGGCGATCCTTCCGCTGCGCGGCAAGATCCTCAACGTCGCCAGCGCCGGCGACGAGAAGCTGTCGAACAACAAGGAATTATCCGACCTCGCGCTGGCGATGGGTTGCGGTCTTGGCGCCCGCTTCAAGACCGACGACCTGCGCTATGAGCGGATCATCATCATGACCGACGCCGACGTCGACGGCGCTCACATCGCCGCCCTCTTGATCACCTTCTTCTATCGCCAGACGCCGGGTCTGATCGAAGCAGGCCGGCTTTATCTCGCCCAACCGCCGCTCTACCGCATCAGTCACGGCGCCAAGTCGCTTTACGCGCGCGATGACCGGCACAAGGACGAATTGCTGGCGAGCGAGTTCAAGGGCAAGAAGCCGGACGTCGGACGCTTCAAGGGCCTTGGCGAGATGATGCCGGCGCAGCTCAAGGAAACGACGATGAACCCGGCGACGCGCACGCTGGCGCGCGTGTCGCTGCCCACCGGCCTGCCGAAAGATCTCTCCAAGCTCGCCGAGCTGGTCGAAACGCTGATGGGCAAGAAACCCGAACTGCGCTTCCGCTACATCCAGGACAACGCGAAATTCGTCGACGAGTTGGACGTTTAAGTCCGGCGAGACCTGGGGCGTGGGGCGAGGACGGGAATTTTGCGTGCGGTCGTAGCGATCATTTCTCGGGCTTGTCGCACCGGTCTTGGCATGCTTGCGGCGCTGGCGCTGGCCGGCCTCTCCGAGGTTTCGGCAAAGACCAATGGTGCAAAATCCTCGGCCGCCAAGCATGCTTCTGCAGCGCTCGATGCTCGGGGCTTCGAAGCGTGGCGCAGCCGCTTTGTCGCGAAGCTGATCGCCAGCAACCGGATCGACCCCTCGGACGCGCACCGTATTCTCGACGCCATCGCCTATGATGGCGAGGTCGTGACGACGCTCGGCAAGTTGACCGACTTCCAGCCTCCGATGCGCGATTATCTTGCGCAGCGCGTCTCGCCCGAGCGCCTCGCCAAGGGCCGCGAGCTGATGACCGCCCATGCCGACCTGCTCGCCGCCCTTGAGGCGCGCTATCACGTCGACGGCACGGCGATCCTTGCCGTTTGGTGCATGGAAACGCGCTTTGGCGAGGCCGAGCTGAAATACGATGCGGTGCGATCACTGGCGACGCTCGCCTATGCCGGGCCACGCAAATCGTTCTTTGAAAGCCAGCTCACCACCCTGATCGGCCTGATCGCGCGGGGCGCGATCCGCTTCGATCACCCCAAGGCGTCGATCGACGGCGGTCTCGGGCAGGCGCAGTTCATGCCGGATGCCTTTGCCCACTACGCTGTCGACTGGGATCACGACGGCGTCGCCGACATCTGGACCAGCATGCCTGACGCTCTCGCCTCGATCGCTTCTTACCTGTCGGATGCGGGCTGGCGCCATGGCGGGCCTTATTTTGTGCGTGCAGCCGGCAGAGTGAAACCCGGCGACGCCAAAAAGAAACAGACCCTGGCCGACTGGGCGAAGGCCGGCGTGGCGCCGGCCGAAGGATCGTTCGACGCCAGCCTGCTTGCACGCGTCTTCCAGCCGGATACCCCCAAAGGCGGCTGGCTGCTCGCGTTCACCGATTTCGACGCGTTCAAACGCTATAATGGCGCCTCACGCTACGCCGTATCAGCGAGCCTGCTCGCCGACGGGTTTGCCGGAGCGCCGGTTCCTGACCCGCCCTGGCCCGCGCCGGCTAATGAATTATCGATCGCCGACATCGCCTTGTTGCAAGCCGGCCTGGCCCGAAGCGGGTTTGATCCGGGCGTCAGCGACGGACGCTATGGTGAGCGCACCTGGCGGGCGATGAACGCTTTCTTGAAGGCCCATGGCGCAAAGCCGGCGGATTATCCAACCCCCTCGGTTCTCAGGATGGTGGAGAGTGCAGCGCCTGAACGGGCTGCGCCTGAACGTGCAACGTCTGAAAGTGCAGCGCCTGAGAGTGCAACGCCTGAGAGTGCAACGCCTGGCCGCTTGCCGCCGCCTTAGCTCTCCTCTGGACAGCTCCGCCAGGGACCGGCGCCAGAGGCTAGCGCCAAATCCGCCGCGGCGTTCAATCGCAAGAGCGCGTTCGATCGAGAATGTGGGGGTCGCCGCTTGCGTAATCGACACGGCTGACGCCAGTGCGGTCGCCGATGATCGTCAGGCTCGACCACGGCGCAGCGTCCTGGCCCGCGGTTCGGTCCCAGTACGCCTCAAACAGATCCATGAGATCGAAGCGGTCGTAGCTGAAGGCCGCCCAGACCTCGCTGGCGAGGCGCATTTCCGTGATGACGTCCATGGCGTCATCATAGCGACGGTAGGTCAAGCGCAGCTCGCGCCACGCCGCAGGAGCGCTCTTCGACAGAATGTCGAACGCGCGGAGGAGATCTGGGTCAGGCGCCATTCCGGTCTCCGGCTCAAGCTTCAGTTCGCCTTCGGCTTGCCATCCTGCACGCGCCCGGCTTTCAAAATGTTGACCAGGCCATAATTGCCTTCGTGGCAGGCGTACTCGTAGGTCCGTTTGTCCGAGCGGTGCATGACGAATTCAGCCAGCCATGGCTGGGTGTAGAGCGCCGGGTCCTCGACCGTAAACTGGTAGAGGATCTCGTCGCGCGAGACGAAGGTAAGCCTTTCAACGACGCGGCTTTGCGGGCTCACCATGATCGAACGGCCGATGTATTCGCGCGTCGGGTCATCGGCGCGCAGATGCGTCGTTTCAACGACCAGCGTGTCGCCGTCCCACCGACCTGCGGACCAGCCATCGAACGTGCGCATGACGTCTCGCGGCGGCGGGGCGCCATCCAGGTGGATGTCGCGAAATCCCTGGACGTCTTCGACCATCACAACCAGATCGTTCTTGGTCTGCACGATCTGGAGCGGAATGAACCCCGGCAGGGTGCGGATCGGCGGTTGACCCATGCCGGCGAGACAGCGGTCGGATGTGCTGCGCTCTTCTGGATCATCGAACCCGGGGTTTTCGCGGTCGTCGACGCGCTTCATCGCCGCCAGGGCCGCCTCGGTGAACGGCAGCTGGCCGTCGGATGGCGTAACCACCAGCGAGCTCCGCATGGCGCCGCCGACTACGGAGAGGGCTCTAACTCCCTGCAACTGGAATTCAGGATCGATCACGACGGGATAATGCGCGATGATCTCCTTGACCAAGGCCGGGGCCTGCTCGGGGGTTACGACGAGGTTCTTGAACCCATGGGGCCGCTCCATCCCGGTGAGGAAAGCCCAGCCCCAGACGCCCTGGAAGTCGGGGCGGCCCGAGGCGGTGCGAGGCGCCTCCTGATGCAGGTCCGACCTCGGTGTCTGGGCTTGGGCGCAAAGACTGGCCGGCAGCGCCAGAGCGATCAGCAGGGCTGTCTGAAAACGAAGCATCCCGCCTACCCCCGTCCGAGGTCACGCCGATCCGTCCGTGTACCATGGTTTCGGAGCGAGGAATGCGGCAACCGCCCCGCTGGCGATCGCCAGGCCCTCGCTCCAGGCCGGTGAACCGGGGGTCAGTCGCAAGCTGCCAAAAGTGGGCTTTTTCCGAGGTTTTGGGGCCTTTCCGCGCCTCCATGACACTGCCAAGCATTGACTTCCGGGCAGGCTGCCGTCATTGCTCCGCCCAGCCCCGTACAACGCGCGTTGAGATTCGCTCGCGGCGTCTCCGCCGGGACCAGTGAAGACCAACCTGATGACGTTTGACGAGCTGAGCCTCGACCCCCGCATCCTGAGCGCCGTGACGGCCGCAGGATACACGACCCCCACACCGATCCAGGAACAGGGCATTCCCGCCGTTCTGGGAGGCCGGGACGTCACCGGCATCGCGCAGACCGGCACCGGAAAAACCGCCGCTTTCGTCCTGCCGATGATCCACAAGCTGGGCCAGGGCCGCGCCAAGGCGCGCATGCCGCGCACCTTGATCCTCGAGCCGACCCGCGAACTGGCCGCCCAGGTGGCCGAGCAGTTCGAGAAGTATGGCGTCAACTACAAGCTGAACATGGCGTTGCTGATCGGCGGCGTCTCGTTTGGCGACCAGGACAAGAAGATCAGCGCCGGCGTCGATGTGCTGATCGCAACGCCCGGGCGCCTGCTCGATCATTTCGAGCGCGGCAAGCTCCTGATGAACGGCGTCCAGATGCTGGTCATCGATGAAGCCGACCGGATGCTCGACATGGGGTTCATTCCGGACATCGAACGCATCTGCTCGATGCTTCCCAAGGTGCGTCAGACGATGCTGTTTTCGGCCACCATGCCGCCGGAGATCACCCGCCTCGCCAAGCAGTTCCAGAACGATCCGGTACGGATCGAGGTGAGCAAGCCAGCCACGGCTGCAACGACAATCACCCAGTACTTCACCCACTGCCCCTCGAACGAAGACACGATCAAGCGCGCCGTTTTGCGCACGATCATCAAGCAACGGCTGACCGACCGCGCCATCGTGTTCTGCAATCGCAAGCGCGAAGTCGACGTTGTCGCCAAGTCGCTCTCCAGTCACGGCTTCGACGCTGCGCCGATCCATGGCGATCTGCCCCAGAGTGTCCGCACCGCAACGCTCGATCGCTTCCGCAACCACGAGCTGAAACTTCTGGTCGCCTCCGACGTCGCTGCACGCGGCCTCGACATTCCGGAAGTCAGCCAGGTGTTCAACTATGCGCCGCCGCCAAATTCCGATGACTATGTCCACCGCATCGGCCGCACGGGCCGCGCTGGCCGGTCGGGCGAAAGCTTCACCATCGTCTCGCCCGGCGACGCCCGCCTGTGGGACGCGGTGCTGAAACGCATCGGCAATGACGTCGTCGACTTCAAGCCTGAAGGCATGGAAGAGGCCGTCGGCGAGGCGCGCGGCCGGGGCCCGGCCCCGCGTCGGGACCGCTTCGACCGCCCCGAACGGGGGGGGCGCGGCCGCCGCGGCAATCGCGAACCACGGCCGATCGAAGAAAACGCCGCCACCGAGGCGATCGCAGCCGAACCTGTCGCCATGAACGCCCTTGCCGCTGAGGAAGCCGCCGAAGACGCAGCTGCCATCGTCGCAGCAGAGATTGAAACTGAAACGACGCAGGCTGACGTCGTAGCGGGGGATCCTGGACAACCCGGCGAGGCGCCGCGCGAGACCCGGGGCCGTCGGCGCGGCCGGGGCCGGGGACGAGGCCGGGATCGCAAGCCCGACGAGGCGCCAAGGGCTGCCGCCTCCGAACAGGCCAAGCCTGAAAGGTCCGACCGCCCGGAACGCAGCGAGCCGCGCCATGAGCCGCGGAACGACGCCCGCACCGACGCCCGCACCGACGCCCCCAGGGGCAAGCGCCGGGACGCCGACGATTCGGACGCCCGCGAGCCGAAGTTCAAGGGGATGGGCGACCACGTGCCCGCCTTCCTGCTTCGCTCGGTCGAACGCAAGCAGGACGCCTGAAAAGACGGGGTTTTTGCAGCCTGGGCTTCCCTAAAGGACGGCTCGAATTTTAGTTAATCCGTAACAGCTTCCCTTCACAATTCCGTTATTCGATCGACGGGCCTGCACGCGCCGCCGATCTCAGGGGTGTCGTGATGCTGAATACCGAACTGATCGGGCCCGCCGGCCTGGCGCTTGGGCACAAGACGATCGATGAGATCGGCAATCAGCGCCTGGCTGTCAGCCCCCAGAACTACGAAGTCTGGCTTAGCTACCTCACGCATTCCTCACCCGATCTCAAACAGGCGATCGAAACGCTGCTCGCCACCGGCAAGTCAATCTCGCCCGAAGATATGGCCGAACTCTACGAGCGCTTCTTCTCGACCACCCACCTCTCGACCCAGGTGATGGAGACCGGCTCGCGCATTGCGCACGAGATCGCGGATGCGCTGGATGCGTTGAAGAAGGCCGGCGCCACCACCGAGCGTTATGGCGCAACCTTGAATACCGCGGCTGAATCCCTGACCCACGCCGCCATCGATGGCGATGCGCTGAAGCGTCTGATCTCGGTGCTGGCCGGCGCCACCACCGAGATGTCGAAGCAGAACTCATCGCTGTCGACCAAGCTCGCGCAATCCTCGCAAGAGATGGAAAAGCTGCGCACCTCGCTGCGCCAGGCCCGCGCCGAGGCGCTCACCGACGGTCTCACCGGTATCGCCAATCGCAAATTGTTCGACGAGACGCTGCGCCTGCGCAAGGATGAGGCCGACACCAACAAGACCGACCTGTCGCTGATCATCGCCGATATCGATCACTTCAAGACGTTCAACGACACCTGGGGCCACCAGACTGGCGACCAGGTGATCCGCTTCGTCGCTTCGGCGCTCACCAAGTTCGCGCTGCCCGACCATCTGGTGGCGCGTTATGGCGGGGAAGAGTTCGCGGTGATCATGCCGCGCACAACCCTCACCCAGTCCGGCCGCATCGCCGACCAGATCCGTTCCGCCATCGAGGCGAAGCGGCTGGTGCGTCGCTCGACCAATGAGACGATCGGCGCGGTCACCGTCTCCTTCGGCGTTTCCCTCTATGCGGCCGGCGAAACCGTGAGCCAGCTGATCTCGCGCGCCGATGAATGCCTCTATCTCTCCAAGCGCAACGGCCGCAACCGGGTGACGCTGGAAAACGCCATGCCGGCGGCGGCAAGCGCAGCCTAGAGCACCACCGCCATCAGGTAGCCGTCATAGCCCTTCTCGCCGACCGTCTGGATCGCGGTTGCTGAGATGCGTTTTTCGGCGCTGAGCGCAGCGATCATGCGGCGAACCCCCTGGACCTGGCTCGGCCCGTTGGCGTCAATCACCCTGCCCTCGCGCACGACATTATCGACGATGATCACCGAACCCTTGCGCGACAGCCGCAGGGCATGAGCGAAATAGCCGGCATTGTTCTCCTTGTCGGCGTCGATGAACGTCAGGTCGAACGGTCCCTGAAGGGTGTCCAGAAGATCAATGGCGCGGCCTTCCAGGATCTCAACCTGCCCCGCCAGCCCTGCGCGCACGAGGTTGGCGCGCGCGACGGCAGCATGCCTGGGGTCGATCTCGAGCGAGATGAGCTGGCCATCCTTCGGCAGCGCCCGCGCCATCCAGATCGTCGAATAACCGCCCAGCGCGCCGACTTCGAGGATGCGTTTTGCACCGATCGCCAGTGCCATCAGGTAGAGCTGCTTGCCCTGCGTCGCCGAGACGGCAATCGGTGGCAAGCCGGCATCCTTGCTGTCGCGCAGAGCCTGCTTCAGCACGTCGTCGCCATGGACGATCGTGTCGTCAAAATAGCGGTCGACATCGCGCCACGCGGTTTCGCTCATTTCTTGGTCCTTGCCGGCGCCTTTGGGTTGGCCGTCTGAGGCTTCGCGGCGGGCCGCTTTGCGATTGTTCTCTTTGCGGCCGCCTTCGGCTTTGCCTTCTTCACCGGCTTCTCGGCCGCTGCCTTCACCGCGATGGCGTAGGAGCGACGCGCGAGACTTGAGGTTTCGTCGGGATCGTCGGCGGCGCTGTCAGGCAGGCTCCAATAGCCGATGTCGCGCACCGTGCCGTCCTTCTTCACCGAATAGCTCCACGGCTTGCAGCCGCGCGCTTTCAGGTCTGCGGCGAAGTCAGGGTCGGCCTTGATGAAGAAGACGTCGTCGTCGAGGATGCCGAAACCGACGCCGTCGCGCCCGATCGATGCTCCGCCAAACATCTTCTTCACTTCGACCGGGCCGAAGCCGCCCAGTTGCTCAATCACGAATTCGATGAAGCCGGAGGAGAGGGGCATGGCAAAGGTTTACCGCGCTTTGGCGCGGACCTGAAGACGTGACGATAAGGGAAGCGGCGAGAGCGGCCTGCTATTCGGCCGCAGCCGGTACGATGGTCACGCTCTCCCCGCAGCCGCAGGCGTCGGTCTGGTTGGGATTGCGAAAGACGAACTTCGAATGGAGATCGGTGGTTTCATAGTCGATTACCGAGCCGAGCAGGAAGAGCACCGCCTTGCCATCGATGATGATCTCGACGCCATTGTCGGAGACATGCTCGTCAAGCGCATCCGGCTTCTGAGCGTAACTCATGGTATATTCCATACCCGCACACCCGGCGTTCTTGACGCCGACGCGCAGAAAGCCTGCGCCCTTGTCGGCCATGACTTCGCGAACGCGACTTGCAGCCGCATCGGAGAGGGTCACAACCTTGGGGCGAGGACGTCTGGCCATAATGGTAAGATGATTACTCCGACAAGCCCTTACAACATGTTGAGCTGGAGCCGCGCCTCATCGGACATCCGCGAGGGGTCCCAGGGCGGGTCAAAAACAAGATTGGCCTTGGCGGATTTGACGCCGTTTACCTTTCGGGCCGCATCCTCGACCCAGCCAGGCATTTCGCCCGCCACCGGACACGCAGGAGCCGTCAGCGTCATCTCGATATCGACATGATAATCGTCGTTGATGTCGACCTTGTAGATCAGGCCCAGTTCGTAGATGTCGACCGGGATTTCCGGGTCAAACACCTGCTTCAGGTTCTGGATCAGCTCGTCGGTGATGCGGTCGAGTTCGGCTTGCAGAATGGGCGTCGCGCCGCCTTCGGCTTTCGCCGGGCCGGTATCGATCACATCGCGCTTAAGGTCGTCAGCCATCAACTCACTCTATGACAGCATCGCCCGCGCTTTAGAAAGCGCCTCGATGAAGACGTCAACCTCCTCGGCTGTGTTGTACAGCCCAAAGCTTGCCCGGGCGGTCGCACTCACCCCTAAATGGGACATCAGCGGCTGGGCGCAATGATGTCCGGCCCGAATCGCCACCCCCTGCCGGTCGAGGATCTGGGCGATGTCATGCGGGTGGACGCCCTGCAGCGAGAACGTCAGCACCGGGCCCTTTCCCGGCGCGGTTCCATGGACGGTCAGGCCGTTGACGCCCCGCAGGGCCTGCGTGGCGCGCGCCAGCAGGGCCTGCTTGTGGGCGTAGATGGCCGGGCGATCCAGGTTCTCCAGCCAGGCGATGGCGGCGCCAAGCCCGATCGCCTCGAGGATCGGCGGCGTGCCGGCCTCGAAGCGGTGCGGGGGAGCGTTGTAGGTGATTTTGTCGCGGGTCACCGTCTCGATCATTTCACCGCCGCCCTCGAAAGGCGGCAGGGCCGAGAGCTTGCCGGACTTGCCATAAAGCACCCCGATTCCGGTCGGCCCGTACAGCTTGTGGCTGGAGAAGACGTAGAAATCGGCGTCGAGCGTCTGAACGTCGACACTCAGATTGACGATCGCCTGGCAGCCATCGAGCAGAACGTCGGCGCCGACGGCATGGGCCATCTGCGTCGCTCGCGTCACGTCCGGCGCGGTGCCCAGCACGTTGGACATGTGGGTGAGCGCCAGCATCCGGGTCTTGGGACCGAGCTGCTTTTCAAGGCTTTCCATGTCGAGCGCGCCGTCGGGCAGAAGCTCGACCCATTTCAGCACCGCGCCATAGCGCTCGCGCAGGAAGTTCCACGGTACGATGTTGGAGTGGTGCTCCATGATCGAGAGCACGATCTCATCGCCCGGTCTGATGCGCTGGCCAAGGCCGGCCGCAACGATATTGATCGCCTGGGTTGCGCCCTTGGTGAAGACGATCTCATCGACCGTCTTGGCATGGATCAGCCGCCGCACCGCCTCGCGCGTGCCCTCATAGGCCTGCGTGGTTTCATTGGCGAGCGTGTGGATGCCGCGATGGACATTGGCGTAGGAATGGCGCATCGCGCCGGCCATGGCGTCGATCACCGAATCCGGCTTCTGGGCAGATGCAGCGCTGTCGAAATAGACCAGCGGCTTGCCGTTGAGCTGCCGCGACAAAATCGGGAATTGCTTGCGAATGGCGACGACGTCAAAACTCATGGCGCCGCCCGCAGCCAGCGCCGCGCCTCCTTGAGCAGAATATCGGCAATCGCAGGGTCAGCGGCGGTAAATGCCTCGGCGATGAAACTTTCGGTCAGCATGGCGCGCGCCTCGGCTTCCGGGATGCCGCGCTGGCGCATGTAGAAAAGCGCCGCCGCATCGAGTGCGCCGGCGGTGTTGCCATGGGCGCACTGGACGTCGTCGGCGTAGATTTCGAGTTCCGGCTTGGCGTTGATCTCGGCGCCCTCTTCCAGCAGCAGTGCATTGTGCTGCATCTCAGCGTCGGTCTTCTGCGCCTCGCGCGCGACCAGGAACTTGCCCTGGAAGACACCCTTGCCGCCCGCCCGCGCAGCGCCTTTCACATCCTGCCGGGTGACGCAGCCTGGCTGGGAATGGCGGACATGGCTGGTCATGTCGGCATGAAAACCCTCGCCCACCAGATAGGCGCCATTGAGCACGGCTTCCGACCCCCCGACGAAATGATCGACCCGCGTTTCGATCCGCGCCAGTTTGGCGCCGAGCGCGAGCGAGGTCTGCTTGAGCTTGGCGCCCTGATGGAGTTCGATGCGCGCCATCGCCGTCTGGACCGCAGCCTTGCCACCCGCTTGATAGACGGTCCGATGCAGGCTCGCGCCCGCTTCGAGCTGGTAATCCACCAGCACCGCGGAAAAACCTGCGCCGGCCAGATGGGTTTCGATCACATGCGCGGTGACGCCCCGGCGCAGGGTGATGCGCAGGCGACGAAACTGGCCTGCATGACGGCTCTCGAAGTGAAGGCGCAGCGGTTCTGTCGTGTCGAGGAAAAGATTGATCCCGGTCATCGCCGGCGCGATCGCCAGCGCCGCCGTCAAGGCGCCAAGCGGGAGGTCGGCGGCGCCATCGAGGACCGGCGCGTCTGGCCAGTCGAACAGCTCGAGGCCCTCCTGGTTGCGCCCGCGAGGCGGCAGGCCGTCGTCGTAGAAGAAGATCGGATGGCCGCCGAGCACGTGCAGGGGATCGCTCGGGGCATCGGCTGCCTCGGCTTTCAAGCCGCGAAGGGCAGCGCGCACATCGCTCCAGCGCCAGCCCTCGACGCGGCGATGCGGCAGACCGGTTTTCACGAAGGCGTCAAAGGCGCTGCGCCGGCTTTCTTCTGCCGGCAGCTTTGCGAACCGCACGATCAGCGCAGTTTCTTCTGCGCTGCGTGGGGGGTGCAAGGTGGCGGTCGATGAGGCCATCGCCTAGGCCGCCTCTCCGATCACGCCGTCATAACCTTCCCGCTCAAGGCGCATGGCAAGCTCTGGTCCGCCCGACGCAACAATGCGGCCGGCCGACAGAACGTGCACCCGATCCGGCGCGATGTGGTCGAGAAGGCGCTGATAGTGGGTGATCACCAGCATTGCGCGCGCAGGCGATCGCAGGGCGTTGACGCCCTCGGCGACGATCTTCAGCGCATCGATATCGAGGCCTGAATCGGTTTCATCGAGGATCATGAAGCGCGGCTCGAGCATCAACATCTGGAAGATTTCCAGCCGCTTCTTCTCGCCACCCGAGAAACCGACATTCAGCGGTCGTTTCAGCATATCGGGATCGATCTTCAGCTTGGCGGCAGCCTCGCGCGATTTCTTGAGGAAGTCCGGCGCCGAGATCTCCGCTTCACCGCGCGCCTTGTGCTGAGCGTTGAGCGCCGTGCGCACGAACGTCAGAACCGGCACGCCTGCAATCTCCAGCGGATACTGGAAGGACAAGAAGAGCCCCTTGGCTGCGCGCTCTTCGGGCGACAGCGCCAGCAAGTTCTCGCCTTCGAATGTCGCCTTGCCCGCTGTCACCTCATAACCGCTGCGGCCGGTGAGCACGTAGGACAAAGTCGACTTGCCCGAACCGTTGGGCCCCATGATGGCGTGGACTTCGCCCTTGGGCACGCTCAGCGTCACCCCTTTCAGGATGTCGCGGCCAGGCCCGTCGTCGGGCGCCACGCGGGCGTGGAGATCGGTTAATTCCAGCATTTTGTCCTGTCGCGGCGGCCGCTTAAGAGCCGTTGACCGTCTAGATAGTCCCGCCGACCCGGCTTCGCGAGGTTGCAGCGTTCTGGCGTGGTGTTTCGGCTGGCCGGGCGGCGATGTCCAGTGGGCGCAGCTACGCCCTACTTGCAGACGTGCTTCACTTGCAGACGTGCTTCACCGCGGATTCGGCGCAGAAGTGGGCCTCGGCCGCCTTGGGAGTGAGTTTGAGGTCCTTCATGCCGCCGGAACGATCGGGCGTGAAGATGGCCGGAACCACATCGCTCACCGCTTCCGCCCGCCCTGCTTCAATCCGTCCTGCTTCAATCCGTGCTCCTTCAGCGACTTCTCAGATACCGAGAGACGCACGGCGATGGCGATGAACGATCCCAGCAGGATCACGGTCAGACCGGTGGTGACAATCAGGGCGCTGGCGAGGCTCAGATGCGCCATCAAGTAGCGCCTTAGGAAGCCAAGGTTCAGCGCCAGCGCACCGATGCACACCGCTGTGATCACCCAGCCTTGCCACGCGTAAGGGCTGATCCCGTAGCGCATCGGCCCGACGCGGCGGATGAACCAGGGTTTGTCGGGTGTCATTCCTCGCTTACCTTGTGTGACGGTCCAGCGCCGATCGCCGCATGCTCGGCGACCGACCGCATCATACCGTCGGGATCATTCCACGCCGCCGGCCACACGTCCAAATCGACGGCAGCGCGGATTTTGCCAACGGCGTCGAACCCCAAAACGACGTAACGCGGCGGATCGGGCCAGCCCCACCAATCGCGTTCGGCCGCGAACCAGAGCAGCCGATCAGCATCAGCCGAAACGCAAGCGTAGACACCGAGCAGCTTGTCGAACGCATCCCTCACGAAAGCCGGAGTGGTGTCGCCTGCAGGGACGCGCCACACCATTGCGCGCCCCGTCTGCCGGCGCGCCCGCATTTCATGCCGGGTGACGGCGACAAGACTTCGCCCGAATACGTCGTCGAATTTGGGGATCGGACCGGTTTCTTTCCAGGCCACAATCATGGCGGCGGCGCCGGCGGCGCCGGCGGCGAGAATCGCCACGTTTCGTCACCAGGCCGGCCAATGAAGATGATCGACCGTCATTGCCAGCGCGACGCTGGCAATGACGGCAGCGCCATAGGCCGCCATGAAACCAAACCAGCGCCGGGTGAAGCGGGGCGGCCGACTGCTGTGGGCGCGGAGGCGACCTCGACTTAGCATTCCAGCTCGATCGCAGGTGCGAGAGGCGCCTGAATGGTTGAAGCGCGATCCATCGAACTGCCCCCAGGACGTTCCGTTCTAGCCCACGCTGCCTTCCAGACTCACTTCCAGCAGCTTCTGCGCTTCCACGGCGAACTCCATCGGCAGTTTCTGGATCACGTCACGGACAAAGCCGTTGACCAGCAGCGCCACGGCCTGTTCCTCGCCGATGCCGCGCTGGCGGGCGTAGAACAGCTGATCGTCGGAAAGCCGCGTGGTTGTGGCTTCGTGCTCGAGCTGCGCATCGGCGC
>JANMWT010000603.1:0-1882 GCA_031394145.1 Alphaproteobacteria bacterium | reverse complement strand
CGCCGCGCACGACGCGGAGGAAATGCGTCACCGGGATCGCCGTGCCGAGCGCCTGAGCCCATTGCGGCATGCCGCGGAACGGGAACATGAAGCCCGACAGCAGGATCGACGGCAGCAGATAGAACACCATCATCTGCATCGCCTGCAGCTGGGTGCGCGCCAGGGTCGAGAAGAAGAAGCCCAACGCCAGGCTGCCGGTGATGAACAAGAGCACGCCCATCGCCAGCGCAATCCATCCGCCCGCCATCGGCACCGCGAACAGGAGCTTGGCGAGCACCAGGATGATCACCGTCTGGATCACGCCGACGATGACATAGGGCGCAAGCTTGCCGATCATCACCTCGATCGGCTGGGCCGGCGTCGACAGCAGGCTCTCCATCGTGCCGCGTTCGGTCTCGCGCGTCATCGAGAGGGAGGTCATCAAGACCAGGGTCAGCGTCAGGATGATGCCAAGCAGGCCGGGCACGATGTTGAAGGCGGTGATCGCTTCGGGATTGTAGCGGTTGTGCACCACCACCTGAAATGGCGCAGGCTTCGCCGCGCGGCCAGCGAGCCCGCCCTTCAGATCGTGGGCCAGCGCCTGTTGCGGCAGGCCGGCGGCGGCGGCAAGCGCCGGGGAGGTCGCGGACGGATCGGTGGCGTCGGCCTCAAGCAGCACCTGGGGGTCATCGCCCAGCGCGACGCGCCGGGTGAAGTCGCCAGGAATGGTCAGCGCGAAGGTGACTTCGCCGGTTGCGATCAGCCGGTCGAGTTCGGCCGGCGTGCGCGCTGTATGCGTGACATCGAAGAAGCCAGTGTTGACGAAGGCGGCGAGCGTCGAGCGCGCCAGCACGCTGTCGTCCTGGACCAGCACCGCCATCGGCAGGTGGCGTGGCTGGGTGTTGATGGCGTAGCCGAACAGCAAGAGCTGCATCACCGGGACGGCGAGGATCATCGCATAAGTCAGCCGGTCACGGGTGAGCTGGGTGAACTCCTTGATCAGGATGGCAGCCACGCGAAGCGTCCAGGAGCCGCCGCGCTGGCGATCGAGGTTCACCCGCTGGGGCGGGGCAGTCGCATCGCTCGGAGATGAGTCATTGAGTGGCGGAGGCGAGGTCATTTGTAGTTGTCCTCCGCCTGGCCCATCAGATGGATGAAGGCGTCCTCAAGCGTCGGCAGGGTCTCGCGCCAGTGGAAGGGCGCGCGGGCATAGGGCTTGAGCGCCGCGTCGAGCGCCATCCGGTCCGTGCCGCTGACATGCAGGGTCGTCCCGAAGGGCGCAGCGGACGCGACGCCCGGCAGGTTTGAAATCTCCGAGCCCAGGAGATCGACGCCCTCACCTGAGCCTTCGAAGGTGACTAGCCCGGTCTGCTTCAGGATCTCTGATGCTGTGCCGCGGGCGATCAGCTGGCCATAGGAGATATAAGCGATGTCATGGCAGCGCTCGGCCTCGTCCATGTAGTGGGTCGAGACCAGGACAGTGAGGCCCTGGGCGGAGAGGGCGTGGATCTCGTCCCAGAAGGTCCGGCGCGCCTTGGGGTCGACGCCAGCGGTGGGTTCGTCGAGCAACAGCAATTGCGGTTCATGCAGCGTCGATGCGGCCAGCGCCAGACGTTGCTTCCAGCCGCCGGAGAGTTTTCCCGCGAGTTGCTTTCTGCGTTCGCTGAGACCGAGGCGGTTGAGCGCGTCTTTAACACGCTCGTGGCGCCGGTCGAGGCCGTGCACACGCGCCATGAACATCAGGTTTTCTTCGATGGTGAGGTCGTCATAGAGCGAAAATTTCTGCGTCATGTAGCCGACATTGCGTTTGATCGCGTCGGCCTCGCGGACGATGTCGTAGCCCAGGCATTTGCCGGAGCCGGAATCCGGCGTCAGCAGGCCGCAGAGCATGCGCAGCGTCGTG
>JANMWT010000591.1:0-6727 GCA_031394145.1 Alphaproteobacteria bacterium | reverse complement strand
CTCGGGCTGGTAGGGCGTGTAACTGGTCAGGAATTCAGAGCGCTGGATGATGTGATCGACGCTCGCCGGGATGTGGTGCTTGTAGGCGCCGCAGCCGACGAAGAAGGGACCTTCCGAGGCAGAGCGGTTCTTCTTCGCCAGCTTGCCCATATGGCGTTCGACGGCGAGTTCGCCCTGGTGGTTGGGCAGGTCGGCGACCGGCTTCTTCAGCCGGGCGGCGAGCGGGACGTCGGCATAAAAGTCGTCGACGGACGACGCGCCAATCGTCGCCAGCATGGCGGCGCGGTCGGCTTGGGTGAGCGGCAGATATCTCATCGGGCGGGAGGCTCCGTTGTCGTCCGTGTCTGGGAGGGGGTCATCTGATCGGCGATTGTGCGCGCGGCCGGGTCGGAAGATCTGGCCAGAGCTTGCTGAACGCCGAGGCGGTCGGCTTCGGCGCGGTTCTGGCTGAGCTTTTGGATGCCTTGCAGGCTATCGACCGCCAGCCGAACGCCGGTGATGCCGTTCAGCATCTGGGCGATATAGGCGTCGGGCGCATCGCTCACTGACCAGGGCGCTGGCGTCATGCGCTCCATGATCTCGGTGAGGGCCGACACCTGGCGGCGCAGCGCTTGCGCGTCGCTGAACGCCTCGAGGCGACCAGCAGCTTCGACAGCGATATAATTCCAGGTCGGCACGACGCGGCCATGCTCGCGCTTCGAGGCATAGTGGGTCGGTGAGACATAGGCGTCGGCGCCATTGAAGACCGCCAGCGCCCGGACGCCTGTTCCGGCGATCGCCGCCACCGGATTGTTGCGCGCGAGATGGCCTTCGAGCTCGCACACCCGCCCATCAGCGTCGCGGTGGGCGAGCATCGGGATATGGGCGGCGATCGGGCCCTCGGGGCCGGACACGACCAGCGTCGCGAAACAGCGCGCGGCAATGAACGCGGCCATGTCGTCGGGCCGGGTCATCTGGAAGGCGGGCTGCAGGTTCATGGGCGCTGGTTCATGGGCGGGCGGTTATCCCTGCGTTTCGCAAAACGCGTCGTAGGCGGCCTTGTCCATCAGGCTGGAGAGCTCGCCCTTTTCGGTGATCTTCAGCTTGCAGAACCAGCCCCTGCCTTCAGCGTCGGCGTTGACGGTTTCGGGGGCGTCGACCAGCGCAGCGTTGCCCTCGGTGACGTCCCCCGACACCGGCGCATAGACGTCGGAGGCCGCCTTCACCGATTCGACCACCGCGAGGTCGCCGCCTTTCTTGACGTGTCGGCCCGCCTCAGGGACTTCGACAAAGACCACATCGCCGAGTTTGCCGGCGGCGTAGACGGTGATGCCGATCGTGCCGATGTCGCCTTCGACGCGGACCCACTCGTGGTCTTGGGTAAAATAGGTGGTCATGGGTGAGGTCCTCTCAGCGCTTGTAGCGATTGGGCGTGAACGGCAGGGTTGCGATCTCAGCGTCGAGCGCCTTGCCGCGGACGATGAGTTTCAAAGGCGTGCCGGGCTTGGCGTAGGGTGTCGCAACATACCCCTGTGCGACCGGCGCATTCACCGTCGGCCCGAAGCCGCCGGAGGTGACGATGCCGATGGTCTTGCCCTCGGAGGACTGCACCTCGACGCCTTCACGGGCCGGAGCGCGGCCAAGCGGCCGGATGCCGACCCGTTTGGCCGCCGGGCCGTCCTTGAGCTCTTTGAGGATGCGCGCCGCGCCAGGGAAGTCGCCGCGTGCGCGCCTGGATTTCGAGACCATCCAGGCAAGATTGGCTTCGATCGGCGATTTGCTGGCGTCGATGTCATGACCATAGAGGCACATGCCGGCTTCCAGCCGCAGCGAATCGCGGGCGCCGAGGCCGATCGGCTTGGCGCGAGGATCCGACAACAGGCGCTGGGCGAAGGCTTCGGCGTGCTGGGCCGGAACCAGAACCTCAAAGCCGTCCTCTCCGGTATAGCCGCAGCGGGCGACAACCAGTTGGCCATACTCAGCGCTGTCGATGCGGGTAAAGGTCATGAAGGTGAGGCGGGCGAGGTCGGGGACGATCGCCGTCAGCACCGCTTCGGCTTCCGGGCCCTGGACTGCAATCAGCGCGCGGTCGTCAGCGCGGCGAAGTTCGGCGTCCTTGCCGGCGGCCTTCTGGATCAGGGCGAAGTCCGGGTCCTTGGTGCCGGCGTTGACGACGATGTAGAGCATGCCCTGCCGACTTTCCCAGTCGGGGCGGCCGATCATCAGGTCGTCGAGGATGCCGCCTTCGGAATTCAGCAGAACCGAGAGCTGGATCTTGCCCGGCGTCAACGCCTCGATGTCGGAGGGAACCAGCGTCTCAACGATGGCCGCGAGTCTGGCGTGGGCCGGTCCACCGACGCTAACCCCTTCGTTCAGCACCAGGAAGCTCGGCCCCATGTGGCTGACGTCGAAGACGCCGCAATGGCTTCGGGTCCAGTTGTGTTCGGCCATGATGCCGTCGGCGTACTGGACCGGCATGTCATAGCCGCCGAACGCGACCATGCGGCCGCCCAGCTTTACATGCAGGGCGTGCAGCGGTGTCGTCTTGAGGGGGAGGTCCGATGGGTTCGACACAAGCCTGGTCTCCGACAGATGCGCGGCGTCGCTTTCGCGATCGCGCCCCCGCTGTCGGATGAGCCTGAGAGATTCACGGGACGCAATTCGCGTCCGTTTACTCCGTCGGCGGCGGGGTCTTTTCACCCGCGCTTTCCAGCGTGTTCGTCGCCCTGCGGTCCCTGGTGCCTGAGCGTTTCCGGGGCGGTTGCGCCTTCGGCGGCGGCTCGACGTCAAAGCCGCTCTCTCCCGCAAGGGGTCGATCGATAGCCGGCCGGGCGGGCCTCTCGGCAGGCCCGGTCGTCGCGGCCATCTGCCGTCAGGAGGGGGAAGGCGTCAATGGCGCAGCGGCCGAGGTTTGACGCTGTCTGTGGAGCGCCTGTTTTTCCCGCACAAATCCAAGGGGCGGATGGTTTAGTTGGCTGTCATCCCGCCATCCACAACCACCTCGGAGCCGGTCATGAAGCCGGCGGCGTCGGAAGCGAGGAACGCCACCGCGTTGGCGATATCGGTGTCGCGCCCCAGACGGCCGAGGGGATGGCGGCGGGCCATGCGTTCGCGTTCGGCTTCAATCGTCTTGCCGGTCGCCTTGGAGATGCCGTCGATCGCGCCATCCATCATCGGGGTGTCGATGATGCCGGGGTGGACCGAGTTCACCCGGATCTTGAGGCCCTGCTCGGCGCACTCCAGCGCCGCCGCCTTGGTCATCAGCCGGACCGCGCCCTTCGAGGCGTTGTAAGCGAGCGTGTTGGCGGAACCCACCAGTCCCGCCACCGACGACAGGTTGATGATCGACCCGCCGCCATCCCAACTCTTGGCGCGTGTGGCGATCGCGGGAATGGCATGCTTGAGGCCGAGGAAGACGCCTTCGACGTTGATCTGCTGCATGCGCCGGAAGTCCTCCAGCGTCGTCATGGCGATCGGTCTCACCCAGAAGATCCCGGCGTTGTTCACCAGGATATCGAGCCCACCGAACGTCTTGCCGGCGAAGGCGATGGCGTTGGCCCAGTCGCTCTCGCTGGTCACGTCATGGCGCACATAGGCGCCGTCGATGGATTTCGCGGTAGCGGCGCCATCGCCGATATCGCCGATCACCACTTTGGCCCCGGCTTTCGCCAGGGCCCGCGCCGTCGCCGCGCCGATACCCTGGGCGCCGCCCGTCACCAGCGCAACCCGCCCATTGAGGTCATTCATGTCGCTCTCCGTGATGCTGAGCCGGATCCTGCGCCGGCCGGGTTCGTCGGCGGCTGGATGAACGCTGCCGTATGCACTGCTCTGGCGAGAACCTCGCCCTTGTCGTTCAGCGCCTCTGCGCTGGTGAACGCAACCGACCGACCAATTCGGTCGATCCGCGCTACGACCGTCACGCGCGGGCCGATCGGCGCTGGTCTGAAGAACGAGGTGTGAAGGTCGGTCGAGACCTGGAGCTTTGATCCGCCGGTCTGCGCGAGGATCAGGCAGTTCATGGCGTCATCCAGCATCGCTGCGAGAATGCCGCCGTTCACCGAATTGTGCGGATTGGCGTATTCCGGGCGCGTTGAGAAGGAAAGGCACAGCACGGCGGCGGCCGTGTCGTGGCTTTCGACCCGCATGTCCAGGAATCGCGTGATCGATGGAATCGCGAAGCCGGGAATGATTTCGCCCTGCTCATACCGCTCGGCGGTGATCTGGATCGGGCTCATGTCTTGCTCCCCATCAGAACGCAAATTCCAGCACAGCGTGTGCAACCAGTTCGCCCGATGTCACGAAGGTCACGCCGACGTCGACATAGGCGCTAGCCTTGCCGAACCGCTTCACTTCTGCGGTCACGAGAAAATCGTCTTTCGCCGCCGGCCGCAGGAAATGGGTGTGCTGATACACAGTGCCCTTGCCGATGCGCGGTGAGGTGGCGGAAGCCATCGAGGCGACGGTGTCGATGGCGGCCATCAGCGCCTGGCCACAGACGGCGCCCGAGTAGAATTTCAGCTTGTCGTTCAGCGGCAGGCGCATGGAGCAGAAGCCTTCACGCACGACGAAATCTGTCAGCCCCATATCCTTGATCCACGGGGCAAATACCCAGTCGAACGCCGCATGCATATTTTTCTGCGTAACGGGAAACAGGCCCTCAGGCGGCGCACTCACAGGCTCTTCAGCCAGCCAAGCAGCAGCCGGTTCGTTTCTGCCGGATTTTCTTCCTGATTCCAGTGCCCCGCGCCCGGCACAACATGGAAACCGCGCAGATCGTCGAAAGCGGCGCGCATACGTTCCTCAACGCCTGGGCCGAACATGCGCGGGCCTCCATCGGCCTCGCCCGCCATGAAGAGGGCGGGCTGGGAAATCTTCTTGCCCTGGAATTGTTTCGCCCATTCGAAGTCGCGGTGGAAATTGCGATAGCGGTTGAGCGGTCCGCGGAAGCCCGAGGCAGTGAATTCCGCCGTCAGGTAATCAAGCTGCTCAGGGGCCAGCCAGGCCGGGAAGACGGGTGGATCGACCAACCGGTGCAGCACACTCTCGCCAACCTTCTTGTCCGTGGGCCAGACGCCCTGGGCTGACCAGGCATAGTAGAGCTTGCGCAGGGAGGTGCGCACGTCCGCTTCGAGTTCGCGTTCGGCAACGCCCTCGTCCTGGAAATAGACCATGTAGAAGAAGACGCCCTTGTCGGTGAAGATCTTTCGGAACCCGTCGATGGCCGGCGTTTGGCCGCCGCCGAGATGCGGGATCGACATGCCGGCCACCGCCGTGAAGCGCTTGGGATCGGCCTGGGCGGCGTTCCAGACAATCGGCGCTCCCCAGTCGCGCCCGACCAGGATGGCCTTGCCGCCGCCAAGCCGGTCGGCGATCGCCTGCAGGTCGCCGACGATCTCCTTCATCGCATAAGCTTCGACCGGGTGCGGCCGGGACGAACCGCCATAGCCGCGCACGTCCAGCGCTGCTGCTGTGAACCCTGCCGCCGCCACCGGCCCCAGCTGATGTCGCCACGAGCTCCAGCTTTCAGGAAAGCCGTGCACCATGAGGACGAGGGGGCCGGATCCTTCCGACACGACCTTGATCCTGCAGTCTCCGGACTGGACGGCGTCAGTTCGCTGAGCCATATATGCTTTTCCTTACGGCAACCGTGTGTATCGGTGGCGCATCGAAGGTGGACGAAGAACGCCAGACGTTTCTGGCCTCACCTTAACCAAGTCGGCAGGCGGGTCATATCCCGCGTTTTCTCGACCATTGGTTGCGCAGCTTTTTTGCCGCGGGGAAACCCCTCCCGCCACCCGAGACTGCGCGCGTCTCCCCGCGAAAGCGGGTGTTGGAGGTAACTGATGTTTCTGACCATGCTGAAGAGCAAGCTGCACCGCGCCGCCGTCACCCAGTGCGATCTGCACTATGAAGGATCGGTCTCGATCGATCAGGAGCTGCTCGAAGCGGCCAACATTCTTCCCCATGAGCGGGTCGAGATCTGGAACATCACCAACGGCGCACGCATCGCGACCTACGCGATCGAGGCGCCGCGCGGCTCGCATGCGATCGGCGTCAACGGGGCGGCAGCGCGCCTCTTCCAGGTTGGCGACCGCGTGATCATCGCCGCCTTTGCTCAGATGGAAGAGCGGGCGGCCAAGCAGCACGCGCCCTCGGTGGTGATGCTTAACGATCGCAACCAGATCGTGACCGGACCCGCCTGATTGTTGGTCTCACCGCCCGGCTAGCCGCCCGTCTCACCGCTCGGCTAACCGTCTGGCGGAAAGCTCACAACTAGAGCGCAGGCGCCAGCTTGGGCTCCGCCATCGCCTGATCGATCATTTCGATGTCAGCCGCGATCCATTTGGCGTTGGTGCATTTGTCTTTGCACGCCTCGGACATCTTCGCGAGTTCGGCGCGCTGCTTCGCGGCCCCCTCCGCGTCGCCCAGCTTGAGCAGCGTCACGGCGAGCCTGCTCTTGGGATCGGGCTCGCGCGGGCTGATCCTGACCGCGTTTGACAGGGAGGTCTTCGCCTCGTTCCATTTTCCGAGCTGCATCTCGGTCACGCCGAGCATGAAATTGGCGCGCGGCTCGTTGGGTTTCTCCTGAAGCACTTCGCGAAACTTCCTTTCGGCGAGGACGTAGTTCTTCGCCTGCATCGATTTGATCGCCTCGCTCAGGTTGGCGTTGGTGCTGTATGGATTGCTGGCGGACAAGGACCCGCCGCCGTTGCCGCTGCTGCCGCTGATGTTGCGTTGCGCCATTGCC